>JAUQVI010000056.1:0-14920 GCA_039794885.1 Thermostichus sp. DG02_5_bins_236
TGGAGGTGCCCTCCGCCATGGTTGGCCTACTCTGGAATGCCATGATGAGTTTTGGCGGTGGCTGGTTTTTTGTGGCGGCCAGCGAAGCCATCAGTGTGCTGAACCAGGACTACACCCTGCCGGGGCTGGGATCCTACGTGGAGGCAGCCATCCGCGCCGAGGATCTGGCGAAATTGGGTTGGGCTCTGTTAACCATGGCTGTGGTTATCCTGCTGGTGGATCAACTTTTCTGGCGGCCCTTGATTGCCTGGTCAGATAAGTTCCGCCTGGAGCAGAGCGCCGGGGCCAATGCTCCGGAATCTTGGCTCTACGACCTCTTGACCACCGCTCGGATCCCACGCCTGATCGGCGATTGGCTCAGCCCAATCGGGGAGCTAGGGGATCGGATCCTCTCTCAACTCAGCCAACCCCGCTTGGGGAGTGCTGCCGATCCCCGGCAGCAGCAACGGCAGGAGCGCCTGTTTACCCAGGTTTTGCTGGTTTTAATCGGAGCTATTTTCGTCTGGATTGCCCATTTTATGGGTACCACAGTGGGCTTTGCTGAGGTGTTGCTTACCTTGGGTCTAGGGCTACTTACCTTGGGACGGGTGGTCTTGCTTTTGGTTCTGGCCACCGTGATCTGGACACCGATCGGGGTGGCCATTGGCTTTAACCCGCAACTGGCGCGGTTGCTCCAGCCGGTGGTTCAGTTTTTGGCAGCCTTTCCGGCCAATTTCATCTTTCCCTTTGCCACGCTGTTTTTTATTCGCACGCACATCAGCATAGAGTGGGGCAGCATTTTGCTCATGGCTTTGGGTGCCCAGTGGTACATTCTGTTCAATTCCATTGCCGGAGCCCAGAGCATTCCCACCGACCTACGAGAAATGGCGGCAGATGTGGGCCTAAAAGGTTGGCAGCGTTGGCGGCAGTTGATCATCCCTGGGATCTTTTCCGCCTGGGTCACCGGCGGAGTAACCGCCAGTGGAGGAGCCTGGAACGCTAGCATTGTGGCAGAAATTGTAACCTGGGGATCCACTACTCTGACAGCAACAGGACTGGGTACCTACATCGCAGAGGCTACAGCGGTGGGAGATTGGCCCCGCATCACCCTAGGCATTGGCATGATGAGCTTGTTTGTCGTGGGGTTTAATCGCCTGTTTTGGCGGCGGCTTTATCAATTGGCTGAAGATAAGTATCATCTCTAGTCCATCCATCAGCACAGGGGCAGGCAGGTATGAATTTGGATAGAAACTCAGCTCTGATTCGGGTTGAGGAGGTTTACAAGCGTTTTCCTCTACCGGAAGGCAAGGGAGAGTTTACCGTTTTAAGCAACATCAGCCTTGAGGTAAGGGCAGGAGAAGTTGTGGCGCTTTTGGGCCGCAGTGGAAGTGGCAAAAGTACCCTGCTGCGGATTATGGCAGGGTTGATCCCACCCAGTCAGGGGCAGGTATTAAGCAACGGCAAGCCCTTGCGGGGGGCCAATCCGGATGTGGCGATGGTGTTTCAAAGTTTTGCTCTGCTGCCCTGGCTGACGGTGCAAGAAAATGTGGAGCTGGGGTTACAGGCCCGTGGGATCCCCAAGAAGGAGCGCCGGCAGCGGGCCTTGAAAGCAATTGATCTGGTGGGGCTAGATGGCTTTGAAAGTGCCTATCCCAAGGAACTTTCAGGGGGAATGAAGCAGCGGGTGGGCTTTGCCCGCGCCTTTGTGTTGGAGCCGAAGGTACTGTTTATGGACGAGCCTTTTAGCGCCCTGGATGTGCTGACAGCAGAGAACCTGCGCGGGGAAATTGACGATCTCTGGAATGCCGGTAGCTTTCCTTCTCAGAGCATTTTGATTGTGACCCACAATATCGAAGAGGCCGTCTTTCTGGCGGATCGGGTGGTGATCCTGGGATCCAATCCCGGGCGCATCCGCGGCGAGGTCAAGATCGACCTGCCCCGCCCCCATGATCGGTTGGATCCCCGCTTCAAATCCTTGGTGGACTACATCTACACAATTATGACCAACCCCGAGATCGAGGTCACAACAGAAATGGCGGTACAACCTCCTGCGCACGAGCAGGTGTCCTCGCCCTATGCCTATCCCTTGCCCTATGCGCGGGTGGGAGGGATCAGCGGCCTGTTGGAGCTGATTGTGGAGCAACCCGAAGGGCAGGTAGATATTGCAGAGCTAGCAGAACGGCTCCGCCTGTCGGTGGATGATCTGCTGCCGATTTTGGATGCAGCCGTGTTGCTGGGGTTTGCCGAGGTTTTGCAAGGGGAAGTTCACCTGAGCGAGATTGGCCGCGACTTTGCCACCACCACTATCTTGCGCAGCAAGGATCTATTCCGGCAGCAGCTACTGGAGCGGGTACCGGTGTTCAAGAGCATTCTGCAAACTTTGGAGGAAAAACGCAGCCACTCGATGCGGGGAGAATTCTTTCTGGATTTGTGGGATGAGCATTTTCCTCATACAGAGGCTGAACGACAGTTCGCCACCGCCATCGACTGGGGTCGCTACGCGGAGTTGTTTGAGTACGATGCCCTAGAGGAACGGCTGTACTTGGCGGAAACAACGCCGGAGCCCGTTGGAGTTGGGCAAACCCCAAGGGAGTAGCTGTGCGGGTATCCCACGGCTGTACCGCGCCTGGTCGGCAAAAACTCTTCTGCCGCTCCGCCTTCTTTGTTGACTGATAACACCTAGACGACAAAATCTAGAGCCAGAGAGGATGACAAATCCGGCAGCGCCTCCAGGATGCCATATTCCAGCATCAAACGTGCCGCTTCGGCCCAGACTTTAGCATCGATCACACCCAGTGGCCCACCTTGACCTCGCACATAAGGCTCCAGCAACTCCAGTGTACGAGTTTGATAGGCTACATCCTTGTAGGGGGATCCCTCCGGCACAAAGCGTTCCACCACAAGAGCAGCCGCCCGCGGTTTATCCTTGAGGGCGCGGGCCCAGCCCTCGAAAGTTGCCGCTAGAAAGGCACGCACCGCTTCCGGTTTTTCGGCCAACACGCGCTCCGAGGCAACTATCGTCTGGGCAGTGGACAACAAGCCGTGCTCACTTAAGCGCAGAACCTTAGGCTCAAAACCATATTTGGCCGCCACCCCAATCGGTTCGTCGATAACATAGCACTGCACCGCTGCAAACTCCCCAGAGACAACCCGATCAAACTTGTCAGCATAGGGGATCTCCACCACATCAATATCGGTGATCCCATTGACCCCCTTGACCAACTCCATCACCTTGATCCCATCCACATGGACACCGACACGCTTACCGACGAGATCCGTAAGGCTTGCGAGTGCTACCTCCGGCACCGTCATCAGGCCGTAGGGTGAAGCATGAAACATCGTGGCCACTGCCTTCACCGGCGCACCGGCAGCCTGGGCGGCGAGGATCAGGTTTTGCTCAGCACAGGCCATATCCACCGCCCCCTCCGCCACAGCCTCAATCACATTCAGGCCATCCGACCACTCGCGGATTTGCACAGACAGGTCGGAGGCAGCATAGAGACCCTCGGCCTCAGCCACGAAGAGACCCGCAAACTGAGCGTTGTATTTCCAGTCAAGCTGGAAGGTCAGGGGTGTTGTTGCGGATGCCAATCGCGGCAGCATCAGCGTCGCCAACGTGGCTGTTCCGGTTGCCAAAACGACTCGGCGACTGCGGAGTGTTCTCATGGGGGTCAACTCTCGATGCACTTTGCAAAAGGAAAAAAATAGAAACGCTCTAAGTTTGCATGTCCGCCGGGACATGTTTTGTATCTATCCTTACAGGGTAAGGATTTGCCCACCAGCAAAGAACTTAAGACTGCACGGGATCCAAATTCCAAAAGGGTTCCCATTTGCGGGATCCCTTGTTGTTGTCACTTGTTGTGATCGGGTGGGCTACCTGACTGGACAGAGAAGGTGGGCACCACACTCAGCTGGTCACTCTATGGACCAGCCTCTTGGGGTGCCATACTTCCATGTGGGTAGGGTTGACCCCTATCTTCTCAACCAAACCGACCGGCACGGCGCACTGTAAAGTGGCCAACACCCACCTGGCGACCCTCGACAATAACTTCGACCCGATAACGGCCAACAGGGATAAAACCGTTAAATTGCAAGAGGGAACGGACAGTATCGTAAGTGGGATCCCAAACTAAACTGGAAAGCGTAAAGGATCCCTGGGTATAGGTTTGCAGAAGCCAACCCCTTGCTTCTCGATGAAAGTGCTCGATCCGCTGAGACTGGGTATTGACCAGAAGATAATCTTTAACGTTTCTAGGGCTTGATAGTCATTAAACTTATTTCCTCGATCAAAAGCCTCTGTGCTCTCCGACAACACCTCAATAATTAGACAGGGGAATCGCTTATAAGTTTGGGTCTCTTGATCTCGTGGATCACAAGTAACTAAAAGATCGGGATAATAAAAGCAATTTCTTGCCTCGATCCGAGCTTTGATGTCAGCGAAGAAAGTACGGCACTAGGATCGGCGTAGTTGGGTTCTCAGTAGAATAAAACAATTACCTACAATCAAATTATGCGTATCTGTCGTTCCCTCCAATGCGAACACCTCACCATCAATATAGTCGTGCTTAATGCTGCTTTTAGCCTCAAAGTCGAGATGGTCTGCTGGTGAAAGTAAGATTTTGGCATCGGCTACCATGACTAAGCCTTTGTGAACATGATTGATTTCAGGGATTTCCAGATCAGGGTTCTCAATGCGAATCAACTGCCAACGATAGGGGTTACCTGCAGACCGCTGCCAATCAAACTGAAACGGTTGCTGCAAAGCATTCACCTGATCCCGAGTTAGGTTGGCCAAGGGGCCACCGGATCCCTCAATCACAAACCAAACGGTGGCACGTCCTCTATCCTCTGAGCTGATCTGCACCTGTAGCTCTTGTGGGCGAATACGCAGGCGCAGAAACTGGCCGAAAACCTGCTGGCCATAGGAAAGGGCTGTCTGTTTGTCAAAACCCCAAGCATCAGCGTAAGTCTCGGCAAAAAGCGACTCCACCCGTTCCCACTCACGCCCCTCCACCGCCTGCAAGAGCCGTTCGGTATGGACATGCACCTGCCGCTGCGGCTGTCCATACTGCCAAAAAGCCCCTAACCCAATCCCCACCAGCACGGATCCCACCACAGCCCAACGGAGCCAGGGGGGCAGCGGCGCAGGCGTCGGTGTTTTGGGGGTCGTAGACAAGGGATCCCTTCCCGCAACGGGTGATTTTTCTTAACTCTACCTTTTAACATTATCCAGAAAGAGCTTACCCAGAAGGCGCGAGGGGCTGTGTGCTGAGGATGCTGGAAATGCAATATCAATGTGTGTGATGTGTGTGTGCCGGATGGCAGAGAGCGGAAGGATTCTGTTTTTCCTGCCTGTGAGGAACTGGATATGAGAAGATCGACATCCAACCCTGCCCAACCCAAAGCCCGTTTGTGGATCGGTCATGACCAAATCTACCGACCGTATGCTGCTGGATTTTGAACAGCCTGTCGCTGCCCTAGAGCAACGCATTGAGGAGATTCGCGCTTTGGCAGAAGACAATGAAATCGAGGCTTCTGAGCAAATTCGCCAATTAGAAGCTAAGGCCGAAGAACTGCGCCGCGAGATTTTCCGTCAGCTTACCCCGGTGGAACGTCTACAGGTGGCCCGTCACCCCCGTCGCCCCAGTACCCTCGACTACGTGCAAACCATCTGTGATGACTGGTTCGAACTGCACGGTGATCGCCACGGTCAGGATGATCCGGCGATTGTTGCCGGTTTGGCCAAGTTGGAAGATCAGCCGGTGGTGATCTTAGGTCACCAAAAGGGCCGTGACACCAAAGACAACATTCACCGCAACTTTGGGATGCCCAATCCAGCTGGCTATCGCAAGGCCCTGCGACTGATGGAACATGCCCACCGTTTTGGTCTACCCCTGCTGACTTTTATTGATACTCCGGGGGCCTACCCTGGCCTGAAGGCAGAAGAAGAAGGCCAAGGAGAGGCGATTGCCGCCAACCTACAAGCTCTCTTCCGCTTTGAGATCCCGATCATTTGTACCATCATCGGCGAAGGGGGATCCGGTGGGGCACTGGCCATTGGTATTGGCGACCGGGTGTTGATGTTTGAGCACGCTGTCTATTCGGTGATCTCCCCAGAAGGGTGTGCGGCCATTCTCTGGAAAGATGCCAAAAAAGCTCCACAAGCTGCAGCAGCCCTGCGCATTACCGCCCAAGATCTGCTGCAGCTAGAAGTTATTGACGAGATTCTGCCCGAACCGGTTGGAGGTGCTCACCGTGCTCCGGTGGAAGCGGCCCAAACCCTGAAGCAAGCCCTACTGAGGCATCTACAGGCGCTTTCTGGCTTAAGTGGCCGACAGCTACGGGAAGAACGCTACCAGAAGTTTCGCCGCATGGGATCCTTTTTAGAAGCATCTGGCTAATTCAGCGAGTTTGCTGGCTCAGGGTTGGAGAAGGGAGCCACTATCGATAGACTACCCAGGGATTGCCTCTAGGAACTTCTGGAAATTTATCTTGAAAAAACCATGGTGCTCACGGGCTTATTTCACGTCGCCATCAAAACCAATGATTTGGAAGCCACGATCCGCTTCTACACCCAGATCCTGGGGATGCGGCAGGTGCCTCGCCCCAACTTTGGCTTTCCGGGAGCCTGGCTGGCCTGCCCCACCCCTGAAAATCCTGCCATTTTTCACATCTATGCCGGTGGCCCTGCCTTGGGAAAATCAGGAGTGGTTCCCTTAGAAACCGGAGCCATTGATCATGTTTCCTTGCAGGCGGTAGGGTTTCACGAATTCAAGCGGCGGATTACCCAGTTGGGCCTGTCCTGTCGTGAGTTCATTGTGCCAGGAACCCATCTATGGCAACTGTTTGTCTACGATCCCAATGGGGTGCTGTTGGAGCTAACCTTCGACGGCCAAGCGGAAGCGGATCCCCTGCCGGATCTCTCCCCCGGTCGGGCCTATGTTGCCGGGGATCCCTTCTTCAATCCGCAGGAATATCAGGTGTTGAGCAAGCCTCTAGCGGGATCCGCCGAACCGCTCCGCTCATTGCGTTAGCTGTGCCTACCCCTCTAACCCTGCGTGTCGCTAGCTCTTGAGAGACAGGGCGTCTTTTGACGACTCAGAAAAATTTTGAAAGAGTGAACTGGAGTCCGCGTTTCAAGGCCCTAAGATGTTGTCACCTTTGCCGAAAGCCTCTGTGCTTTTTACCTCTACTTTGGTCGTGGGTTTGGCTGCTGGAGTGGGGCTAAGGGTGGCTGCCCAAGCTGAAGAACCGGTTACGATTCGCTTTGCAGCCCAAGTAGGGGATCAGCCCTTTGATTGTGGAGAAACCTACGAGCTGGGATCCCTTGCTGCTCCTATGAAGGTGTCTGACTTCCGCTTTTACGTATCCGATATTCATCTTTTGGATAGAACGGGCAAAGCCGTGCCGGTCACTCTGCTACAAGACGGTCAGTGGCAGCACCAGAATGTGGCTCTGCTGGATTTTGAGGATCGCTCGGGGGCTTGTGTCAACGGCACTCCGGAAACCCGGGATCAGGTGGTCGGCACAGCACCCCGCGGGGACTATGTTGGTTTGCGATTTAACTTAGGGATCCCTTTTGAGTTAAACCATGAGGATGCCGCTTTGGCTCCTTCTCCTCTGAACCTCACCTCCCTCTGGTGGAATTGGCAGGGAGGCTACAAGTTTGTGCGCATTGACCTAGAGCCTGCTCAGCCGCAAGCTGCGGGAGAACGTTCCACTTTAGTTGCCAATGCTCAGCCTTTGGCCCAGGGTCATCATGGTGGTGGTCACGGACACGGTCATGGGAGCTCCCGCGGATTCTCTATTCACCTAGGAAGTACCGGTTGTCCGGCGGCAGGGCCTGATCAGCGACCTACCCAGCCTTGTGCGTACCCCAACTTGGTGGAGGTGGAGTTCCCCAACTTTGACCCGGCTAAGGATGTTGTCGTGGCTGACCTGGCAGCCTTGGTGGAAGGAACCGATGTAACCATTAACCAAGTGGATACGCCCCCAGGTTGCATGTCGGGTCGCAACGACAGGGATTGTGACCTCATCCTGAAGCACTTTGGGACTACAGGAGAGCAACGCTTTTTCCGGCTGCAATAGGCCAGAGGTATTTTATTTCCATTAAGCCCGGGCTGCAGCAAGCTTAGCTATGCCGGCCGCAGCTTGCCTTCTCTGAGTTAGAGAATTACTCCCTCATGGCAAGGATTGCAACAACAGGCACCCTGAAGCGCAGACGGAGGGGATCCCGCTGGCTCAGCTTGGTCTTAATGGCTTTACTCTCTGCCTGGATAGGGATGGGGTGGGGAAGTTGGGGCCTTTCTTCCCCGCATCCAGAAGCGGCTGAGTTTGACTGGGGGATTCCATACGGCTTACCGGCGCCACCGGTACCTGCCGATAACCCCATGAACAGCGCCAAAGTAGAGCTGGGGCAACACCTGTTTTACGATCCGCGCCTCTCAGTTACCGGCACCCTCTCCTGTGCAGGGTGTCACCGTCAGGAGCTGGCTTTTGCCGAAGACAGGGCCGTTTCTATAGGTGCCACCGGGGAAGTTCACCCCCGCAACAGCATGAGCCTCACCAATGTCGGGTACACACCCGTCCTCACCTGGGGTAACCCTTTGTTGCGTCGCTTGGAACAGCAAGCCCTGATTCCCTTGTTTGGAGAGCACCCCGTGGAAATGGGGATGGTTGGCAGAGAAAGGGAGATCCTTCAGCTTTTGCAGATGGATCCGGTTTATCAACAACTTTTTCCCCAGGCTTTTCCCGGAGATATAAAACCAACACTGGCCCATCTGGTGCGAGCTTTGGCAGCTTTCCAGCGCACCCTAATTTCTCTGGGTTCTCCTTATGACCGGTACCGCTTTGGTAGGGATCCCAATGCCATCTCAGCTTCAGCCCGGCGAGGGGAGCAACTTTTTCACGGTGAAAAACTAGGTTGCTTTCATTGCCATGGTGGTTTTAACTTTAGTGATTCCCTACAACATGAACGCATGAAATTTGTGGAAATTGGCTTCCACAACACCGGGCTCTATAACCTAGATGCTCAAGGAAGCTATCCTTTCCCCAACACCGGTGTTTATGAGATTACCGGCAACCCGGCGGATATGGGACGCTTCAAGGCTCCCACTCTGAGAAACATTGCCCTCACTGCCCCTTACATGCACGATGGCAGCATTGCCACCCTAAAAGAAGTGATTGCCCATTATGCTGCCGGGGGACGAACCCTTCATGCCGGGCCTTGGGCAGGGGTAGGGAGCAAAAATCCCTGGAAAAGTCAGTTTGTAACCGGCTTTGAGATTACCACCCAAGAACAAGCCGATCTGCTGGCCTTTTTAGAGAGCCTTACAGACCTAAGTTTTACCACGAACCCCAAGTTGGCCAATCCTTGGAAAGGATAACCCTAGCTTGATCAGGGGGGGTCCACTGTGCAGGCAAGAAATAAAAAAGAAATAAGAAAATAAGATCATCTGCATCATGGCTTGGTTCTCAAGCCTCTTGCGCCTCTGCAGAAGACTTTACCACTCGAACCGGTACTCCTAGAAAAGAGCCAAGCCGATGGGCCAATTTCTGCAACTCTTCTAGCTCTCTGCAAGGGAGGAAACTTATGCGGATCGGATCTAGTGATCTTCCAACTAGGCTAACGTAATAGTTAGTAACAGGATCCCCATCGCTGTCAACTTCATTTTTTTCTTCAACCTGAATGGAGTTAATGGAAATCAGAGGTATCTCGGTAACCTGATACTGAAAAAGATTTACCTTGCAGATCTTGAGTTTACCTATTCTCTTATCAAAAATAAAAGCCATGCGAGAAAACGAAAAAATCAGAATACCAGCAGAGCCCAAAAAGAAAATCAAGGCACCAAAAAAACGTAGACCCCATACTGATTCCGTAATAACCAGTTCAGGTTGATCGGCTTGACTTAAGTAATTTTCAATTTGACGAGCAGCATCTGTACCAGCCAAACCATAAACTCCCGAATTTGTCTTCACCAGAGTGCGGTAGGTACAACCTTCATCATCACAGCTTTCTTCAATCGATGCACCCTTCAGATTTCCAATGGGAAGGGTTCTTGTTCGGGTTAAGCTGGTATAAGTCATCTCACATTCAGGAGGTCGGTCAAAAAAGGGACGCCGACAAGTCAGTTTTCTTGCTTCAACTCCAAAAAATAAGTGGATGGAGATAGGAAGAAACACAAGCGTTGCAAAAATAGAAGATTGGTGTTTTACGACACGCATAACCTCAGGATGAGGAGTGCTAACCCGAATACCTTCCATTGCTATACCCTAGAGAGCCTCGTCTCAAAAGTAGCAAACCAGGAGATAGTCATCTACTGTGGGATCCACTGTAGGCACTTCAGGGGCCACTTTATCGAGAAGTTAAGAGCTTGTTAAGAGATATTTTTCTGTGTGGCTTCGGTCAATAAAACACTTTGCCCAACTGATGGTAAGAATGCAGCTGATCAGCAGCAAGCTACTCTGCTAACAGTATCAGGAGATGATTTGAGCTTTAGAACAGCTGCGGGAGCTTTCTCCTAGATAAACCCTGTAAATAGAGATTTTCTCAAAAATGTTCGTAAATACCCCGTCAGACCAATGGTTCTATAAAATCTTGCTGATGTTTAGCTAGAGAAAGATTGGAGGTGTTTGACCAAGATTGGTTAGCATTACAGAACAAACCTCATATACCCCAGAGCATTTCCAATGGCATTCAAGAAATCAACCATTCGCAAAATCCACCGCCTGCTTGCTCCCATCCTGTTTTTGCCTTTGGTGGTAACGGTGCTAACCGGATCCCTGTATCAAATTGCCCTCCTCAATCAAAACTTCGACTACTACTGGCTCATCCAAATCCACAAAGGCCAGTGGGGGCCCCTCAACCTGGAGGCGATCTATCCCTTTTTGAATGGAATGGGGTTGTTGGTCATGGTGGTGACAGGTCTCAGCATGTGGTTACAAACACGACCCAATCGTCGGCCCAAACGTACGGAGTCCTAGTCCGCTTTCAGCCTGGCAGCAGGATCGGCAAATCCCCTAAAGACATTCCAGAAAACCCTACATATCTCTGGTTACCATTGCCTAAATTAGAGGTATGGAGGTTATGTTAAGCCTCTAGGTTTGGATCGGAAGTTAAAGCAAACCGTGAAGATCATGTCAGGAGGATGATCTATGAATATCGTTCGCTGGGATCCATTTCGTGAAATTGATGACATTCAACGGGAAATGAACCGGATGTTTGATCGTCTGGTTCCTCGCACTACCACCAACGGAGATAGTGGATTTGCCTTTTTGCCTGCGGTGGAAATGCACGATGATCCGGAAACCATTACTCTGAAGTTGGAATTGCCCGGTTTAGAGGCCAAAGATCTAGACATTCAGGCCACAGCTGAGGCAGTTTCCATCAGTGGAGAACGGCGCTTTGAAAAACGCTCTGAAGACAAAGGAGTCACTCGCAGTGAATTCCGCTATGGACGGTTCCAACGGGTAATCCCACTGCCGAACCGGATCCAACATGATCAGGTGAACGCAGAATACAAAGATGGAATCCTGACCCTAACTCTGCCGAAAGCGGAATCTGAAAAAGCTCAACTGGTGAAAGTGAATGTTGCTTCCTAATCTGACGGTTAGGGTTCCGTTGATTTTCTCTGCAGGGTAGATAGTTGCCTATCTCTTGATCCTTCTGGGATTTCAGAGTAAAAAGTGAAGCTCCTCAAAGGGCAAGAGTCAATAGACCAACATAATTGAATTGAGGTAGGTGATGAGCCTACCTTTTCTGTTTCTGTTTTTATCATCTTTCCGCTTCCGCTCTAACAGGGCCGAAACTGCTTCAAGCGCAGGGCATTGGTGACCACTGAAACCGAACTAAGAGCCATGGCCGCTCCCGCTACAATCGGGTTGAGCAGCCAACCGGTCAAGGGATAAAGCACCCCCGCCGCAATTGGGATCCCGAGTGTGTTGTAGATAAAAGCAAAAAATAGGTTTTGCCGAATGTTGTTGAGGGTGGCACGGCTGAGTTGAATGGCGGTGACCACCCCCTGCAGATCCCCCGACATCAGGGTGATATCACTGGCAGCCATGGCCACATCCGTACCCGTACCGATGGCAATCCCCACATCTGCTTCTGCCAAGGCGGGCGCATCATTGATGCCGTCCCCCACCATTGCCACCAGGTGTTGAGGCTGTCGCAATTGGCGGATATAGGCTGCCTTTTGGTCGGGGCGCACCTGGGCGATCACCCGCGGGATCCCTGCTTGTTGGGCAATGGCTTGGGCCGTCGTTGGATTGTCGCCCGTGAGCATGATCACCTCCAAGCCCATCTGTTGCAGCCGTTGCACCGCTGCGGGAGAGGTGGGTTTCATCGGATCGGCAATCGCCAGTAGCCCCAGCAAGTTCCCCGATTGGGCGACCCCAATTACCGTTTTGCCCTGGCGTTCCCAACTTTGCACCTGTCCCTGTAGAGAAGAATCCCAAGGGATCCCCAACTCTTGTAACCACCCCAACCGCCCCACTTGAACCCGCTGATCTTCGTGACCCGGATCCTGGGTCATTTTCACCCAGGCTTCTGCCCCATTGCCGACGATGGCTTGAAACTGCTGCGCGGCTGGAATAGAAAGATTCTCGGATTCGGCTTTCTGGACGACTGCCTGGGCCAAGGGATGCTCCGAGTGGCGCTCCACTGCTGCAGCCAGGCGCAACACCGCCAGGGAAGAGGAGTCCTTGGTCCAGATATCCGTGACAGTGGGATGGCCTTCCGTCAGGGTGCCAGTTTTATCCAACACCACGGTGCGCAGGCGATGGGCCAGTTCCAGGCTATCGGCACTTTTCACCAACACACCAAACTCAGCTCCCCGCCCGGTTCCAACCATGATCGAGGTGGGGGTAGCCAAACCCAACGCACAAGGACAGGCAATGATCAACACGCCGATGGTGTTGACTAGGGCCAAGGTCGGGTTGCCACCCAGAATCAACCAGAGGATGAACGTCAACAGGGCAACCCCAATCACCACCGGCACAAACCAAGCCGTGACCCGATCCGCCAACTGCTGAATCGGCGCTTTGGATCCCTGGGCTTCCTGTACCAAGCGGACAATCTGTGCCAGAACAGTGTCTTTACCCACCCGGCGGGCCTCCATGACAAAGCTACCCGTCCGGTTCAAAGTCGCCCCAATCACCTCATCCGCTACAGACTTTTGTATGGGCAGGCTCTCCCCCGTCACCATCGATTCATCCACCGCTGAGGATCCCTCGAGAACCACCCCATCCACCGGTATCTTTTCTCCGGGACGCACCCGGATCCGATCCCCCACCTGCACCTCCCGAATCGGGATATCCTCCTCCCGACCATTGCGAATCACCCGCGCTGTTTTTGGCTGCAACCCGATCAACTTGCGAATCGCTTCAGAGGTTTGGCCCTTGGCCTGCTGCTCCATCCACTTGCCCACCAGGATCAGGGTGGTGACCACCGCCGAGACCTCGTAATACACATCGGGGTGGAGCCCCTGCCGATGAAAATAATGAGGAAAAATCGTCGGGAACAGGGAATAGAAGAAAGCTGCGCTCGTTCCCAAGGCCACCAACGTGTTCATGTCTGCCGAACGCCGTTGCCAAGCCGCCCAAGCACCGTGATAAAAGTGCTTGCCCACCCAAAACTGTACCGGGGCCGTTAACACCAACTGCAACCAGGGATTGTGCAGCCACATGGGAAAGCCTGGGATTTCCATCCCCAGCATCATCGGCAGGGATCCGATCACCAATACCGTACTGATACCCACCCCGATCGCAACCTTCAGTTTCAGATCCCGTTCTGCTGCCCGCTGGGCGATCCGCTCTGCATCACTCGTCTCGGAATCCTGCCAATCCTCCTGGACTAACCGCGCCTGATACCCCGCCTGTTGTACCGCCCGGATCAATAGCTCAGGGCTGACCCGCTGCGGATCCCCTTTGATGGTGGCTTGTTCGGTGGCAAAATTAACGGATCCCTGAGAGACTCCCTGCACCTGCGTCAGAGCCTGTTCAATGCTGTGGGCACAGGATGCACAACTCATGCCCTGCAAAGCCAACTGCCAGGTTGCCTCAGATGTTGGGCCGGGAACCCTCTGGGCTGGTAAAGCGCCAGAAAACGCCTCAGAGCTTGGGTGAGCAGACATGGCAGCACCTCGATAAATTAGGGCGAAGAAACAAACCCTTGCTCCACATCTGGAGGGAGCAGAGATTTGGGGTTGGAAGGGGTTAGGCCCACCGGAGGGATAATTGGGAGGAATGAACCTCTAGGTCAATTCACTGAGCCGGGGGATATCCCACCTGAGTCAGGGCCTGTTGCAAATCACTCACGGGGCGCTCGGAGGTAATCACCACCTGCTTGGTTTTGGGATCCGCCTGGACTTGGGCTTTTGGGTCCAGTTGTTGCACAGCTTTGGTGACAGTTTCTACACAGGCAGAACAGGCCAGTTTGGGTACGGTCAACACGGTCTGCATCTTCAAAGCCTCCTGAAAGTAAGGTGCCACCCCCTGTCGGAGCGGTTCTAGAACTCAATTGGCTTGATGCTAAACCTTACAGTCTACTGGAGAGTCAAGAGGGGTCACGGCTCTTCCATATTCCAACGGTGATCCACTTGATAGCCCCGCTGTCGCCAGTCTTCTTCCAGTTGCTGCTGTTGGGTCAGGGCCTTGCGCAAGGAATTGATCAGCTCCTGCATACGAGCCCGATTGTTAAAATCCTGTTCTTCAACTGCTGGAAAGGTCTGCCGCTCCAGAACCCGCAGCAAAAATTCATAGTGGACATGAGCAGGTACAGGAATACGTTTCATCGGTCTGAGCGATCCTTGGGATTCATCTGATCCTCATTCAGTGGAACGACAATAGGTAGCGGGCAGCTTGACCGGGATCCGGCTGTTTCACCAAAGCTTCCCCCACCAACACGGAGCGAACCCCCCAATCCCGCAACTGTTGCAGATCG
>JAUQVI010000057.1:0-14871 GCA_039794885.1 Thermostichus sp. DG02_5_bins_236
TACAACTCGGCATAGTTGCTGACAAACAGCTCATCATATTCCCCTGCCTGTGAACGGAGGGACACCACCTGAATGAAGGCACTATCGCCCGACTTTTGCACCGTAATGCCGTTTTGGTTTACCTCTTCCGGCAACTGCCCTTGCACCTGGGAGACACGGTTTTGGACATCGATAGCGGCGGAGTCCAGATCCCGTTCCGGATTGAAGGTCACCGTGATTTGGCTGGTGCCGTTGCTGCTGCTCACCGAAGAGATGTAGCGCAAACTCTCCACGCCGTTGATCTCTTGCTCCAACACATTGGTAACGGCTGTTTCTACCGTCTCGGCATTGGCTCCTGGGTAAACCGCTGTCACCGTCACCGCTGCAGGGGCTACCTGGGGGTAGTAATCCACTGGCAACAGCGGGATACACACAGCCCCCACCAACACAATGATGATGGAGCAGACCGTAGCAAAAACAGGGCGGCGAATGAAAAAGTCAACAAACATAAGCTAGGGATCCGCTGCGAATCGGTGGGTCAGTGGGAGAAACCTTTGATAATCTCAAGGGGATGGCAATGCCGAGCATCATGGCTGGGATGAAAAACTCTCAAGACTCTAGGGCTGAGGCGGGGATCCCTCAGGCCCTCCTCCTTGTTGTTGCATCATCTGCTGAAAGATCACTTCATCCACAATCGGTGCGCCATCGCGGATTTTTTGCAGACCGGTCAGCACAATGGGCTCATTCGCCTCCAGTCCCTGCAGCACCTCGTAGTGATTGTCTTGGATGGATCCCAGTTGTACGGGCCTCTGAACGGCAACCGCCCCTGGGGGCATGCCTTCTGCCGGCGGCTCAGTCGTTTCGACGGTGTAAACAAAGTTTTGCCCCGCCACCCGTGCCACCGCCGTTACCGGAACCACCAGTGCCGGTCGCTCTTCCCAAATGATGCGGGCTCGCACAAACTGTGCTGAGCGCAACTGCCCACTCAAGTTATCCAGCAAAGCCTTGGCCAAGACCGATTGGGTGCCTGCTTCCGCCTGCGGGGAAATAAAGGAAATTTGGCTGCTGCCAATCACTTGATTGCGACTGTCCAGAATCTGCACCGGCGTACCGATGCGCAGCTGAGGCGCCCATTGCAGTGGAATATTCAAATTGATTTCCAACAACTGGCTTTGGCTGAGGGTGGTCAGAACCGTCTGGGGAGTGACGTAGTCTCCTTGCCTGACCCGCACCTCTCCAACAACTCCAGCAAAAGGGGCATTGACCTGGAAAAAGCGCAACTGCACCTGTTGCTGAGCAGCATCCGCCTGCGCCCGTTGGACATCCCGCTCCGCCCGCATAATCGCCGCCTCCTGAGCACGGATCTGCTCCTGCTGCGCTGCCAAAGCCGCTTCTGCTTGACGCAGATCCCGACTAGATTGATCCGCTTGTAGTCGGGTGATCGCCCCTTCCGCCAACAATCGGGTATTGCGCTCATGTTGCTGGCGGGCAAACTCCACCTCCGCTTGCAAACGCAGACGATCCGCTTGTAACTGGCTCAGGATGGCCCGACTGCTCTCCACGGCTGCTTGGGCGGAGGCAAGGGCAGCGGCTTGACCGGCCACTGCCGCCTGCTGCTGGCTGGAATCAATCTCAAACATCAGAGCTCCGGCGGCTACCTGGGATCCCAACTGCACAGAGACTTGCGTAATCTGACCGCTCACCTGAGGGTTAATACTGGCCGCCTGCTGGGATCCGAGGCTGGCAATGAACTCCGAGGCATCCTCGATCATCCGCTCCTCCACCGCACCTATCTCCACAGGTGTGGGAGGGGGGCCATCCATACCTTCCGGTGGCCCCTCGGCCCGACAGGCAGCCAACAGCAAAGAGAGACATAGCACCGGCAGAGCTGTCCGCGATCGCATCATGAGGTTGCTCCAACAATTGGCAGGTAGGCCAAGGGATCCCGCCACTGCACTTGATTTGATCAGGGTAATGAATCCAAGCTCTCCTACGCCTGCACAAAAACGCTTGAAATCTTTCGCAATACAGAACTACGCTGTATGCTTAACAAAATTTCCAGACAGCTCCAATCTCTCAGCCCCCCCTGTATCACGGGAAATTTCTCGCTAGACTGTCTTAAGGTTAGGCTTTTGCTTACCCTGGCACAATGGGATCACAATGGGATTTTGAACAGTTACAGCTTGTGCGGAGGGTACTCCCCAAAGGGGCTGTATCTCTTGAGTCAAGGCCTTAAGCTTCTTCAGCAAGGCTTACTTTAGGATCCAGAATTGGCTAAGGCTACCCCTATTCAATAATGACTTGGATGAGGAAGACCATTATGACCCGCTCCTGCCTACCCAAAATGGAGTTTCACCCGCAACGCTGGCTGTGGAGCTGTGTCGGGGGAATCGCCATCGCTGCCCTTAGTGCTGTCGCCGCTTGGGCTCGTCCCGTCTTGGAGGTACGCATGACCCTGGGACTGCCCATCAACTCCAACTACTGGTACGTGGTTGCCCTCAGCCGTGCCGGCAGTCCTGGCCCCACCGCCAATTTGGTCGATCCCAACGTCAGATTGGGGCCGAATGACTATGCCTTTGTGCGGGACTGGGATTATTTGATTCGGGTCACTCCCCTCAATGACGAGTCGGTTTTGCAATCAACGATCCAGCGTTTTGGTGAGCCGGAACGGGAATTTGCGGTCGGCTTTAACGAGGTACGGGTGGATCGTCTCAGCCGTGACCAAGATACCCTGAACTTTCAAATTGACCTCTCCGAATTGGAGGGCCTAGATGGGCGAGAGCAAGATATTCAAGTGGCTCTGCTCACCGCTCGTGCTCCTTTTCGAGTTGCCTCTGAAGAGACCAATTTAGCCATTGATACCACCCGTGGGGATTTGCCCAACTATTATCGCCTCAGTCTGTCTAACCAACGGCAGGTGATTGTGGATGATCCGCAACGACAAGAAACGGTACGTCGCAGCCGCGAGCTGATCCAGATGGGCACCGGAGCCGCCACCACCCGCGACATTATTGAAGGGGGGGCTTTAGAAATTCTGGCCGCTAATATCCTGACTTTTGATTTACGCCTTGTGGATCGATAAGGATTTCTTCAACCCACCGACTTGAAATGCCGAGGGGAACATGGAAGAGTTCGACAAGACCCAGCTCGAACAGCTTGTGGCTGCCCTCAAACAAGAGCAGGCCGATCTGCGGCAGGAGGCGACTGAGGCCCTTTGGGATCTCTGGTTTGGGCAAAAGGGGATTGCCGGTCGGGCTGCTTTGGAACACTCCCAATTGCTCATGGATAGCGGCCAACTGGAGGCTGCAGAAACCCTATTGAGCGAATTAATCGATCACCTGCCAGATTTTGTGGAGGCCTGGAACCGGCGGGCTGTCCTGTACTACACCCTAAAGCGCTACCCTGAGGCAGCCCAGGACTGTGAGGTGGTAGTGAAATTGTGCCCCATCCATTTTGGAGCCTGGCACGGTTTGGGTCTGTGCCGAGCTGCTCTGCAGGATTATCGCGGGGCCATTGCAGCCTTCCAGAAAGCCCTAGAAATCCAACCCTACGCGCTAATCAACCAACGGCTGCTGCTGGAATGTACGGCTCTCCTTTCTTAGAAGGGCGTAAATCTGCGCACCTCCGCAACCTTGGGGGCCAGAAGCCCTCTCGGTCGGTCGGATCCCATCCTTTACAATGGACTGTGATGTGGCCCTTCAAGGTGTTGACCGGTGGTTGCATCCGTGGATTTTGAACGTGCTGAAGTGTTTTGGCGAACGGAGGTTTCGGTGTTGAGAGCAGTCAAGCGTTCGCATGGGATTCCTACGGGAATGAAGCTGCTGTTGGCAGGGTTATTGGTGGGGGGGCTGGGATCCCTGCTGATAGCCGGCTCTGTAGAGGCACAATCTGGCTTGGTGATCACCGGCAGCGAAGGGGTGCCTGTCCTCAGCTATCGGCTGGATTTTCGCGGTCTTCGTGGCCGCTTAGACCGTTATCGTCTGACGATTCCCCCTCAGGATCTAGCCGTGGCAGAAGTGCAGATCAATGGGGACAGAAATTTTGATGCCCGTATCGATCCCGAGAATGTCCGCCTAGAAGTAGAGGGCAACCCGGTGGAGCTAGACGAGGTGTACTGGAACGAAGAGTTTCGCTCCCTGGAAGTGGTCGCCCGCCAACCAATTGCAGCCGGACAGGAGATGCGCTTGATCCTCTCCAACGTGCGGAATCCAGCTGCTGCCGGGATCTATCGGGTGGAAGCACGGGTGCGCGGCACAGAACCGAACCCTCTCTTCCGCAATGTGGGCAACTGGCTGATCACCATTGACGATCCGGAGCGGATTGGGTTCTAGAGCCTGGAGAGGGAGTGTTTTCTTTGTTGTTTGCCGATATTTGGTATCCCAACTGGTGGCAGGCACTCATTTTGGGTATGGTGCAGGGGCTAACAGAGTTTATTCCGATTAGCAGTACTGCCCATCTACGGGTCTTTCCGGCTTTGGTGGGATGGCCAGATGCGGGAGCTTCTTTTACTGCTGTGATCCAGTTGGGCAGTTTGGTAGCAGTGTTGCTCTACTTTGCTGCCGACTTGCAACACCTGATCCTAGGCTCTTGGAATGCCTGGCAGAAGCGAGACTTTCAGCAGGAGTCGTGGCGGCTGTGGGTCGGGATCCTGGTGGGGACATTGCCGATTGTGGTGGTGGGGTTGGCGGTCAAGCTGATCTGGGGATCCCCGCCGCGCCAGTTGTGGGTGATTGCTGGAGCCGCCATTGGTCTTGCCCTGCTGCTGGGGTGGGCAGAACAGAAGGGTAAACGACAGCGGGATGTTCATAGCCTCGGCATTTGGGATGGGATCTGGGTGGGCTTGGCCCAAACATTGGCTCTCATCCCGGGGGTATCTCGGTCGGGTTCCACCATTACTGCGGGTTTGTTCCTCAATTTGCAGCGTTCTGTGGCTGCTCGTTATTCCTTCTTGCTGGGGATCCCGGCTTTGTTTTTGGCAGGAGTGCTGGAATTTGTCTCGGATTTTCAGGTGGAAGCCTTGCTACCGCAAGGGTTGGGCACTCTCTCTGCTTTTATCTTTTCCTATCTCTCGATCGATTGGTTAATTAAGTTTTTGCAGCGCAGCAGCACTTGGCTGTTCATCTTTTACCGAATTGGCTTTGGCTTGTTTATTGTCTTGGGCTTGACACTGGGATTCTTAAGACCCTAATCCGTCGCAGTCAACTGCAATCCATAGGGATCCCTGAAGTAGTCACTCCTTTGGGGAGGCTCTTCTGACTGAGAAGATTGGCCTCACAAGCTCTGAAGATCTGTTGCAGCAACCCCAACAATTGTCCCATATCGCCAGTGACATAGGGTGAGGATTCATAAATACTATAGCAATCCAGTCTGAGTCGTAAGAGATTGTCTGCCCAGCAGTCGCTACTGAGGAAAAAGGTCGGCCAAAAAAGTTCTCATAGTTCAATACGGATTGCTGTACCTAATGAGACAAGTTTGTAAAATTGCTAGGTGGTGCCATTGGTTTCAATTTCGAAGATATCAATATCCCATCTTATCTGCTAGTTTTGTCATTGACAGGCTTGCATTTCCACCAAACCCTACTCAAAATTATCCTTTTTAGCTTCAATTATGCAAAGGCATGGGTTTCCCAAATACTGTTTGCGTTCTGCGATTAGATAATCGACAAATCCAGTTGTCTGTTCCCCTTCTAGAGATATGCCTCTCCAAATCTTGAGATATTGAGTGGTGAGAATAGCTTCCTCACAAATTGCATCGATCAACAGCTTTTTAGATTCTTCATAGCTCTGTAGATCAAATAACATTTCCAGTCGGGTTAGGCACTCTTGAAAAAATCCACTGAGGGGGCGCGATCTGCTTGTAGGAACCATGGGACTAACGGGGGAAACAGAATGTCTTCTGGCCTAGATCGGATCCCTTTAGCGCCGTTTGGAACAGCGCCGCAGCAGCCAGTTGGCTGCCGCTCGATCTCCTTCATCCCAGGCCAATCGTTCCACAGCCACCATCACCATAGAGGCAATGGCAGCCTCACTCAGATGTCGGGAACGTAAATCCTGCACGGCTGAGGTGGCGGCATTGAGGTCGCGGCTACGGATCGCACGGAGCAGAGCGTCAGACATGGGCGAGAGCCAACTAGCCTTCTTGAGATCTCTTTTGTCACAGCTCAACCTCAAGGGGCAGAAATTTCCCTTTTGCTTCCACTTCCTTTCAGATAGTGTAAGGGTTGGTCTTGCTTCCTTAGAATCCTTTGGGAAACGTTACACTTTTTGCTGCAGGATGTGGAGATTCTTTGTGTGCTCATCGGATCCCTACAAGCGGCGCAACACCACTATTGAGCGATCCCGTACCTGGATTGGTTTATCCCCTTCATAGTGGGATCCCACCTCGATGAAGCGGGCCTTGCAGGTATCGATCACCGGTGTCCATTGCCGATTTTGCAACCCCAGCGGCAGCACAAATTCTAAGGGTTCGTAATGGCCGTTGAACAGCAGCAGAAAACTGTCGTCGAGGATGCGTTCTCCCCGCGGGCCGGGAGTGATGATCCCTTCTCCGTTGAGGAAAATGCCAATGGCTTTGGCAAAACCTGCTTGCCACTGTTCTTCTGTCATCTCCCCTCCATCGGGGTTAAACCAGGTAATGTCTGCTACTCCGCGAATGGAGCGCCCCTGAAACCATTTGCGCCGCCGGAAAACCGGGTGTTGCCGGCGAAAGAAGATCAACTGCCGTGTGAAGTCCAGAAGGGAACTGTTCTCATCCGGCAGATCCCAGTTGATCCAGGAGATTTCATTGTCCTGGCAGTAGGCATTGTTGTTCCCCTGTTGAGAGCGGCCCATCTCATCCCCCGCCAGCAGCATTGGCACTCCTTGGGAGAGGAAGAGGGTGACCAAAAAGTTGCGCTGTTGCCGTTTGCGCAGAGTCAACACCTCAGGATCCGTTGTATCTCCCTCAATGCCGCAATTCCAGGAGCGATTGTGACTTTCGCCATCGCGGTTGTCTTCGCCGTTGTCTTCGTTGTGCTTGTCGTTGTAGCTCACCAAATCCCGCAGGGTAAAGCCATCGTGGGCGGTGATGAAGTTGATGCTGGCGTTGGGGGTGCGCCCGTTGGTTTGGTACAAATCGGAGCTACCGGTAAAACGATAGGCAAATTCCGCCAGCGTTTGATCTTCACCTCGCCAAAAATCCCGTACTGTATCCCGATACTTGCCGTTCCATTCTGACCAGCGCAAAGGGAAGTTCCCCACCTGATAGCCACCTTCCCCTACATCCCAGGGTTCGGCAATCAGCTTCACATCAGAAAGGGTGGGATCCTGATGCACAATATCGAAAAAGGCAGCCAGGCTATCTACTGCAAACAGTTCCCGCGCCAGCGCTGAGGCCAGATCAAAGCGGAACCCATCCACATGCATCTCGGTAACCCAGTAGCGCAGGCTATCCATGATCAGCTTCAACACCTGCGGATGCCGCACATTCAAGGAGTTGCCACAACCGGTGAAATCCATGTAATAGCGGGGATCTCCATCCACCAGGCGGTAATAGACGGCATTGTCGATGCCTCGAAAAGACAAGGTTGGCCCGAGATGATTGCCTTCGCCGGTGTGGTTGTAGACCACATCCAGAATCACCTCAATGCCGGCTTTATGGAGGGCCCGCACCATTTCCTTGAACTCCCGCACCTGCTGGCCACAGGAACCACTAGCGCTGTAGCCGCTGAAGGGGGCAAAGTAATTGATTGAGTCATAGCCCCAGTAATTCACCAGCCCTTTGTCTACTAAGTGACCGGGGTGCGAGAGAAAGTGATGAACCGGCAACAGTTCTACAGCCGTAATACCCAACCGTTGTAGATGGGAAATGGCAGCAGGATGGGCCAGTCCGGCGTAGGTGCCGCGCAGTTTAGGAGGAATCTCTGGGTGCAGTTGGGTAAAGCCCTTAACATGTAGCTCGTAGATGATCGTCTCGTGGGCCGGGATCCGCAAAGGCTGATCCCCTTGCCAGTCAAAGGAGCCATCGATCACTACCGCCTTGGGCATCAGCGGGGCGCTATCACTTTCTGAGAAGCTCAAATCTGCCTGGGGATCCTGCCAGTTGTAACCAAAAATTTCTGAGCCAAAGCCGATCAACCCATCAATAGCTTTGGCATAAGGGTCAATAAGCAACTTGTTGGGGTTGAAGCGCTGGCCATTTTGAGGGTCATAGGGGCCATGCACCCGAAAACCGTAGCGCTGCCCAGGGGCAATACCGGGAATGTAGCCATGCCAAACAAAAATATCCCGTTCGGTTAGCGGTAGGCGGGTTTCATGGCTTTCTCCATCGAACAGACATAACTCCACTGCAGTGGCATTTTCGGAATAGAGGGCAAAGTTAGTACCCCGGCCATCCCAGCGGGCTCCGAGTGGGTATACCTCGCCAGGCCAGAGGGGAACGTACATGGGCGAAGATCCTCTTGGCTGAACTGCAAGCCTTGGACTGCCAGCAGGAAAAGTTCGAGACAAGATCGAACAAGCTCCCGACAGCTCCCGGCTCCGTTATTGTTGCACAATTCCTGAGAGGGTTTTTCTAGCATCTCTACTGGAGATTAACCAACCGCAAGCAAAAGGGATAGCGGTATAGCTTGCCCTCGTAGGCTTTCACACTGGCCAAAATCATCATCACCAAACCAAAGATGAACAGGCCCAAAAACGCCAGCGGTAAGAGGATAAAACCAATCACCGCAAAAGTGAGAATCAGGCCCAGTACTCCAGCGACGATGAAGTAGATGAACATCGAGATCTGAAAATTGAGGGATTCTTGGGCATGATCCTTGATAAAGCTGGACTCCTTGCCCTTCACCAGCAAAATCACTAGTGGGATGATGATCTGGCCAAAGCCCACCAAGTACCCTGCCAAAGGAGCCAATTGTGCGATCAGAGCTAGAGTTTTCTCTTCATCTGTCGGCTCTGTCACCGGCTGAGGGGTGAGCATGGCAGGGAGTCTCCGGCAATGACCAGCAGAATTTTAGCCGGGATCCGGCTAGGGAAAGGCTGAGTAGCATAAAGTTTTGTTATGGTCCTTTCTCTAAACATCTCCGATGGGATAGGTCGAGATATTATTCTCCTTTTGCGTAAGCAAGACGGAGTCCCTTGAAGCGTCAGGGACACAAGCACTGTTGTAGTTATCCGAGTTTACTTTGAGAGTAATGCAGCCCGCCGTAAGCATTGTTGCTCCGCAACGCTAATGCTTCGCGACGGCGCGACTGCGGAGCATTAAAGGGCTGTAATCCTGACTCTAACTTCAAAACAACCTGGGTAAAGCTGGGGCTAAGGATTTGAGGTTGGATCCCCGCTAAGGTATATGGGACGACGGTGTGGTAAAGGCATGCTCCCTGGCAAAACCTTAAGACAGGCTCTCTTACCCTATCTGTTAGTGCTGCCAACCTTTGCTTTTATTCTGGCCTTTACCCTCTGGCCCACCCTCAGCGCTCTGATCCAAAGCACCATCCGGCCTGGCCCAACGGTACGGATCCCGTCTCGCTTTGTCGGCTGGCAAAACTATCTGGATTTATGGGATCCCACCCTAGATATTGGCCAAGATTTTCCCCGCATTTTGGGTAACACCTTACTGTTTGTGGGGTTGACGGTGCCCATCAGTATGGTTCTGGGTTTTTTGCTAGCCTTGATTCTCAATCAAAAGATACGTGGCTTAGGATTATTTCGCTTTGCTTTCTTCTATCCTGTCTTGATGCCAACCATTGGAATAGGGAGCGTTTTTGCTTTCTTGTTTGCCGATAGCATTGGGTTGATCAACACAGTGCTGCGTGGGCTGCAATTGGCTCCGATCCCCTGGATAGGACATGCCCATTGGACGTTTATCTCCATTATGTTGGTGGCAATCTGGAAGCAGGTGGGCTTCTTCATGATCATGTACTTAGCAGGTTTGCAAAGCTTGCCACAGGATGTATATGAGGCAGCAGACTTGGATGGGGCCAATCACTGGCAGAAAATTTATCATTTAACAGTGCCACTTTTGGGGGGGACAACACTGTTTAACTTAACCACTGGAGCGACTGGAGCCTTTCAATTGGTGGATCAACTCTATGCCTTGGGAGAAGGCGGCCCTAACCAACGTAGCAACTTACTGTTGTACTTTATCTTCCAGAAGTATAATGAGCCCCGCAATTTGGGCTATGTGAATGCAATTACAGTGATCTTACTGCTAATCTTGATCACTTTTACCTTCTTTAATTTCCTCTACTGGGAACGGCGAGCACATTATGAGGATTGAAGCCCAAAAAGCGCCTGTGGAGTTCTCACCCCCTCCTAAACAAGTTGACCTAAAGGGTGAAAAGGGATCCCGGTGGCGTTGGAGTGGAGAGTGGCTGACTTTGATGGGCTTAGGATTAATTGCTTTTCTCTGGTTGGTACCCCTGCTCTGGACAGTATTGGTTAGCCTAAGGCCTGAGAGTGAGTCGATTGTACAGGGGAATATCTTTTGGGGTAGCCGCCTTACCCTAGAGAACTTTGCCAAAGTGTTTCAAGTAGCCCGATGGGGACTTATGTATTGGGTGTCACTCCTGTTTGTATTTGGGGTTTTGGGAGTGCAACTGGTAACAATTACCTTAGCGGGATATGCTTTTGCCAATCTAAGTTTTCGTGGCAAAGGGCTCCTTTTTTCTCTAATTCTCATTCAGTTAATGATCCCAACAGCGGCTCTGTTAGTGCCAAATTTTCGCACCATTCAACAGTTGCGCTTATTCGATACTCTATGGGCCTTGATGTTGCCCTACTTTGGCTCCGCTTTTGGCACATTCTTGATGCGGCAAGCCTTTCGACAGGTGCCCCGTGAATTGGGAGATGCCGCCCGCATCGATGGTTGTGGTTGGTGGGGGGTATTGCGACATGCCTATTTACCCAGTTCTATTCCCACTTTAGTGGCTTTTGGCTTGGTTTCCATTAGCGCCCGTTGGAATGAGTTTCTTTGGCCCTTTATCGTTACACAGTCAGAGGCCAATCGTCCTTTGACCGTGGGGCTAAGCCGGGTTTTGAGAACCAGTGAAGTGGGGGCCTTATATGGACAGATTATGGCAGGAGTGTTAATTGTGATCACGCCTTTAATCATCTTATTTATGATCTTTCAGCGACAATTTATTAATAGCTTTGTCCGTTCTGGATTGAAATAAGTTCTGACCCTATCCTGAGCCTCAGATGACAATTATGTGAAAAGGCTCCGCTCATCACGGAGTTGCAAGTTATGATGTTAGAATTGGATACTTAGCTTCAGAGGACATCAATATGACTTCAGGATCTTGTGAAAACCAACCATTATCTATACAGAACAAGGGCTGATAGTTTCTGGCATGAGAATCGCTCTCTATGATGTGATGGATTATGTTAAGGTACAGTACTCTCCTAAATTCATCCACTCCTTATTCGATTTAACAGAAAACCAGATCAATTTTACATTATCCTACATTGGAATAAATTGTCCTGAAGTCAAGTCGGAATATGAGGCCGTTCTGAAACAAATCTATTACAATTGATGACATAAACCGATTTTAGTGGATTGGATTTATCGAAGTTATTGTGTCAGCTACATCATCGAAGTTATTTTTTGATATCGAGATTTGGATGAATTTTTGCCATCTATTTATTCCATGACGTGGTTGAGTCAGTTTGCCAACTTATCCAGAATAAGCTCTTCAAAAATATTATAAGTTTATTAGTAAATTGCAGAGCATTCTGGTAAAGCGATTAAATGAAAATCCTTAATGTTGATATAAATATGATATATTTTTACTCAACAAATTTCTCGATTGAATTCTAATAGGACTTATCTAATTTCATCAGAGTTTGCAACAGTATATCGGCTCCATATGCGCATTGATCGGGGGAAGTATATTCATCTTCTGCATGGCTAATTCCCCCTTGACTGGGCACAAAAATCATGCCCATATCGGTGAAGCGGGCCATTTCTTGGGCGTCATGACCAGCACGACTGGGCAAGGCTCGATAACTCAATCCCAACTCTGTACAAGCTGCGGCGATGGCCTGTTGGATCCCTGGAGCCGCTAGAGCGGGATCCACCTGCAAGACCGGGATCCACTTCACGGTGCAGCCGCTTTGGGTCTCGATTGCTTGTAAAGTTTGTCCGAACCGATTCTGCAACTGATCCAGATGTTGGGCAGACAGATCCCGCAAATCCAAACTCAGTTCCACCCGCCCCGGCACGATATTGCTAGCATTGGGCCACACCTGACACATGCCCACCGTTGCCACCTGATCCCCTGCCGTCTGTAGAGCAAGGTCATGGGCAGTCAAAATCACCTGAGCTGCAGCCACAAGGGCATCCTGTCGGAGGTGCATCGGAGTGGTGCCCGCATGGTTGGGGCGACCTGTGATCTGAATTCGGGAGCGCCGCATCCCTACAATGCCTTCCACAATCCCGATTGGGATCCCTTGCTGATCCAGGGATCCCCCTTGTTCCACATGCAATTCCACAAAGGCTGCTATGTCCTGGCGGGTGCGTCGAGCGGATCGAATCTGCTCCCAGTTACCGCCGATTTGGGCCAAACAAGTTTGAATGGAGGTACCATCAGGGCGTCGATAATGCTCGGGATCGGTGTAAATGCCACCAGAGAGAGCTTTGCTGCCGATCATCCCCCCTTCTTCATCCGTGAAAACGATCACGTGTATCGGATGGTTTAGGTGCATGTTGTGGTCTTGTAGAGTTTGCACCACTTCGATCCCGGCTAATACCCCCAAAGCACCGTCGTATCGTCCGCCGCTCGGTACCGTGTCGATATGGGATCCGGTGGCCAAAGCCGGTAAACTGGGGATCCGTCCAGGGTAGGTACCGATCAGGTTTCCTGCCGCGTCAATAGTGACCTGCATACCCGCTGTTTGCATCCACTGCCGTACCTGTTGACGGGCCAGATGATCTTCTGGACCATAGGCAATGCGCCGCACTCCCCCTTCCGGCAATCGGCCAATCTGGGCCAATTCAGCCAGATGGTGGTTTAACCGTTGCGGTTGAATGGCCAGTTGCAATGGGAGAACAGGGCTCACGGGCGCTGCAGAGCTCGACAACTAGGCATTTTAGGTGGGATCCCTGCAGAAACTTCGTAGCTGACAACACAACGACATCTGGATTTATCCTTCAGGATCAAGCCTGGATCCAGCATTGTCTCTTATGGGATCCCGTTATGGTTGCACTCCATTCTGTCCCCGGTGTGGCCTGGAAGCAGGTTTATGCAGAGTTGGACGGAATCGAACTCTTTACCGACCCAGCCCAGATAGAGCGGTTCACCCGTGTTGAGCACACCTACAGCCCGATCTTGAACCATCTCCTACAGGGGAAAGGAGCCGACGGAGTGGTGCGCCCCAAAACCGAAGCAGAAGTCTTGCAGGTCTCCCAGGTGTGTGTGCGCCATCGTATTCCTCTCACCTTGCGCAGCTCTGGCTCGGCCAATCAGGGGCAATGGATCCCGATGCAGCGGGGCTTGATTTTGGATACCACTGCGCTCACTCAGATTCACGCTGTTCAGCCAGGAGCGGCACGGGCGCAGGCGGGGGTCAAACTGGCCACCCTAGAAAAACGGGCGCGGGCAATCGGCTGGGAGATGCGGATTTTACCCTCCACTTTTCGCACCGCAACCTTAGGCGGGCACCTGTCGGGGGGCAGTGGCGGGGCGGGATCCACCACCTATGGCTTGCAGTTTGAACGGGGAAATCTTCTGGGAACACGGTTGGTTACGCTGCAGGATCCCCCCCAGATTCTGGACTTAATCGGATCTGACCTACAAAAGGTAGTGCATTCCTGGGGCCTCAACGGTATTTTGACGGAGCTAGAGGTGGCTCTGACACCCGCTCAACCTTGGTCAGAAGTAATCGTCTGTTTTGAGGACTTCATGACAGCTGCCCGATTTTGCAACGATTTGGGTAATGGGGATGGTATTCCCACTCGCCTGATCAGCCTCCATGCCTGGCCTATCCCCACCTATTTCACCGCCTTGAAATCCTACATTCCCAGCGGCAACCAAGCAACGTTGATTTTGATGTCTGAGTATGCCTGGGATCCCTTTTTGGGGTTGGTGCAAGACTACGGCGGCAGGATTGGCTACCACAAACCCTCTCAGTCCAGCGGCAAAGGGCTAACCTTGATCGAGTACAGCTTCAACCACACCACCCTACACGCCACCACTGCGGATCCTACGCTGACATATCTTTCCGCCCTTTTTGACCCCCAGCTGAACAACCTAGAACGTCTCTACCGCCGCTTTAGCGAAGAGGTGATGATCCACATCGAGTTCCGCCGTTTTCATGGCCAGCTGTTGCCGGCAGGTGTGCCCCTAGTGCGCTTTACTACCCCAGAACGGTTACAGGAGATCGCGGCGGCGTTTGAAGCCGAAGGGGCAGTGGGTGCCAATGTCCATGCTTATCTCTACGAAGAGGTTGGGCGCAAATCCATGGATCCACAACAGTTGCAGTTTAAGCAAACCGTGGATCCCTATGGACTGATGAACCCCGGCAAAGTACGAGCCTTACAGGCTCGTACCCATCCTTGAGGATCCCTCAGGTGGTGCCTACCCCTTGCGGGTGGCGGCGGGAAGCCCCGCACTGTAGGTCAGTGTCGGGATGAAAGCCGTGCTTGCTGAGTGGGTTCAATGCCCTCGAAGCAAGCTACGATGCCGCCGTTGGCGTAGCCTGCGCTTTGCGCATAACAAGCCCTACCCAACGAATCAATCTGGGCATCTTGGTTTTCAATGTATTTTTTCAAAACTGAAACTGTTACACCGCCGCACGAAGCAATGAAGTACGATTCATTCCAAAGAACATTCTTCCAATAGACCTTATCCACCTCTTGCGGAAACTCACTGCGAATCTTACGACTGGTTACAGACTTCAAATCGCCGATGAACTTTGG
>JAUQVI010000058.1:0-14732 GCA_039794885.1 Thermostichus sp. DG02_5_bins_236
GCATGCGCTCGATCTCGCTGCTGCTTAGGCCACCATTGTTGGTGATCTTGACACTCTGCTCAATGCCAGTCCCTTTTTCGCGGGCAGACACTTTCAAAATCCCGTTGGCATCGATATCAAAAGACACCTCAATTTGAGGAACACCGCGGGGGGCAGGTGGGATCCCGGTCAGTTGAAAGCGGCCCAGAGTTTTGTTGTCGCGAGCCATAGCCCGTTCCCCCTGTAGCACGTGGATCTCCACTACACTTTGACCATCGGTGGCCGTAGAGAAAATTTGGGTCTTGCTGGTGGGTACGGTGGTGTTGCGATCGATGATGCGGGTAAAGACACCCCCCAAGGTTTCTACCCCAATGGAGAGGGGGATTACATCTAGCAAGAGCAGATCCTTCACTTCTCCCCCCATCACCCCCGCTTGGATAGCAGCTCCGAGGGCCACTGCCTCATCGGGGTTAACCGAGCGATCTGGGGTTTTACCTTTGAAGATCTGTCTGATTTTGTCTTGAATGGCGGGAATACGGGTGGATCCCCCCACCAACAAGACTTTATCGATGCTTTCTGCAGAAACTCCGGCATCTTTGAGGGCCTGCTCGGTGGGCGCTGCTGTGGCTTCCACTAGATCCCGCACCAATTCCTCAAATTTTCCTCGGGTCAACTCCACTTCCAAGTGCTTGGGACCAGAGTCGTCGGCGGTGATAAAAGGCAGGTTGATTGAGGTGGCTTGAGTGCTGGAGAGTTCAATCTTGGCTTTCTCAGCAGCCTCCCGCATCCGTTGCAGGGCCATGCGATCTTGCGAGAGGTCGATCCCCTCCATTTCCATGAATTCTTGGGTGAGCCAATCGACAATTTTTTGGTCGAAATCATCGCCCCCTAGGTGGTTGTTGCCGGCAGTCGCCCGTACCTCGAATACTCCACTGCCCAGTTGCAAGACGGAGACATCAAAGGTACCCCCCCCTAGGTCAAAAACCAAAATGCGCAGATCCTGATCTTGCTTATCTAAGCCATAGGCCAAAGAGGCAGCCGTCGGCTCATTGATGATGCGCATCACTTCCAACCCAGCAATGGTGCCAGCGTCTTTGGTGGCCTGTCGCTGAGCATCGGTAAAGTAGGCAGGAACGGTAATCACCGCTTGGGTGACGGGTTCTCCTAGATAGGCTTCGGCATCCGCCTTCAGCTTTTGCAGGATCATGGCGGAGATCTCCTGCGGCGTGTAGGCCCGATCTTGGATGGCCACTTCCACCATGTTGTCGCGACCGGGGATCACCTTATAGGGAACCCGCAGACGCTCTGCCTCTGTCTCAGCAAAGGTGCGTCCGATGAAGCGTTTGACGCTGAACACAGTATTTTCAGCATTGGTGACGGCCTGCCGCTTGGCCAATTGCCCCACCAGTCGAGCATTATTTTTGGCAAAACCGACGATGCTGGGGGTCGTGCGACCTCCTTCGGCATTGGTAATCACTACAGGTTGTCCGCCCTCCAAAACCGCCACACAGCTGTTGGTGGTTCCCAGGTCAATCCCGATGACTTTACCCATAGTCCCCTGTCCCAGTGCGTCAAGTCTCAGCCCGAGATCGTGATTTCACGGATCTTAGAAGCATTTTGCCCAAAAACCGGTGGAAACCTTCAGACGATACTCTCGCTTCACGTAGCCCCACTGTAGCGCCTTTGAAACCAATTAGACCCTGATTCGTCAGGGTTATGCTCTTTCTTCGATTATCTCCAGTGTGCAGTGGTACCGCGGTTACACAACGGAAGCTGCCGGGTCTTAAGGGTGGATCAGGTCAAGATTGAGTTGATAGGGAGAAGATTGCCCAATCAGCTTTCTAAAGGAGGACTGGTTTCGGCTTCAGGTTGGGGATCGGAGCTCACCTCTGGAGTTGGGATCCCACTGTTGGCAACCGCTTCTCCTTCAGGGATCCCTTCCGAAACCGCTACCATGGCGTGACGAATCACCAGATCTCCCAGCTTATAACCTGCTTGATACTCAGTGACCACCACGTCTTCGGGATAGTCACTGCTGGGTTGACGGGCAATGGCCTCGTGCAGATTGGGGTCGAAGGGCTGACCCACCGCCTTCATGCGGGATACCCCCATCTTTTTCAGGGATTCCACTAGCAGACGATAGACACTTTGGTAACTGTTGTGCAATTCCCGCTCTCGGTCGGTTTCTAGCTTTACCTGCTGTTGGGCTCGCTCAAAGCTATCCACAACCGGCAAGATCTCCAATACAAACTTCTGCCGTTCCTTGTGGCTAAATTCCTCTTTCTCGCGCTGGGTACGGCGCCGGTAGTTTTCAAAGTCGGCATAGAGGCGTAGATAGGATTCTTCTTTCTCTTTGCTTTGCTGTCGTACCACCTCCAATTCGTGCTGGAGCTGCTTCAGGGCTTCACTTTGGGCTAGCGAAGGCTCGGCAGGGACTTCTCCTGGTGCGGCGCTGGCTTCGGCTTCACTATCTTCTAAAATCAGCTTTTCCAGCTCCGCTTCCACATTGATTTCCTCCTCCTGCAGTTCAGGATAGGCATCTTCTGGAGCCATCGGTTGCTTTTCTTCAGAGGTCATGGGTTGAATAAGCAGAGTGTGAGTAATAGATAGAACGGTCGGCGGATCCCAAATTGGGCAGATTTCAAGACCCGACATCAGCTGGGCCGAAGTAGACCGCCGCGTTGATTGTATTCTACCGACTTCCCCCAAAGTTCGTTGGATTGACAGGATCCCTCCCGATTAGGAATCCAACTTCTCAATCCTTGGGGATTTCTTCTAGCCTACCAGCAGACTTTCCTGGGATCGGCTCAAGCAGTTAGGGAAGTAGATCTCAGCCAAATCGGGAATCAAGCTCCAGTTGTGGCTGTGTAGGGGCTGAATGGGGGAGTGGGTGTTGATGTAGTAGACGAGAAAATCACGAATGCTATCGGCGGAGATCCAGAGGGTTTCTGCTTCCTGGAACATACTGTAGCCACCGCCTCCACCTGCCCGATAGTGGTTAATCGCTAGACGGAAGGTTTGGGTCGGTTCAACTGGCTGTCCACGGAACTGGAGGGTAACCAATCGCTTACCGACTGGACGGGTAAGATCAAAGCGATAGTCGATGCCATGGTAAAGGTCGAAAGTATAGCCACGGGCATCAGGGGCAACAACAGCTGTAGGCTCCGCAGGAAGATGAACGGGATCCAGTTGCTGAAAATAGCCCGCCGTTTGCTCTAGAGCCCGCCGCAGAATATCCCCGCTCACTTCCAATACACATAGGGTATTGTCGTAGACGGTGATGCCATAGGCATCCTGCAAGCGAATTGGGCCGGCTGCCAAGCCAGCACTACTGCATATGTTGACCAAGGAGAGTTCTGCTGGGAAGCCGGCCTCCCGCACTGCTTGTAGCTGCGCTTGATGGAGAAGTTCTGCCAAAGGATTGGATCTCAGCCGTGCCGCTAACCCGCCAAGATAGGGTGCACTGGCATGTCCAACCGGCTGATGGACATAGTGCAAGGTGGCCTGATGATAGGGATCCGTCAGGGCTAACAATTCTGGATCCGGTGGGATCCCTGCTGCCGAAAGAAGGTTCACCTTTCCTCCGTGAATCCGCCACCCTTGCCCTTGGGGGTCTAGGTCTAATTCCAGGCTGACTTGCGAGAGGTGGGATCCCCAAAAGCCGGGTTGGACCACCAAGGGTTTGGCCTGATTCAGTCCGGCAATGGTTTGGTGGGTGTGGCCGGAGAGGATGACATCGATATCCTCCAGTTGCGCAAGACTGAGGAGCTCATTTTCGCCTTTCAGGCTTTTGTTGCTGCGCCAATCCGAGCGATCCGGCGTACGCCAATGCTCGGGGCTACGTAACAGGGGCAGATGGGTGGGGCCGCTATGCAGGATCACTACCAACACATCCACTTGGGGCCGTAGCAGGGGCAAATACTGATGGGCTGTTTCTAGAATCGGGGCAAATCGCAAGCCGACGATATAATCTGGGCGTTCCCAGGTGTCGATGCGGGGCGTGGTTAAACCGAGAAGGCCGACACGGATCCCGTTGAGGTTTTGGATCAGGTAGGGCTGAAACAGGGGATCCCCGTTTTGGCGGAGGATGTTGGCACAGATCACCGGGCAGTTCAAATCCGTGACGAAGTCCTGCAGAACCTGTGGGCCAAAGTTGAAATCGTGATTGCCAGGGGTGAAGGCATCGTAGGCCAGGGCATTGAAAGCATGGGCCAGTGGATGGGGAGAAGCCCGTTCCACCTGGGCATAGTAGGCACCTAGCGGGGATCCCTGAATCGTGTCGCCACTGTCGATCAACAGCACCGGGTCTTGGGTTGAAGCCCGTATTTGCTTAATCAGGGTAGCGAGCTTGGCTAGACCATGCTCCGCAGGTGTCCCGGTGAAATAGTTCCAGGGATGAAGATTGGCGTGTAGGTCAGAAGTGTGCAGAATCGTTAATCTCATTTCACCATCATAGAACTACCCGAACTACCCGGTGAAGACAGAGCCTCGCGTCGTTAGCAACATCAAACCCGATTCTGCTGATGGGATAGCCTGGATGGGCACGGGATCCCTCTTACAACAGCAAAAACAACACCTGCACACAGCCCACGATAAAGCCAAGGATCCCTCCTAAGTTGACAATAGCCTGTAGCTCTTGCCGCACGATCTGTTGAATCGCCTGTTCCAAGTCGGCAGGAGATGTCGCATTCACTTTGTCGGTGATCACCTGATCCAAATTCAACACCGGGATTACCTGCGTCATTAACGATTCCAGATCCCGTTCCAGGTAGCGCTCCAACACCAAAGCCAGGTCAGCACTGATCTGCTCGATAGAGGTCATTAACACTTTTGAGTTGCGCAGACGCCCCAGCACCAAACTGGCCACCTTCTCCCAATCGATGCTAAGGCCCAATCCCTGAAGCAAATCCGGCCCCTGCGCCCGCAGGTAGTCTTGGATTCCATCGCGTAGGGTGCGGCGCAACTGGCGCACTGCGGAAACCGGCAAGTTTTGCAAAGAGAGGTTCTGCAAGATCTCCATCAGCCGGCGATTGGCGCTGATGTCTTTCAGTAAACCCTCCAAAATAGCCTCGGCTCCTTCGGGGTCTTCCAGGCAGTAGGTTCGCAATCGCAGCAGGGCATTCTTCAGACCGAACAAGTTAGCCACCACCCAGTAGGATCCCGTCGCTCGTTCCCGAAACTCTTCATCCAGTGACTCAATGTTGCGGTCTGTCAGAAAGTCCACCAAGTTTTGCCGCAACACTTTCGGGGGCAGCGCCTGCTCCAGGATCCACTCCGAGAGCTGTTTGGCTTGCTCACGGCTAAAGCGCAAATCCAGCAGCACCTGGTCGAACAATTGGTTGATCGGCCCCTCCAGAAACTCCTCCTGGCGAGCCAGTACCTTGACCAGACGCGGTAACGACTCATTAAACAGATCCGCTAGAATGCGAGCCAAGACTTGCGCGGTTTGCTGTTGTTGTTCGGGATTTTGCAACCGATCCAGCGCCACCCCCAACAGCCAGCGGATCCCGGCTTGCATCCGCTCCGTCTGCAACAGCTTACGCGCCAGATTATGCAGCTCCTCCGGCGTGAGCAGAGATCCCATGATCGTGTTGGCAATCTGCTTGGCCAAGCGGGGCTGATTCTGTGGGATCAAACCAGGGGTGAAGGGAATGCGCCGACCCAACAGCCGATAGGGGCGATAGGGCCGAAACAGCATTTTGATGGCAATGTCATTGGTGAAGTAGCCAATCACCAGCCCAGCTAGAGGGGGCACAGCATAGATCCAGAGGGCCATGGGGGGAAAACCGAGGGGGCTCTCTTCTACTCTACCGACCGGCCCGAAGTCGCTTCAGGAGTCATTGGATGATCAGGCTATCCGCCAATTCCAACTCCACCAGAGTGTTGGGTTGTAACGTCACTACCCGGTCGATATTGGTACTGCCTGCGGCTGCCCCGGCCACCCCACCAGCCAGAATGGGTAGAAAGCCAATGCCACCCGTAAGCACCCCTAGAGCTAAGCCTCCAGCCGCTCCATAACCAGCTCCACGAGCTACCGTTGTACTGATATCAGCATTGCGATCTAGCCCGACGCGCAACAGGGGGGAACGCCCCCTGAGCAGGTAGGTAGAGGGGCCAATGGTGATACGGTTGGCCACAAAGCGGCTACCGACAATTCGTTCCTGGGGATCCGCATTATCTTCTACACGGTTGAGGGGCTCGATCTCGCGGTAAACCGGCTCAAAGGTTCCCCATACCACACTGCCTGCTGGGATCACCACCTGCCCAAACCGATCCACCACCGGATCCGACACCTCCAGATTGCCGTTGATTGCCTGATAGGGTTGGAAGGTGATTTCCCGATAAACCGTCAGAGGGATAGTCGTTCCCGAGGGCAACTCACCACGGGTCAGGCCCGATAGATCTCCACCAGGGCTCACGCCAGGCTGACGTTGATAGGAATAGGCTTCTCCTAAAGGGGCTTGGGGGCCAGGAGCTGCCTGAAGAGGTACAACTGGAATCGGAGCGGTGTTGGGATCCAAAACCGGAGTGACGGGATCCCCTCCCAGTGGCATTTGGGGTACTTGCGGCACTGCCGGCAGTGCGGATGGGATGGCAGAGGTTTCGGGAGGCGGGGCTGTTAGCAGCGGCAAAGTGGGAATGGATCCTCCGCCCATCGGTTGGGTAGGTTGCCCTGGCGGTGTGAACTCAAACTCTTGGGCCCCAACAGGAGCGATTGCGCTGGTCAACAGGACTCCGCTGAGTAGCAAGGAGCGCCAAGGCAAAACAGTTTGCAGAGACTGCATCCATCTGGCTTGATTCATGGATCCCACCCGCTCACGACTGGCAGTAGCTTAACATCCCATCTGAGGCTTGACCACTAGCCATAGTACCCAACAGGGCATGAAAATCCCTTGAGACACTATTGAGCTTGGGATAACAAAATCAACCTTCTCCCTTAAGGGGTAGGAGAGGGGGAAGGAGTTGGTTCGCCGGCTTCCTCCTCTTCCGCCGCAGCATCCTCCTCGGACACGGAGGAAGACTCTTCAGTCTCTGCAGAAGCAGGGGTCTCGGTTGCAGCCGAGGGAGCCTCAGCCGGGTCGGCTACCGGTGTCTCTTGTTCAGTTCCCGGTTGCTCAACCTCTACAGGAGAACGGCCTTCTGGTGTAGCAGCAGGAGTGGGGGTTGCCGTTGGTTCTGGAGTAGGGGTCGGAGTTGGAGTGGCGGTAGCTGCCGGAGTCGGGGTGGGTGTGGCAGTAGGGGTTGCTGTTGGTTCTGGAGTAGGGGTCGGAGTTGGAGTGGCGGTAGCTGCCGGAGTCGGGGTGGGGGTTGGCTCTGGAGTTGGAGTGGCTGTGGGTGTTGCCGTCGGTGTGGGGGTTGGGGTGGCTGTTTGCACCCGGAAAGACCACTGCTGAATGGCGGTGTTGCCACTGGTATCGGCGATCTGGACAGCAATTAGGGTGGGCTGATTGGTGGGTAAAGGCTCCGCTGGGGTATAAGTAAAGCTGGTGGCGGTGAGCTGTGCTTGGGCCGTGACATTGACATTGTTCACCAGCAGCGTAAAGCTATTTAGATCAATCCCTTGATCATCCTGGAAACGGGCTGAGATCTGCGGGCGCAGGTTCTCCACCGTAGCCCCGTTGGCTGGGGTCAACTCACTGACAGTAGGGAAGGTGGTATCGGTAACTCGGCCAATGGAGATGGTTTTTTCTGGCATCTGTACCAAGGTTACCAAGCCAGCCCGCTCTAGACGGGCAAAGATGGGTACTTCTGCAGCTTGGTCTTGGCTGCGGAAGGTATAGGATCCCTCATATTGGCCCGGACGGGTTTCTTGGAGGGGAATGTTGTAGGCAATACCGGGAATGGAAAAGACCCCCTGCGCCCCTGGGGATCCCAATAAAAAGACCGTAAAGGTATCCCCCGGATTGACGGATCCCAGCTCCTCACGGGTGAAGAAGGTATTCACCTCTGGGGCCGTAGGCAGAGTTTCCACCAAAGGTTCTACGGGAATGTCAGGTGTGGCCAGAGGCTCAGGAGTAGGCGTGACTTCTGCGATGAGCTCGGTGCTGATACCGGGGCCGGGAATAGCAGCTCCCACCGGTGGATCGAGATTGGGTACCCGCCCCACTTTGGCCAGGGCTTGGTAGGTGAGGGCAGCCACTTCTCCGCGGGTAGCAACCGCTTGCGCATTCAGTTGCACTGGACTGGGATAGAGCACCAACAGACTTTCTTGAGCTGCAGTGGCAATCGGAGCACGGGCGAAATTGGGAACAGCCGCCGCATCTACAAACCCCGCCAAAATTTGGTCAACTTGGTTGGCATCTTGAATGAAGTTGTCGTTGGTAGCCGCTTTGGTGAGAACGGTGATCGCCTGTGCGCGGGTCAACACATCGTTGGGTCGAAAGGTGCCATCGGGGAAGCCAGAAACAAACCCTGCTGCTGCTGCCGCGCCAATGGAAGGAGCTGCCCAACTAGGGATCGGATCGGCAAACTGGCGGGAAGGGACGTTGGTATCCAGGCCAAAGGCTTTGGTGACGATGACGGCAAATTGGGCGCGGGTAACAGATTCGTTGGGTCGGAAAGTACCATCGGGAAAGCCCCCAATCACTTGCCGCTCATTCAGACCAGCAATGTACTGGGCACCCCAGTAGGTACTGATATCGGACAGTTGTCCCCAAACGGGATCCCCCACTAGAGCTAAGCTGCCACAGCTCACCACCAGAGCCGCTGTCTTCCAACCGTGCCAAAGGGAAAACTCGCGCATCGTTCACACCTCAAGAGTTATCTTTTGAATCCTCACCCTTACTATCCACCAGAAGGGATCCGGAATCCATGCCTACAAACACTACCTTTAGACGGAAAAACTCAGAAAAAAGTTCTCTACTGGGGCAATTGGAGTTGCTCGTAATAGCCTCTCAGACCTCTCTGACCAGAACAGCCCAATCAAACAAGCCATCTTTCTCCTCACGCAGTTAGGGTCGGATTCTGTGACTATCTTTCTTTTGTCTGTTTTTTTAAGGGGCGGGATTGGGATAGCGCTGATGTACAGCCTCGATCTCCGCCAGCATCTCCGTGGATAGCTCCACCTGCAAACAACTGAGGTTTTCTTTGAGCTGCGCTAGGTTGGTCGCTCCAATGATTGTACTTGTCATAAACCAACGGCTGCGCACAAAGGCTAAAGCCAGTTGTGCCGGGGTTAAACCATATTTTTGGGCGATGCTCGCATAACCCGCCACGGCCTCCGCCACATTGGGTTTGAGATAGCGCTGTCCAAAACCCTCAAACAAAGCCAAACGGGATCCTGTCGGCTTTTCTGCCTGCAAATACTTACCTGTCAGTACCCCAAACCCAAGCGGACTATAGGCCAACAGCCCTATTTGTTCATTACGGCATACTTCCGCCAACCCCACCTCAAACACGCGATTAATCAGGTTGTAGGCATTTTGAATAGAGACTACCTTAGGAAGGCCCAACTGCTCTGCTAGGTGGCAAAACTCGCTCACCCCCCAGGGGGTTTCGTTGCTCAGGCCGATATAGCGAATCAACCCCGCCTGCACCATTTCTGCTAGGGCCTCCAGTTGCTCGGCAATGGGGACAGTAGGGCGCTCCCGGCTAGGGTCGTAAGAGACTGCCCCAAACTGGGGGACATAGCGATCCGGCCAATGGATTTGGTAAAGGTCAATGTAGTCGGTTTTCAGGCGTTTCAGGCTGTCGGCCACCGCTTGTTTTACATTGTCGCGGTTAATAGACAGGGATCCATTGCGAATCCAGTGCCAAGGCCGACCGGGACCTGTGATTTTGGTAGCAATCACCAGCCGATCCCGTCGCTGATGTTGCAGCCACTCGCCGATATAACGTTCGGTGGATCCCTGAGTTTCTGCCCGGGCGGGCACAGGATACATCTCGGCAGCATCAATGAAGTTGATTCCCTGTGCCAAAGCGTAATCCAACTGCTCATGGGCCTCAGCCATTGTGTTTTGCTGCCCAAAAGTCATGGTGCCCAAACAAATCTCTGAGACGGTTAGCGAGCTATGGCCAAGGGGAAGGTAGCGCATGGAAAGTCTCCTAAACAGCTCTGTTTATGGAAGAGTTAACAAGAACCTAATGAATAGGAACTGAGGTGCAAATGAAGATGTAAAAAACAAACTGTCCATTGATGAGTGAGCTGCTGGGATCCCTAGAGCAACTTAAATCCTAGATGGTGTAAAGCTTGACGCAGTTGGCTCCGTCCCGATAGGGATTCTGGCCCTGCAACTCGTCGTAGCGAGTGCTGCGTCCAACCTTCGTCCACCTTCCTATCCTGAGCATGATAAAAATTCCGCATCACCTGGTCGTACTCGGCAATAGCCTCAGCTTGCGATCCCAGTTGATACTGCTCCTCGTGCACCACAGCCCTCTGAGGGAGGCGAGGTTTGATGGCTGTCGCCTGAGCCCCATAGCCAACACATAAGCCAAACACCGCAAAGGTCTGACGAGGTAAAGCCAACTCTGCAGCCACAGCTTCCGGTTGATTGCGCATTGCCCCGATGTAGACCGTTCCCAGCCCCATCCCTTCTGCCGCAATCACGGCATTTTGGGCTGCCAAAGCCGCATCGATGCAGGCCATTAAAAACAGTTCCAAATAATCCAGTCCAGCATAGGGCAAGCCATGGGTCTCCCCCAATTGCGCTAGCCGTGCCAGATCCGCCAGCCACACCAAAAACAACGGGCACTGCCGAATATGAGCCTGTCCTCCCGCTAGCTCTGCCAAACGGGATTTTCGCTGTGCATCTCGAATGGCAATCACACTCCAAGTTTGCAAGTTGGAAGACGTTGCTGCTGACTGGGCTGCCGCCATCAGTGCTGTCAAAGTGCCATCTGGCAAGGGATCTGAGCGATAAGCCCGCACTGAGCGATGGTTTAGCAACAGTTCCAGATGGGCTAAGGCCGGGATCCCGGAGAGCAGTTGACCATAACGGGCTTGCACCAGTGCGGCCAGATCGGGGTGTTGAGCTAAAACCATAAGCTGACCAAGATCGAGAGGACTGAGCAGTGCTAAACAAGATTAGTTCCTATTAAAGCATTTAGGGCAAGAATATTTCGTGTCTTGGGTAACACGCTCCAGCCCCCATTTTGCTCAAAGCCTCCCTAGCGTAAGGGATCCCGTGCTAGGCAGCTCAGTTTCAACCCCTATGCTGGCGCATGCCACAGGGTCGGGACATACTCACGGTACAGTTGATTCAAGATTTCCAAGCCAATGCGAGTCCGACCACTGGGGGGACGGGTCTCAATCGCTGTTTTTACCCTCAGAATTGTCCCGACAGGATAGGGAGAGCGAAGTTCTTCCCGCTTGCCCAAAAAGACATCGGTAAAGTAGTCGATCAGCTGCTTCACTTCTCCAACATCTTTGCGGGAAATATCCATATCTAAAACCGTTGTCAACTTGGCTCGCATCGCCTGGAAACTTTGTTGGCTCGTGTTAATCGCCACCCGTTTAGCCAGGCTATCCACCACAATTTGGGCGATCTTCTCCACACTCTGATCAACAATTTCTCGGTGGCGGGCAGCAAAGCGCAGTTGCACCTCCTGCAGGAAGCGCTCACGGGCCAGAACATTGATGCCATTGGGTTCTAGATCCACCCCATATCCCTGCAACTGTTTGTACTGGTTCAGCACCCACTGGTTGTAGAAAGAGTCTGCCAAAGCTCGCCAATAGCCAATGATTGTGGCCTCACCGAATGGGATATTGAGCAGATAGGTTTCGCTAGTGATTAGGTGTAAATGCTCTATCAGCTGATCCCGATCCTTCTCATCCAAATGGGAGGTACGCGGCACCCAAACCGCTCCGTATTCGCTTTTGACTTCGCTGGGTAGAGATCCGAAAACATTGTCGAAAAATTGATGAATGCTAAAGAGCAAAAATTTGTCAGGATCCTGAAGGCGCTTGAGCAGTTCTTGTTTTTCTTCTTCTTGATATTGCGCCACCAATCGTTGGGCTTGGGTCATCTCACCGCGCGCCATCTCCACATCCTGCCGCAGCTTGTGGATCTCCTCTGTGCTGACCATTTCTATGCTGGAGGCTTCCCGAACCCCGCTAAAATAGCCGCCCGCCAAACCTGTCCCCCCAACACCCACCAGCGGATCATCGCTATCGTTGTCCATGGTGAGAAGGCGAGAAAGGGCACGTACCCGCACTCTGTGGCTAGAAGAACGCAGGGATCCCACCTCAATCATCGGGGTCCAGCTCTCCAGGCGTGACAACCCGCCAATGCGATAGAGCGTATAAAAATACTTGCTCAGCAACGTGGCCAGCAGATACTTGTTTTTGACCTCGTTATACTCCAAGTAGGCTCGCAAACACAGTTGGAAGGCAATATTGGGTAGGTTTCGGCAAGCCTGCATGATCTTTTCATACACCCGCTGTAGGTGCGGTCGGAAACTGCGTGGAATCGCCTCCGGTCGCAAGCCACGCAAGAGAAACTCTTCTTGTCGTAAATCCTGGGCTGTGAAGAAAAAGGTTTCCTGCCAGAGGAGCTCATCCAAATCGCGGGCAAAAATCGGCTTTAGGTGATCGATAATTTGCACCACAATTGACTCGGTGAAAGTCGGTATGAGCTTCCCAATATGCAGTTGTTCGTAGATGGAACGCAGCCGATCCCCACGAAAATCTTCAATCGAAATCGTGCCTTTCATGGTTCCGATCCGACCATTGCCCAGCAGAAACTTATAGACAATCTCAGCAGTGGCTTCTTGAGAAAGCACGGATGTGCCCGTCAATTCTGGGCAAATTTGTAGGGGTCGCAGCAGGCGACTGGTTTCGCTAATGCTGAAGCAGCTCCAGGCAGATTGATTCAAGACCACCAAAGACAAGCTGGCCAGCAGTTGTTTCTCGTCCAAATCCTCCAGCCGAATTTCCCCATCCGGCAACTTGATCGGAACGGGGGGCAAAGTGGCACGGGAATCTGGTATCGGTGCAGAGGAATCCGAAAGAGGAGATGCACTCATGCGACAAAGCCCCATACAGGCACAACGGAACTCGGTGAGAGGGATCGCTGAACGCCAGCAAAACTCATCTGTACATTCTGAAAGTGCAGGGCTACGCTCCACCGCTTCAGCCATTGGCAAAGGGAATATTCCTCTGCTAACAGTATCCAGGGGCTATCGTCCTCTGTGTATCGTGCAACCACGGTTCTTGTAGCTATATAAACTTCTGTACAACGCTAGAAATACGGGAAATTGCTGAAGCCCCCTCTATCATCGCCAACTAGTTTCGCTACCGCAAGTCTCCTGTCTCCCCCTCTGGGGGGAGTATTTCGCCATTCTGACACTGATGGAAATCAAGGAGTGCGACAATGGCAACGATTCTGGTGACAGATATTCAGTTTCTCTCTCGCTTGCTAAACTGCCCTTCAGCCGATGTTTGAATCCGGGTACGGCAATCATGGCTGCCATTCTGATTGTTGACGATGATCCCACCATTCGGCTGGTGCTGAAGCGCTCTCTAGAGCGGCAAGGCTATACCGTTGAGATGGCCACCAACGGCCTAGAGGGAGTGGAACGGGCACACCTTATCTCCCCTGGGCTAATCATCTGCGATTGGATGATGCCGGATATTGATGGTCTTGAGGTGTGCCGGCGGATTAAGGCGGATCCCAAATTTTCCACCACTTTTTTTATTTTGCTCACGGCTCGCACCGAGGTGGAGGACAGGGTGCAGGGGCTGGATGCCGGAGCCGATGAATTCTTGAGTAAGCCAATTGACCCCAATGAGTTGCAAGCCCGTGTTCGGGCCGGGTTGCGGCTGCACCAACTAAGCCACGACCTACAACAGCAAACCTCCAGATTGCAGGCAGAATTGGCGGAGGCCGCTCGCTATGTCAGGTCTCTCTTGCCCAAACCCGATTTTTTCCCCGACTGCAATATCACGACCGACTGGCGCTTTTTGCCCTCACAAGAATTGGGGGGAGATTCCTTTAACTATCACTGGTTGGATGCTGAGCATTTGGTCATCTATCTGCTAGATGTGTCAGGGCATGGGGTGGGATCCGCTCTGTTGTCGGTATCGGTGATGAACCAGTTGCGCACTCAGGGATTGCCGGATACAGATCCCCGTCAGCCGGAGGCTGTGTTGCGAGCCCTCAATCATTCCTTTCCAATGGGATCCCACAACGAGATGTACTTCACCCTTTGGTATGGGGTGTACCATCCAGGATCCCGCCTGCTTTCCTTTGCTAGCGCTGGGCACCCTCCGGCATTGCTGATTGATCCAGCCCATACAACCCCGATAGAACTGAAAACCCCCAATTTGCCAATTGGGATCTTGCCCAACCAGAGCTTCCAGATGGATAAGGTGCGGATCCCAGCCCCCAGCCACCTTTACCTGTTTAGTGATGGAGTTTATGAGGTGGTCAATCGAGAAAAAGAGCTATGGGGATTGGAGAATTTGATCGCTCTGCTCAGCCATGATGCTGCCGGTAGCTTGGATCAAGTCGCTCAGCAAGCCCAAACTTTCGGGGGCCAACCCGACTTCGAAGATGACTTTTCGCTGCTGCGGGTCAGCTTTGGTTAAATCTTAGTTAAGTTCCTCCTCTGCAAGGGGCCTCCTGCGGAAGATAATAGGGCCCTCCAGGGACACAAGATTCGGCAGCTCCAGCGTGAACGTGAACAAGTTCCCAGAGAAAACCCCTATCCCTAGAGAAGTCGCTCCCTTTCGACCCAAGCGGCAGCTCCATCTCGACATTGGGGCATGTCAACTACAACACAAAGTTGTATCTGTTGCTACGAAATCAGACAAG
>JAUQVI010000059.1:0-14726 GCA_039794885.1 Thermostichus sp. DG02_5_bins_236
TTGAACGGAGGTGGGTGGTGCCTTGGGCAGTTGCGAATCGGTGGGGTTTTGCAACACGTCGTCCAGTCGATTCAGGTTGCCCTCCAGATCTTGCAGTAAGCTCCCGAATCCCACCAGCTCGTTCACCGGTGACAGGAAGCTCTGCATCAGGGTTTGGAAGGCCACCAACATCCCAATGCTGAGGCTACCCCCCATAACACGAAAACCACCCACCACCAGGATCAACATCGAGCTGAGGGAAGTGAGCAGAGAGGGCAAAACCCCCAGGTTTTGGTTGGTGATGGCCAAAGCCTGCTGGGCGTTCACCATCTTGGCGTAGTAACCCGACCACCGCCCGAAGAAGTCCGATTCCAACCCCGAAGCCTTTAAGGTTTCCATGCTGTAGAGACCGGAGATGGCTGTCCCAAATAATTTCCCCTGCTCTTGCGACAGGCGCAGGTTGCCATCCACCCGTTTCTGGGCCACCCACTGCAAACTGAAAACATTGACTAGGGCAAAGAAAATCCCGATTGCCGTCAGTACCGGATCATATTGCAGCATGACCAAAGCATAGAAAATCACCATGGCCGCGTTGATCACACTGGTGGCCAGCTGACCGGACAAGGCCCCTGCCACCTGATCATTGAGGCTAAGGCGGTTGGCAATTTCCCCAGAGTAGCGCTGTGCATAAAAGCTCATGGGCAGGCGCAAAATGTGCCAGAGAAACTGGCTGGACATGCCAATTGAGAGCTTGAGGCGAAGCCGACGCAAATACCGCTGCTGTACCTGCAGGATCACCGCCTGCAACAGGGTGGTCACCACCATCATCAGCAACAGGGGCCGCAACCAATTCTGTCGCCCTTGAATCAGGATGGAATCGACGAAGACCTGGTTAAAAACCGGCACCACCAAGCCCACCATGGTCAGCAAGAAACCCGCCAACAGACAGTAGATCAAAGCACCGTAGGATCCCTGTAAGCGCTTTTGTAAGGAACCGATGACACTGGGCTTACGACCGGCTCGTTTGAAATCGGGGCCAGGTCGGATAATCAAAACCACGCCTGTATAACCTTCATCGAATTCTCGCCAGCTCACCCGCCGTTTGCCCGAGGCTGGGTCGTTTAGGTAAACCCACTGGGGTGTCATCCCCTCCACCACCAGAAAGTGGTTGAAGTTCCAAAAGACGATGTAAGGTACTGGAATTTCCTTGAGACCGTCCAGATCCTTTTTGAAGCCTTTTGCCTCCATCTGGTAGCGGCGAGCTGCCTTTAACACGTTGGAGGCTTTACTGCCGTCCCGTGATACCCCACATTCCCGGCGCAACTCTGGCAACGGAACGATGCGGCGATAGTAGCCCATGATGATACCTAGGGCTGCCGCACCACATTCCACCGCCTCCATTTGCAGCAGGGTCGGCGTTTTGACGCGGGCAGGAGGTCGCCGTAGTAGGGGATTGATGAAGTTAATAGACACCCGTAATATCCCTCAGGAACGGCATGACAAAGGTGATGGGAGCACGCTCCCCAATCGTGACGCGGGTGAGCGTGGTCGTTCCCGCTGTAATTTCCACAGGTGGCCCCAACGAAGAGGACCAACGGTAGCCGCTGACTGTATTTGGATCGAGATCCAAATTGGCGTAGACCTGGATGGTGGGAGAGTCGCTCACCAGTGCCCGCACCAAGCCTTCATTGCCCACCAACCGTAAGGCCTCATCCTGTGAAACCGGCAGGTTGGAGATTTGTGTGACTTGCCCCAAAATGCCGCCAAATTCTTCCCGGCGGACTGAAACTGGGGTCACCTGAATCGCCATACCCGGTTGAATCCGCTTGCCGTCTCCCACAGAAAAGGAAGTGATGGCAATCAGGGGGCTATCCTCGTCTTCCACCTCAAGAGTACCAAGGCGCTGACCGGTGCCCACTACCTGACCGGGGATCACCGTTAACTCCGTAACCACGCCCGTATGTTCAACACGAATCTGGCTTTGGGTCAGGAGTTGTAGCTCTAGCTGGGCAATGGTGCTCTGCTGCTGCTCAATCTGGTTTTGGCGGGCTAGCCGAGTTTCTAGGGTCTGTTGCCGTAGGGTATTCTCGCGGCTGTCGAGGCCCTGCAGTTCAATACGGGTGCTGTCTAGTTGGCGTAGGTTGCTCAGGTAGTTGCGCTCCGCCTCTGCCAAACTGGCTTCGATCTGCTTGAGTTGGGCTTGAATGTCGGAAATACGGGCTACGCCCGCTAAGTATTCTTGCTCGGCGCTGAGTACGACATCCCCAGTCACCACCTGATCCTCCAGTAGACGGCGGCGCTGCTCTAGTCGCTCTAGCAAAACCGGTACCTGCTGTTGGGCTTCTACTAAGCGTTGTTCCAGGTTGCGTTGCTGCTCTTCTGTGGCAGCAATGCCTTTGTCGCGCAAAACCGGAATGGCTTCCTGAGCCTCAGCGATACTCAGGGTGAGATTTTGCCGCTGCGCCTGCAAATTGCGCAGTTCCAAGTCCAAACGCTGATTTTCCAGGTCGGTGAGGGTTTGGTTTTGGGTGCGTAGCTTTTCCAGTTCGTTGCGGGCCTCTTCCAAGCGCTTTTGCAGTTCAGCTTGGTCAATCACTGCCAACACCTGCCCTGCTTCCAGCCGTTCCCCCACTTGGGCGTTGATCTGCAGAATCGAACCGCCACTGCTGGCCTGCATGGGTATCAACCGGCTGGGATAAACCAATACCCCCTGCCCGCTGACGGTGAGCGGGATCCGCCCAAAAATACTCCACATCAGGCCAGCCCCCACCAAAGCCGCCAAGCAGCCTAAGGGCAACCAGTCCCGTGGATTGACCACCTGGAGCAACTGATCCAATTGCTCTGGCGAGGAGAGCCGCTCTAGGGACTCCTTACGGAATAAGCCGGTGTTGTTGTCTGCCATAGTGCCTGTCATCTCCAACCGATAGCTGATGGATTGGCGGGTGGATTGCCTCCATTCCCAAGGAGGATGGTTAAGACAGCGTTTGCAGCAGCCGCTTTACCATCCAGTCAAAGCGAGTGCCGGCTAAGCTGAGCTGATCCAAGTCTTCGCTCTCCAACTCATCCTCGAAGCGGGTTCCCAGAGGTTGATCCCCACTGTAGGTGCGGCGGCCCAACCCGACGCGGTTGATCGTGCCCTGAAAGCGATCCAGCAGCAGTAACCCGAGCACCCGATAGAAGCGCACGGCAAAATCCAAATCCAACTGCAACTTGGCTGCTAGCTGCTGACGGGGCAGTGTCAAGATAAAAGACTCCTCTTTGGCCGCGATGGTAACTGCCGAAGGGCGCCCCTCGAGGAAAGCCATCTCCCCCACCATCTGTCCTTTGGCCAGACGATCGATCTCGCGGGTTGGGGTTGTGGAGGTCGCCCCCAAGGCGGCGAAGGCGCGGTTCAGGGCGTTGCCTTCGTCTTCGCTAACAGATACCGAGAGGGATCCCTTAATCAAAATGTACAGAGCATCGACGGGACGGAAGGCTTGGATCAGCACCCCCCCCGGCGGTAAAACCCGTGTTTCTCCAGCAGCGATCATCCAGTCAATATCGCTATCGTGCAGTTCCCCAAACACCGAAAGCACCTCCCGCAACTGGGGCTGGTCGGCGGCAATGCGGCCGATATTACGACCCATTTGCCCGGCAATGGCCTCAATACGGCTGGCTAACATCAGCGCCACCATGCGATAGAAGCGGGATCCAAACCCAACATCTGCCAATTTGGGACGTAGCGTAACCAAGGGCAGTGCCAACAAAGAGGAGCGGGTGATGGCCTGAACGGTCAGGAGTGTGGGGGTGGCTTTGTAGAGAGCACTCTCACCCGTAACCTCGCCGTTACTCAGACGTCCAACTTCTTTGCCCCCATCTTCTTCCCCCCCTAAAGCTGCAAAGGCGCGGTTGAGGGCGTTGCGAGTGCCCTCGGGTTGGACGATGGCTAGGCGTAAGCTGAGGTTACCCTCGAGAAGGAGATAGATGTGCTCGAGTTGACTGCCCTGCCGAAACAGGATCCCATCTGGCATCAGATCGAGCTTCCGACCAGTGCTTAACATCCAGTCGATGTCGCTGTTGCTCATCTCTTGCAGGAGAATGTCTGACATGGGCAAGAACTCCAGCGTGTTTGTCTACCAGCATCAAGTGAGAACACAAAAAAGCCCCGATTGAATCGGCGAATCTCCTGGGATCACCCCGACGAGAAGGAGCCCACTGGCTGCGGGCTACTGTCAGAAGTAGGAATTTCGGGGATGTGATCCCAAGCTTGCTGCAAGCGCTCTTGAGCCTCTGCACAGGCCAGTTCTTCCAAGCTCAAGGCCGTCAAGGCCAGCACCAGCCGAACTTGAGCCGCAGGGGTACTCAGATGCTCGGTGCGATCAAAGGCCTCCAGATGCTCAGCTGCCGCCTTGACCATGGCTTGTAAAATCTGAAAAGCCTCATCGGAAAGGGGAGGTTGGCCGCGATAATTCTGCAGCCTGCCCCCTTCGCGGTAGTGGGGGTGATTTTCCAACCCGATAAAGTGCAGAAACCAATCGGCTCGAAAATGACCCAAAGCGGCGACAATGCCTCGATAATCCGCGATCAGCTCGTCCAAAACGTTGTTGCGCATGGATCCCAGCAATCGCCGAGTCAGGTAATGGGTGGACTCATGCTCGAGGCGAATCTTCAAGGACAGAGACAGCCACTCCTGCTCCCCGAGACCCAACTGGCTTGCCGACACATTGCTGTAAGGGCCTAAACTGAGCAGAATAAATCGATCCTGGTATAGCCCTTTACAGGGGATGAGCCGCTGGAACTCCGCTGACCAATCCCGCTCCGGATCCAGTTCGGGGTGTTGCTCTTGCCAATGCTGCCGATAGGCGCGCACCCGATCCCAGTTGTTAAAGCCAGCCACAATGCAAGCCCCCATCGAGTCCGGCACAGGCTTGGGCTCATTGCGCATCGTCAGGGCTCGCACCAAGGTGATGAAGTCTTCTCGACAAGCCGGAATCAAAACCGGAATCGGCCCCGCCAAGCTGGGGTGAATATGCAACTGCAAGCTCTCCGGATGCTCGAGGTGTAAGCCAGTTGCTTCCGTCATGCCATCGGCAGAGATGCCCCGTCGGGTTGCCGCTCGGTAGGAGTCTGCTGCGGAAATACCCAGCTGAATGGGAAAGCGCAACTGTACCAGCTTTTGTTGCAGCACAGAAAAAACCCCTTGCTCCAAGGCTTCCGTCTGATACGCTTGCCAGGCGCTTACATGGGGTTCTGGAGAAGTGTCCCAATTTTGGGGCGAAGGAGGTTGGCCAAAGGCATTCTGACCGTAGGCCAGCAACTGATCTGATGCCGCTTGACTGGCTCCGAAGTAGCGATGAACATCAGCGCGAAAGGAATCGGCATCCATACCCAAATCCCTGGGGTCGAACAGATTATAGCGTTAGATAATCTCTAAAGCTTATAACCCAAACTATACAAAAATCAGTAGACTCAAAAGCGTGGGTTTGCCGTGACGAGTTGAGTCTATCATGTTGCTTCCTGATCCGATTTGAGCAGCTTAACACTCTCTTAGTCTTGCTTCATCAGCTTGCTGAATAAGCGGTAAATACTGGAAAACCAGACCGTCTGGTCATCTCCTCCTTCTGAGAACTTCCTTCTCTCTTTGCATGGCCTTCATAAAGCGATGGAGTAATAATTTCTGTAACAGTCTTGGACACGGCTGTCTCGTATTGGCTAAGTGAACTCAGCATATTAAGCTGGGTTGTTCCTGCTGTTTCCTCCCATGAGCATGATTTCGATATCATTTTCTTCTCTGTCTCGAACCCGTGTTCTTGCCCTCGGCCTAGTGGCTTGGTTGGGATCCACTATGGTGTCTGTGGGGCAAGGGATCCCGACAGCAGCAGAACTTTCCTCTAAAGGGGAGATTGAGATACCGGAGTTACCTTCGCAGGTGGAAACAGTCCAGATTCGGGAGGTACTTTCTCTGAGCTTACAGGAGGCACTTGCTCTTGTGGAAGCCAATAGCCTGCGTCTACAACTGGCCCTAATCCAAATTGACAGCAGTCGAGCGGCTCTGCGCGCTGCCCAAGCGGAATTTAACCCGACCCTGAACCTGCAGTTATCGGCCAACCGTTCCATTTCAGCGGCTGGAGATGTCCAGACCACGATCAGTAGGCAACAGTTGGAACAACAACTGCGCAACAGTGAGGCAGCCATTCCTCTGCTTGCTTCCGAGCTGTCCCGTTTGCAGGCGTTGCCTTTGCCAGCCGATCCGGTGGAACTGATCCAGCAGCAGCTACAGATCTTCTCCGTGTCTCAACAACTGCAACAGCGATTGGGGGAAGTGAGATCCCTGCCGGATACCATCGGCGGCACCAAAAATTACGGCACCATCAGCTTGAATGCCCTACTGGCCATTAACCAAACCCTCTATGCCGGCGGGCGACGGGATGCTTTGGTAGAGGCGGCTGATTCGCAACTGCGAGTGAGTGAGCTGGAACTCCAAAATGTCCTGCAACAGTTGCGCCTGGAGGTGATTGATGCCTATTACAACCTCCAGGAGGCCGATCAACAGGTGGTGATCCAAGAGGCCGCTGTCCGTGAGGCCAGCCGTAGCTTACAAGATGCAGAAGCACTGTTGGGGGCCAGTTTGGCGACTCGGCTGGATGTGCTTAATGCCCAAATTCAGTTGGAAAACGCCAATTTACGTCTGGCACAAGCCCGTGGCACCCAAGCCATTGCCCCCCGTGCCTTGGCACGACTGCTGAACTTGCCACCGGATACCAGCATCCGCACCTCCGAGGAAGCGGAACAAGTCGGCGAGTGGGAGCTGAGTTTGGAGGAAAGTATTGTCCGTGCTCTGCAGAACCGACCCGAGCTAGAACAACAAAGACTGCAGCGGCAGGTCAGCCAAGCTCAGGGGCGAGCCACCTTATCCAATTTGTTCCCTCAGGTGAGTGTTTCCGGGAACCTCAACTTGGTGCAACTCTACACTGACGATCCGCGTCCCGCCAGCCGGGTGGAGGGCTTAGGTGCAGGGTACTCGTTGCAACTGGATGCCCTATGGACGTTTTCTGACGGGGGCCGTACCCGTGCGCAGGTGCAGCAACAACAGGCTGCCGCCAATTCTTCGGCGTTGCAGGTGGCAGACTTGGCATCCCAAATTCGCCTAGAGGTGGAACAAGCCTTTGTGGAGCTGGATGTGAACGAGCGCAATATTGCCACGGCCTCCCTCACCCTAGAACAGACCCAAGAGGCCCTGCGCATTGCCCGACTGCGCTTCCAGGCTGGTTTAGGAACCCAGTTGGATGTGCTGAATGCGGAATCCCGACTAACAGAAGCCAATAGCAGCCTGGTACAGGCGATTCTTGGTTACAACCGTGCCTTCGCCCGGCTACAACGATCCACCAGCACCTTGTCTAGAGAGCTGGGAGACACTCCCGCCCCGACTCCTTGATTCCCATCGGTTGTGTGGTGGGATAGTCCATTGACGCCGCAAAAACGATCCCCTCCTCGTCAATCCAGCGGAAAAATTGAGCGCCGGATCCCTTTATAAATAAACAATAAAATGAAGATTCAATGAAGAAGAGAGGTTCGAATCCCAGTCAGGTTGAGGGTGAGCTGGGATCCCGATTGGCAATAAAAATTAACGGGTAATATATCCCGCAATTTCCTGAATTGTCTTGCTCCACTGGTGATCGGGAAATTCCAAGCTAAAAATGCCGGCACTCCCCAGCTTGACCATATCTTCCGAAAGGGGAAGCACTCCAGCCACCGTCAAATTGTAGGTGGACTCCACCTGTTGCTTGACCTTGGCAAAGTCGAAGGAAGTTAGCACTTTATTCACCACCAGCAACATGTTGGGAACCTCAAGACGGCGAGCCACATCCACCGTGACCGCTGTGCCCTGGAAGTCTTGTCGATCTGGGCGCAAGATCAACACGAGGACATCCGAGATGGTGATGGAAAGGAGAGTTTCCTCGTTGAGGCCGGGGTGGGTATCGATGAACAGGTAGTCCAGCTTCAACTTTTTGAGCAAGGACTGGAAGCCATCGTTGAGCATACCGACGTCATAGCCCTCACGGAGAATCCGGGCGATATCGCTAGCCTTGACACTGGAAGGAATCAGATAGAGGGTGCCGCCTGCTGCTTTGGCGGCCTTGGGGGTCAAATCATGGGCAGATTCTTCGATGCGACACTTGCCCCAGAGATAGTCGTTCAGGGTGTGGCCTGTCTTGTCCTCTTCCAGTCCAAAGAGCACATGAACTCCAGGGGACTGAATATCCGTATCGATGACAGCCACTCGTTTGCCCTGCTTAGCGATTTGAGCAGACAAGTTGGCTGTTGTATTGGACTTCCCAGTCCCACCTCGATAGGAGTGGATGGAGACAATTTTCGCCATGATTGACCTCTAACCTCAATTCGGGTAGGTGGACAGCAAACGTAGGGGAGACACAGCTCAGGGGACAGGGCTTGGAAGCTACGCCCTTGACTTTAACCCGAGAAGATGGAGCTATGCTGAGATAGCAATAACTTCTAAGGATTATGCCTTGTTCTTACGCATCAAACCTACAAAACAATTCTGATAAGCGAAGCTGATTTACAGCCCTTTTGCTAGTCACTTGCGCAGGGCATATCTCGCTACGCGAAGTGCGTAGTACCATCACTAGAGCGTTCTCCTAGAATCTTTCAAGAACACAGGTATTGTTGTTATGAGAAACCACCAAAGAGCTGTAAGTCTGATTTAACAACAGTTCAATTCTCTTGGGAAGCGCCCCAAGGAGGTCGGCAGGAAACCGACTATGCTGAAGGTAGCGCTTTAATTTGAGAAACGACGGACTTCTCCGTGTTAACCCGCAAAGCCTCACATCCAAAACAACGCAAGCTTTTATGCCAGTCGCTGCTGTTCCCCAACCCACGCTCCCCAACCCATGGTCAGAAGTGCCGCCAAGTGAGTGGGCGAATTGGCACTGGCAACTGGGGCATCGCCTCAACTCCCGCGCCGATCTAGAACAACTGATGCAGCTTACACCGGAAGAAAAAGAGGCTTTGGATCAGGAGACGAAGTTTCGCGTCGATATCACCCCCTACTTTGCTGGCCTCATTGATCCGGTGGATCCCCACTGTCCGATCCGTCGGCAGGTCATTCCCCTCAACCGAGAATTTCAAGGCTTTGAAGGGATGCGAGTAGACAGCCTAGCGGAGGACGAGCACAGTCCAGTACCGGGTTTGGTTCACCGCTATCCCGATCGGGTGTTGATGTTGGTGACGACCCACTGCGCCAGCTACTGTCGCTACTGCACCCGCAGCCGTATGGTGGGGGATCCGCAGCAGGCGTTTACCAAGCAGCATTTGGATCGGCAGCTGGAATATTTGCGCCATACCCCGCAGGTGCGGGATGTGTTGCTCAGTGGTGGGGATCCCCTCACCCTTTCCGATGCCTTACTGGGGTATTTGCTGGAGCAGTTGCGCCGGATTGAGCACATCGAGATTGTACGCATGAGCACCCGTGTGCCGGTGTTTCTGCCTCAACGGATCACCCCCGACCTCTGTACCCTGCTGCGCCGCCATCACCCCTTTTGGCTGAATGTACACATCAACCATCCCAAGGAGATCACTCCGGAATTGAGCGAAGCACTGGCTAGGCTGGCGGATGCCGGGATCCCATTGGGCTGTCAAAGTGTGTTGCTGGCTGGGATCAACGACAGCCTGGAGATCCAACGGCAACTGGTTCACAAGCTTGTCCAGAACCGGGTGCGCCCCTACTATCTCTACCAATGCGACTTGGTGAAGGGAGCCGGTCACTTCCGCACCTCTATCTCCAAAGGTATCGAAATCATCGAAGGTTTGCGAGGCCATACCAGCGGCTATGCAGTCCCCACGTTTGTGGTGGATTTGCCCGAAGGGGGTGGAAAAGTGCCGGTTGGCCCCAACTATATCCTCAGCCAGGGATCCCATCGGGTTGTGCTGCGCAATTATGAAGGGCTGATTGTGGCCTATGAGGAACCGCAGGACTATGTGGAACCGGCCCAGCCCCCGCAGGGATCTCTAGGGGTGAGCGCCCTGTTGCAGGGGGAGGCCAAGCTACTGAAGCCAGAAGACTTTGAAAGTCATCACCATCGCCCCTATCATCGAGAGATGTAGTGAGGGCCTAGGCCCTGTGGGTTGCAAGGTATACATCCCCTTTATCTGGCAGGCGGATTGAGCTAATCTAAAGCTATTGTTAATTTCTCACCTTCAAGCATCTTGATGTCTCAGCCCGCTTCTCCTGACCCAGAGCCCAAGGCTGCCCCCACAGCTCCACAAATGAGCTATACCCGTCTGGCCATGCGCAACATGGTGCGGAAAGGCAAAACCTCTCTGCTGCATTTTGCCCTCACCTCGCTGGGTTTGGTTGGCATTTTGGTGGGGCTAGCCTTTGCCTTTCATTAGCTGTTCCAGCCACAGGGAAAGATGTTACTCATTACACTTAATAACGCTCCTTAAGCTTTTCGTAAGCTTAGGTGTTAGCAAGGATTAAAGAGGACGGATGAGGATGGGTTCTAATCCCGAGGGCACTGCAATCTCTGTTGCTCAAACGCCAACTCTTGGCCCTTACGGTTTTGGCCTATGCAAACTTCGCTAGATCGCGCTTCCACTCGCTCAGGCATTCGCCTGTTGTTGTTTGCCAAAAGTCGGGCCAGTATTGCTGATCTGGCTGAGCAGTTGCGCCAGCATATTCGGGGGCTAGCCGGTCAGTACCCAGCTGAGTTGGAAGTGGTGCTGTTAGAGGAGCACCCCTATCTGGCGGAGCATTACAAGCTAGTGGTCACCCCGGCGTTGGTGAAGGCTGAGCCCTTGCCTGCTCAGGTACTGGCTGGAGGAGATTTGGCGACACAATTGGAGGTGTGGTGGCCCCGTTGGCAAGGACAAGCGGCTTTGGTTTCTAGCCAGGAGGATGCCGGGCAGGACTCCACCCCCCCTCCCACCACGGAAGCCCTGTTGCAAATGTCGGAAGAGGTGTTTTTGCTGCGACAGGAACGGGCACAGTTGCGGGAACAACTGCATTTCAAAGACCGCATTTTGGCAATGCTGGTTCACGATTTGCGCAGCCCCCTCACCGCTACAGCCCTAGCGGTAGAAACCCTACAACAGGGCCGAGAGCCTGAGGGATCCCTAAATGGAGAACTGGAGCAACAACTGTTCGACCATGCCCGCCAGCAACTGCGCAAAATGGATGGCATGATTACCGACATCCTGGAGTCTGCCCGGGGCACTGCATCAGAACTCAGAATTCGAGCTGTAGAGGTTCAGTTGCCCAGCCTTTGCCAATCGGTGATCAAGGATTTGTGGCCGCGTTTGCAGAGCAAGCAACTGCAGTTCCAGGCGGACATACCTGTGGATTTGCCTTCAGTGCAGGTGGATGGCGATAAGATTCGCCAAGTTTTATTCAATTTGCTGGATAACGCTATCAAATACACCTCTGCTCAGGGATCCATTCGTCTGAACGTCCTGCACCGCACTAGCCAAAAAATTCAGATCACTGTCAGCGATACGGGGCCAGGGATCCCGGCAGCTGATCAAGAGAGCATTTTCTCTGACTCGGTACGCCTGTCGCGGGATCAACAGCAGGAGGGCTATGGCATTGGCCTATCCCTTTGTCGGCGGATTGTGCGGGCCCACTACGGGCAAATTTGGGTAGAGTCTGCCCCCGGTAAGGGTAGTAGCTTTCATTTCACCCTGCCAGTGTATCGGGTTTGCCGCAGCTAAGCGGGATCCAAGCCCATTGGGTGTAGGCGGACGAATTCAGATCATTCCCGGTAGGAGGGATCCTCTCGATCCAACTTGCGGATGAGGGCTTGCCATTCCCGTTGCCCAATTGGGCCACCCCCCCGCTCGAACTGCTTGGCGGTATGTTCACAAACAGAGGTGGGCGGAATGAGCAGGTTAGTGCTGGCGGACTGGGCTGCGATCTGGATGCGGCAGGATTGCTCCAGGTAGTACATGCGCACAAACGCTTCCGGGATGGTGCGACCAACCGTCAGCAGGCCATGATTGCGCAGGATCAGACTGTGATGGGATCCGAGATCGGCAATCAACCGTTCCCGCTCCGCCAAATCGAGGGCAATACCTTCATAGTCGTGGTAGGCCAGATGACCATAAAACTGCATGGCAAATTGGCTGATTGGCAACAAACCTTCTGGCAAAGTGGCAACTGCCATACCGGCTAGGGTGTGGGTGTGCAGCACGCAGCAGATATCAGGACGGGCACTGTGGATGGCACTGTGAATAACAAATCCAGCCGGGTTAATCGGCCAGTCGCTGGGTTCCACAAGGGTTCCATCTGCATCGATTTTGACCAGATTGGAGGCGGTCACCTCCTCAAACAGCAAGCCAAAGGGGTTGATCAAAAAATGGTCTTCTGGCCCCGGCAGGCGCACCGAAATGTGGGTATAAACCAGATCATCCATGCCAAAACGGGCGATTAACCGATAGCAGGCTGCCAGCTGGCAGCGCAGTTCCGCTTCCGTCAGACCTTGGGCAGTGAGGGATGGAGAAAGGACAGAGGAGGTCATGGCAGCACCCCAACAAAGACAGTAAAGTCCTCTAGATATAGCCCATTGCCGCTAGAGAATCCGTATCCCAGGTGATCTGCCCGCGCAGATCCATACGTCCCAACACCGGGATCCCTGACTGAGCTTCCAGACCTGTGGCCAGGGCTGAATCCCGTTCATCCCCATCTTCGAGATCCAGAGATACGGGAAAGTCCGGCTGGGATCCCAACACTCCACCAGCAGCCGTTGAAGGGTCAAGTCCCGGCTCACCAAGCAAAACCCACCCCAAACAGCGGGCCTGGGCTTGGTGCAACAACGCCGCAAAGGCGACCGCTTGGCTCATAGCCGCCCTCCTCGGCAGCGTCAGCAAGACGGGTAAGTTCCAAGCTCGGGCCAGATCCGCCCAGGTTTGCCCCGCCCCAATCGGATCCGCAAGGCTACCCCTCAAGACCAGTAGAGGCTCTGCCGTCCCTTCGTGATTCAACGTCGAGATCTGCTGCCAAAGATCCCGCAGATGCGCTTCCGTTGGCGAAAGTGGGGCGTAGCCCATGGGATCCCCACTCAGCCAGTGGTAGGAGCGCTGAGAGCAAGAGACCCAAGCCTGAGCCACCTCCACAACACTAGGGATTCCCGGCTCCACCCAAGTGCCTGCCACCAGCACACTCATGCTTCTCCACTCAGAGTCTCTGCATCCCACAGGGTCAAAAACTGCGGCTGGATCTCGAAGCCAAACACCAAAGCCATATCCCGCAGTGTGGAAACCGTTCGCGTCAGCGGGACGGAGTCCTTGTCCAACGGCTGCTGTTTCAGCCAGCGCATCAGTACAAACATTTTTTGGTAAACAAAGATTTCCAGGGCCTCTGGGTTGTAGAGGATCCCTTCGCGGGGGTTAAAGTGATGGGGCACCAGCATCGCCGCATAGCGGGCTAGCTCCCCCCGTCGCCAATCGAGGAAGTAAGGAAACCAGGGGTAAACCGTATCCCAGCGAATGAACCAGAGACGTACCTCCGGGATCTCCGACAACTCCCGTGGATCATCAGGGCTACGCGGGTAGTCAATCACGCATTGCACCTGTTGGGCAGCCCGAGCCGGATCCGCCATCACGGTTTGCATCAGTTCATGTCCCGGAGTCAAATCCAGGGTTTGGATGGCTTTGGCAGATAGGTAAAGGGTGATCGGCACAATTTCACAGCTAGGGGAGCATTGATGAACATTGGTACAGAAACATTGGTATGGAGCCAGGGATTTCTGACCACGTAGCCTTTTGCAGCTTATCGCAGCTCTGGATCACTGGGATCCCACACCTGCTCCACCGGGAGCCCCAAGCGGCTGATCTCTAGGGCGAAACCCGCCGTTACCAAAAATACCTGATCCGCCACAACCCCCACTTTCTGGGTTAACTCCCCCAGTCGATCCCGAAACAAGCGCCCCATCGGGTAAGCTGGCACGACCCCCCACCCCACCTCCTCCGCCACTAAAATCACACACCCGGCAAAGTTCTCTAGGCTGGCCAGAAAAGACTGCACCCAGGGATCCCATTCTGAGGGGGAATAGTCTAATCCCTGCGCCACCCAGCCCCCCAAGGAATCTACCAGCACACAGCAGGGTTGAGGGAGATCCCGCAGGCTCAAATCCAGTCCTGTTTCCCAAGTTTGCCAACTGGACGGTCGCCGCTGCTGATGCTGCTGAACCCGTTCTGCCCATTCCGGATCCCTTGCTGGATCAGCTTTAGGCCCAGTAGCCAGATACAGCACCGATAAACCCGAAGCCGTCGCCAGCTTTTCAGCCAGACGACTTTTGCCAGAGCGAACCGGGCCACAAATCAGGACAATCGGCATCGGAGTTAGGATGGAAACGAGTTCACCTAGGGTAACGAAAGCCTTGCTATGCAGGACATCGAGGACACAAAAGATTCGCAAGCGGCCTCTCAGTCTCCCTCTGCTGCTTGGATCAAGCTTGCCCTCGGCTTGACCACTGCCCCGGTTTTGCTGAGTTTGGTTTTAGCGGATCAAGCCAGAAAATGGCTGGGATCCCTCACCTGGGAGGATCCGGGTTGGTGGTTGGGAGATCGGTTACCCAACTTGGACAAGGCCACCCTGCAAGCGCGGTTGCACCCCCAAGGCCCGAACGATAACTCTGCTCCGCCAGATCCTCATGCCCCTTAACCTTTCGTATCATGGATAAAGCAGTCTGAGCAGCAGGAGCCGCTGTCCGTTGAGGAGCCAAACCACACCATCACGGGATCTCACCTCCACA
>JAUQVI010000060.1:0-14565 GCA_039794885.1 Thermostichus sp. DG02_5_bins_236
GAGACCACCAGCGGGAACTGTTACAGCCTAAAGTCATACTGCGATCTTTCTCCCAAGAGTGTCGTGCCAAGACTGTAGAGGATCTGCGGCTGGCTAGAATGTTCACCATGCTCACAATACCCGTGGGGAGAGCAACCCTCAGGGATCCCGCCAACACCCACTGCCTATCGCCGGCCAATCCATTGCTGCAGGGAGGGCACTTGAAACTGGCCAAGGGGATCCCCCGTTGTGCCATCTCAACACCGAGGGTTTGGCCATCTGCAGATTAGGAAGATCGTACCCCGAAGTTGGAACCGCAGTACACACAGAGGCACTGCCTTTCAACCCCCGGCCCAGTACCACCAGGCCCAGCCCAACCCCACCAATAGTGCCGTTATCCCGTACAGGGATCCCACCACCTGCACCTCAGACCAGCCTCCCAACTCCAGATGATGATGCAGCGGAGACATACGCAGCAGCCGCTTCCCTGCCCCGGTTTTGCGTTTGGTGTATTTGAAGTAGCTCACCTGCACAATCACCGATAGGGCTTCTACCACCAGCACACCCCCCATCAAGCCTAAGGCCCACAGGTGATCCCCGAGTAGCGCCAAACCCGCCAGCGCGCCTCCTAACCCCAGGGATCCCGTATCCCCCATAAACATGCGTGCCTGGTGGTGGTTGTGGGCCAAAAACCCCAAACAGGCTCCGCTCAACCCAAAAGCCAGCACCGATAACTGCGGATCCCCCTGGATCAGACCCAGCCCTGCCAACACAATCGCTACCACCCCTGCGGCCAAGCCATCCATGCCATCCGTCAGGTTGACAGCATTATTGGTGCCCACCAGCACAAACACCGCCAGCGGCCAAAACAGCCCACCCAAGGGGATCTGGCCCAGCCCCGGTAAGATCAGCTGCGTTGGGATCCCTTGCCCAGCCAGGTATACACAAAACAAAGCCGCGATCCCCAACTGCAAAAATAGCTTTTGCGGGGGAGATAACCCCTTGTTGGATTGCTGCCGAATCACCTGCCAATCATCCAGCCAACCGACAAAGCTATAGGCCAAAGTCAGCACAGCCACCGCCAGCACCCGGGGATCCCATCCCGTCCACCCCAAAGCCACCAGTAGCCCGACCGGGAGAAAACTGATCCCCCCCATCGTCGGTGTGCCCGCCTTCTTGAGATGGGACTGGGGGCCTTCCTGGCGAATCACCTGCCCCGCTTTCCAGCGCCGCAACCAAGGGATCAACAGGGATCCCAGCACCATAGAAGCCACAACACTTGCCCCAAAGGGGATGAGCACCTCTGGTCGGACTGCAACCAACAGGCTCGAGAGGGCCAAACCCAACCCCAAGGCAAGCAACATCCCTTCCCCTGTAGCGGATCCCGGCGAGGGCTCCGTCTTGGGATCGGCAGCGGGATCCATGGGGGAATCTGACCCATCAGACTCAGGTCTATCCAACTGCGACCCAGGCATAGGATTCTTCACAGCCACTACCTCCAACACACCACAGTAGCTCCCCTAAAAAAACTCCGGCAGGAGAGTCCAGAAAAACTCTATCCTGCCGGAGGCAAGGACTCCGTCCCGCTATCGCGATCAGATGCAAAAGTCAGTTGCAGAGGATCCCTTGCCGTTCACCCCTCAATAGGGCCATTTCCAGTTGCGCACCTCTGGTATATCTTCCCCATGCTCACGAATGTAGTGTTTGTGCTCAACAAACTTATTGTGGATGATCTGCTTGACGTGGGCCCGTTCGTACTTGAAGCGATCCACCCGATCCAACACATCATCCGCCAGGCTGAAGCGATCCACCTCGTTGAGCACGCACATATCAAAAGGAGTGGTGGTGGTGCCTTCCTCCTTGTAGCCGCGCACGTGCAGGTTGTGGTGGTTGGGGCGGCGGTAGGTGAGGCGGTGAATCAACCAAGGATAGCCGTGGAAAGCAAACACAATCGGCTTATCCGGGGTGAAGATGCTGGCAAAATCCACATCGCTAATGCTGTGGGGGTGTTCACCAGGGGGTTGCAACTTCATCAGGTTGACCACATTCACCACCCGGATCTTGATATCCGGTAGGTGCTGCCGCAAAAAGTCCACCGCCGCCAAGGTTTCCATGGTTGGCACATCGCCACAGCAAGCCATGACCACATCTGGCTCAGCGCCTTGATCGTTGCTAGCCCACTCCCAAATGCCCAGACCTTGGGTGCAGTGCTTGATGGCTGCATCCATATCCAGGTATTGCAGGGCCGGTTGTTTACCGGCCACCACCACATTCACATAGTGGCGGCTGCGCAGACAGTGATCGGTTACTGAGAGCAGGGTATTGGCATCGGGGGGCAGATAGACGCGAATCACATCTGCTTTTTTGTTGATCACATGATCCAAAAAGCCCGGATCCTGATGGCTAAAGCCGTTGTGATCCTGCCGCCACACATGGGAAGTGAGCAGGTAGTTCAGAGAAGGGATAGGCCGCCGCCAAGGAATATGCCGGGTGGTTTTCAGCCATTTGGCGTGCTGGTTGAACATCGAATCTACCAAATGGATGAAGGCTTCGTAGCAGGAGAAAAAGCCATGTCGCCCGGTTAACAAGTAACCCTCCAGCCAGCCCTGACAGGTGTGCTCGCTTAGGATCTCCATCACCCGCCCATCGGGGGAGAGGTGATCGTCATAGTCATAGGTCTCTGCCACCCAGGTGCGGTCACTGGCTTCAAACACCGCATTCCAGCGATTGGATGCGGTTTCATCCGGGCCGAAGATGCGGAAATTACGCTGATCTTGGTTCAGCTTCATCACATCCCGCAAAAACTGCCCCATAATGCGAGTAGCTTCCGCCTCAGTAGTACCGGGATGAGGAACGGGTACCGCATAACGACGGAAATCCGGCATTTTCAGATCCCGTGTCAGCAAACCACCATTGGCGTAGGGCAGAGCCCCCATGCGCTTTGCCCCCTTGGGAGCCAGCTCTTGTAACTCGGGGATCAGACGACCATTTTCATCGAAGAGCTCTTCTGGTTTGTAGCTGCGCATCCAGCTTTCTAGCAGTTGCACATGCTCTGGCTTGGAGGCCATTTCCGAGAAGGGTACTTGGTGAGAGCGCCAGTAATCTTCGGTCTTTTTGCCGTCTACTTCCTTGGGGCCCGTCCACCCTTTGGGGGTTCTGAGGATAATCATTGGCCACTGCGGACGAGTGGGATCCCCTTTGCTGCGAGCGTTGTGCTGGATTTCCTGGATCTCGTGAACCACCGTATCGAGAGTGGCAGCCATCAGCTGGTGCATTTCCGCCGGGTCTGAGCCTTCCACAAAGTAGGGCTTGTAACCGTACCCTACAAACAGGCTTTGTAATTCCTCATGGCTGAGACGGGCCAAAAGGGTGGGATTGGCGATCTTATAGCCGTTCAGGTGCAGAATCGGCAGCACCGCACCATCGTGGATGGGGTTGAGAAACTTGTTGGAGTGCCAGGAGGTCGCCAGTGGGCCGGTTTCCGCTTCGCCATCCCCCACCACACAGGCCACCAACAGGTCAGGATTATCAAAAGCTGCCCCAAATGCATGGGAGAGGGCATAGCCCAGTTCTCCCCCTTCGTGAATGGAGCCGGGGGTTTCGGGGGCCACATGGCTGGGAATACCGCCAGGGAAAGAAAACTGCTTGAAGAGTTTTTGCATTCCCTCTGCATCCTGGCCAATATTGGGGTACACCTCGCTGTAGGTACCTTCCAGATAGGTATTGGCCACCAAGCCGGGGCCACCATGACCGGGGCCGGTGATGTAAAGAATGTTCAGATCTTCCCGCTGGATGATGCGGTTGAGATGAACGTAGATGAAGTTCAGCCCCGGTGTGGTACCCCAGTGTCCCAACAGACGCGGTTTGACGTGCTCGAGCTTTAGAGGCTCCCGCAAGAGAGGATTATCCATGAGGTAGATTTGACCGACGGACAAGTAGTTAGCAGCCCGCCAGTAGGCATCGACTTTTTGCAGTTGGTCAGCGCTAAGGGGTTTTGTTGAGAGCTGTTCTGCCAGAACCATAACCAGACCCATAGGTATCTATACCCCCATGGTGGTTCAGGTTTCATGAATTCTGCGGGGATCTTGTAATCTCTTTTGAATTGGGTGAATTGGGATTTGGCTTGGAAGGGAATCGCTGCTGGGATCCTGCCAATGGGGATCCCTGATTTTGCTATTGCCCAGGAGATTCCCGTTGCTCCAGCGAGTTTAGCCAGCTCTGAATATTCTGGATCCCCTAAACTCTAGGCTAGAGCCTCCTGTATACAAGAGTCCATCTGGGCTGGCTATCCTGGAGGTTGAGTTACTCTGGCTGCTGTGTCTTCTTCTGCCACCACTGACTTCTTTCCCAACCTACAGACCTCTCCACCACCGGAAGAGGCTGAAGATATTGTGTGGCCCCCCTGCAACCTTGACAGCGACGAACCCCCCTTGGAAACCGATCTTCATCGTGAGCAAATCGACCTGCTGATTCGATTGCTCAAATGGTTATGGCGTGAGCGGGAAGACTTCTATGCCTCGGGTAACCTGACGGTCTACTACAGCCCTAATCAAGTCAAATCCAGAGACTTTAGAGGTCCAGACTTTTTTGTTGTTTTAAATACCGAGAAACGGCCCCGCAAAAGTTGGACGGTGTGGGAAGAGGGGGGGAAGTATCCCAATCTGATTGTGGAGCTGCTTTCAGAATCTACTGCAATTACCGACCGCACCCTGAAAAAGGAGCTTTACCAGGATATTTTTCGCACCCCCGACTATTTTTGGTTTGACCCACAAAGCCTGGAATTTGAAGGCTTTCACCTCGTGGATGGCAAGTACCAGCCCCTTTCTCCCACAGAACAAGGTTGGCTTTGGAGTGAACAGCTGGGTCTTTATTTGGGTATTCATGAGAGTCAACTGCGGTTTTTTACCCCTCAGGGCTCCCTAGTGGCTAGCCCAGAGGAAGCTGCTGTGGCTGCGCAGAAGCAGTTAGAGGCCACCCAACGGCAAGTGGATTTGGAATATCAGCGGAATCAGCGCCTTCTGGCCAAGCTGCAGGAGTTGGGTTTTGATCCCGGCCCAATGTAAGGCTCTTGAGAGCTAGGGAGCCCCATGAAGTCTTGGCGGATCTTCTCCAACTGAGCTTTAAGCAACCTTAGGATCTGCGCAGGACGAGCATCGTTCCCAACAGCACCAACCCACACCCGAGCAGCATCGAAACCGTCACCGCTTCCCCCAAAAACAGGGATCCCCAGAGCAAGCCAAACACAGGCACCAAGAAGGTAACGGTCAGGGCTTTGGTGGGGCCAATATCGGCAATTAACTGAAAGTAAAACAGATAGGCCACGGCACTACAGAGCAACGACAACCCCAAGACATTCAACCCAATCATGGCTGTAAAAGGCCCTGTAGGAGGAGCAAAAGGTACCAAAGGCAACAACACCAATCCTGCCGAAATTTGGCTGCCAGCTGCAATGCCCATCGGTTTAATGTGTTGGGCAAAGCGTTTCAAGTAAATCCCGGCCAGCCCATAACACATTGAGGCCACCAAGCAGGCTGCCATCGCCCACCCAAACCACTGGGAAAATGCTGTGCTGAGACCCGCCCGACTGACCAAAGCCACCCCCGTCAACCCCAAAAGTAAACCTAAACCTTTGCTGAAGCAGAAGGATTCCCCTAGCCAAATCACCCCGAAAATTGCCCCAAACAAGGGCGCGCTGGCATTGAAGATAATCGAATAAGCAGCGGGAATATGTTGTGCTGCAAAGGAAAACAGCAAAAACGGTAGGGCAGAATTGATTGTCCCAATGATTAGGTATTGCCGCCAATGCTCTTTCCACCCCACTGGGAAGCGAATCAACCCAAAATAAAGCGTTAGGGCAATCCCCGCCAACATCACCCGCAGCTCTGCAGTCAAAACTGGCCCCAACACAGGCGCAATGACCCGCATAAAAATGAAGGAAAACCCCCAAATAGCAGACAGCAGGAGCAAACGTAAAACATCTTTTAATTGCATGGGCAGGGATCCCGGTTCTATAAAGTCATCAGCAAAGTTATCAACTCGTCAAATGGCCTGATATCAATAGAGCAAACTCAACTGAGAGTGTGCAGAGCAGTTGCCCAGCGCTGCCCCTTCATGGGCCAAAAGCCAGCGTTTGCGCTACCCACCCGCATATCCCGTCAGATCAGCCCCTGCGCCAACAACGCGATGACAGGGGATGACAATGGCAATAGGGTTGAGGGCATTGGCCATGCCCACGGCTCGTGCCCCATGGAGGTTGCCCAGTTGAGCGGCCAGCTCCCCATAGGTACGGGTTTCTCCAACCGGGATCCCGCGGAGTGCCTGCCATACCTGCTGCTGAAAAGGGGTACCACCCGGATTCACCGGCAGCGCCTGGATGGGATCCCATTCCTCGGCAAAGTAGGCCTGTACGGCCTCTCTCACCCCCTGTGGGTTTGTCTCAGGGATCCAATCTGCTGCACGGAAGCGTTTTTCGAGTCGTTGCCGCAGGCGCTGTTCAAAGGGGGAAAACTCTACAGCCACCAGAGCCTGCCCATCCGAAACCAGGATCAGGTCAGCCTCAAGAGCGGTCGGGATCCCGTTGGTGAGGCGATCCCAGTACAAGGGGGTTACGGACGACATCTTCAGGATCCTGTTTGGGTAAGGAGCAAACCCTAGGCCGAGAGTGGGGATAGGTTAGCAGGGGGAGTGGCCCAGAGGTGCATCGCAGCATAGGCTCGCCAGGGTCGCCAATGTTGAGCATAAACCTCCAGTTGCTTGATGGCGATCACCTGAGCAATCCACTCGCCAATCCCCGGCAGTTGGCACAGGGTTTGAACAGTATCTGACAAGGAGGCTTGTTGGGTGAGTAAGTCAGGCTCGCTCACCACCGTTTCAGCCAAACGAACGATGGCTAGGGCACGAGCTTTGCTGATCCCCATCTGGTTCAACTGCGTCGGATCCAGGGCCGCCAATTGATCTGCCGTTGGGAAAAGCCGCTCCAATCTAGGCGGAGCCAAAGTAGCCTGGGCTGGCAAACGATCCCCAAAGGCATGTGTCAAGCGCCCCGCTATGGTAGTGGCAGCCGCCACACTAATCTGCTGTCCGAGGATCGCCCGTACCGCCATCTCAAAGGGATCCCAGGCCCCCGGCACCCGCAAACCCGGATGTTGGGCCACCACCCCTGCCAAAAGTGGATCTTGGCTGAGATGGGCTTGGATTTCGGTGATGGGTGCCTGGACATCCAACATCTGCCGCAATCGCTCCACAATCGGGGCGAGCAACCGCACATCATCGATCACAATTCGAGCCAGCAAATAAGGCTGAGTTTCCCGATCCTCAGCGGGATGAATCTCAACCCAACCCATGGGTCTGCCAGTTGTGCTAAGCCAACGGATGGTGCGGCGGTAGCAATCTGCTGTAACAGTTTCCACACAAGGAATGGCTCGTTTACCCCAGAAGGCCAGTAAGGCGGGCCAGTGATAGGGGGCGGTGTAAGGCAGTTTGAGCTGAATTTCGGGGGATTTCAGGGATCCCTGTCGCAGTTGCGAAGGTGTCCGCCCGTAGGTTTGCTGTACGGCATCGTTAAACCGCCGCACACTGGAATATCCTGCCGCCAATGCCACATCGGTTATGGGCAGAGCCGTTTCATCCAGCAATTGCTTAGTCAAAGTGAAGTGGGCACGGGAGATCCCCAATCTGTTTGAGGTGAAGCAAGCTCGCATCGTGCGTAAGGCATCTGGATTCTGGATACTTTGTCCTGCTTAGCCTTCAAGCTGATATTGATATTCCCGCTGGTGCACCCACCCGTTAGGGGATGTGGGGCTGACGTATTTCCTTTCCACTGCAGATGGAGAGCAGGTGAAGCGACCACGCTTTTTTGATCGTCTGCACCGCAAGATTAAAAAAGCAGAAGGGGTTAGCTAAGGTATCCATGCTCCGGGCTGCCTACAAGGTGTCTTGTTCTCACTTGGAAGAGCCATCCATCAGTTTTCCCTCCAGCCTCCTCGCCGGCGAATCTGCAACAACCCCTGCACAACCAAACTTAAAACGGGTAGCTCAATCAGCGGGCCAACCACCAAAGCCAGCACAATCAGCGGGCGCTCCGGAAAGGCAGCAGCTGCAACTGCCAAAGCCAGCGGCGAATTGCGCGCCAAGGTCGTACAGGTTAAGCAGGCCAGCTGCGGATAGGTTAAATCCAACCACTGTCCCACCCGATGGGCCAGCCAGAGGTTGACGACAAAAAACAGCAGAACCGGGGTTAGCAGCCTGAAAAACAAGACCGGATTTTGCATGAGAAGATGGCCCTCAGCCGCAAAAATACAGACGATGGCTAAATTCAGGCTCAACACCTGTAGGGCACTCAGCAGAGTAGGGGATCCCTGCCAGCCCAGCTTCTCCCGAAGGTAGGGGTCGCAAAACTGGGTCAGTAGGGCTGCCAAAAAGGGCAACCCCAGAACCCAGAGCAACCCGGCTAAGAGGGGCCCAGGCTGCAGCTGCACCAGATCTCCGACCAAGAGCACCAGATAAACCGGCAACAGCAGCAGTTGCAGAACCCAGTTGAGGGGCAAGAGGGCGGTGGCCAAGACCCCATCCCCGCCGGCTAGGCCGGTAAACACCAAGTACCAGTCGGTGCAAGGGGTAACCATGAGCATGATCAGGCCAACCCATAGATCTGGCAAATCCGACAGGAAAAGCGCCCCCAACCCCCAAGCCAGCAGCGGAGTCCACAAAAAGTTGATGCACAGACTGGCCCACACCACTTGCGAAGTACGATAGAGCCGCTTGAACTTTTGAATTGGGATCCCCAGAAAAGTCAAGTAAAGCAGCAGAGCCAGCAGCGGCTGAACCCAATGCCCCAGCACCTCGCCAGCACTTGATCCCTGAGCCAGGGTCAGGCCCAGCCCAACCGATACCATGACCCACACAGGTTGGGCCTTTTCCAGGAGGTGCATGGAATGATTCTCTGTCACAGTGTCCTGGGTTAGGTTGTCTTTGGCTGCAGTTTCTCATCCCCTGTGGCTGGGGGATCCCATCTTACAAGGGTCAAGGAAACGGCTAAAGTAACCAGGAAAGCGTTCCGCTCCTTTGTGCCATGACTCAGCAACTGACTCTCGACGGATTGGGATCCGAATCCAACGGCGGATCCCGTCTAGGGCGGGTGATTGCCACCGATCTGCAAGGGGAGATGCAGCGCTCCTATCTGGAATACGCCATGAGCGTGATTGTCGGGCGGGCGCTTCCGGATGTGCGGGATGGCCTGAAGCCGGTGCATCGTCGCATTCTCTACGCCATGCATGAGTTGGGCCTAACGCCGGAGCGGCCCTATCGCAAATGTGCCCGTGTGGTGGGGGATGTGCTGGGGAAATATCACCCGCATGGAGATCAGGCGGTTTACGATGCCCTGGTACGCATGGTGCAGGAGTTTTCCAGTCGTTACCCCTTGGTGGCGGGGCACGGCAACTTTGGCTCGGTGGATGACGATCCGGCGGCGGCCATGCGCTATACCGAGTGTCGGCTGGCGCAGGTGAGCCATACAGCCCTTCTGGATCAGGTGGGGGAAGACATCGTCGAGTTCATGCCCAATTTCGACGGATCCCAAGCCGAACCCACCGTTCTCCCGGCCCGACTGCCGATTTTGCTCCTCAATGGTTCTTCTGGCATTGCTGTCGGTATGGCCACCAATATCCCACCCCACAACCTGGGGGAATTGGTGGATGGTCTGCTGGCTTTAATCGACAATCCTGACCTAGAGCCGGAACGGCTGCTGCAGTGGATCCCGGGGCCGGATTTTCCCACCGGCGGCCAAATGATCGATAGCCAAGGGATCCGCGAAGCCTATCTGACTGGACGCGGTTCGATCCCGATGCGGGGGGTGACGCAATTTGAGGAAATTCAACCGGGTAAAGGTCGTCATCGTCGGCCCGCCATCATCATCACAGAGTTTCCCTACCAGGTGAACAAAGCCGCCTGGATCGAGAAAGTGGCGGAACTGGTGAATCAAGATCGAATCACCGGCATTGCTGATCTGCGGGATGAATCGGATCGCACCGGTATTCGTGTTGTCGTAGAGCTGAAGCGGGAGGCCAATCCCCAGACGGTTTTACAGCAGTTGCACAAGCTCACCCCTCTACAAAGTAACTTTGGGGCGATTTTGTTGGCTTTGGTGAATGGAGAACCGCAACAACTCAGCCTGAAAGGGATTCTGCAACACTTTTTGGATTTTCGTGAAGCTACCCTGAATCGCATTTTTCGCGCCGATCTGCAGCGGGTGCAGCGCAAGGCGGAAGAGGTGGAAGGGATGTTGCTGGCCTTGGCGGATCTGGATCAGGTGATCAATTTGCTCCGTCAGGCCCCGGATGGCTCGACTGCCAAAGGTCAACTGCAAACCCACCTCGGGTGTACTCCTGCGCAGGCGGATACCATTTTGGCCATGCCCCTGCGCCGCCTAACGGGATTGGAGCGGGAACGTCTGCAACAAGAACAGGCAGAATTGCGCAGCCGCATCGAGGAACTGCAGGGGCTGCTGGATGACCGCCGTAAACTTTTGAATTATCTAAAAAAAGAGCTGCGGCAACTGAAGAAAACCCACGCGGATTCCCGGCGTACCCAGATTCTTTCTGCCTCAGATTTGGAAGCGGAAGTGGCTCAAATTCCTACTGGCGAGGAAGGGGAAGATAGCACCTTCTTGCTGCAATTGACCCGCAAAGGTTACGTGCGCCGCATTCCCTTACCCAGCCGTCGCTCCCGCACAAACCCGGCTCAACGGGAACTGGGGGAAGATGAGCTGCTCAGCCTGGAGTCTGCCGCCCTGAGCCAAGAGATTTTGGTGTTAACTGCCCCCGGCAGAGCCTTCACAGTACCGGTCGAAGGGATCCCTCTCAGTACTGGGCAATCCCGAGGTGTACCGTTGCTGACCCTGTTGCCTGCCCCGGAGCCGATCATCGCCACCTTTACGCTGGATCCCAATCAAGTGGATGCTGCATTGGTGTTGCTCAGCCGGCAGGGTCGGATTAAGCGAGTCGCCTTGGCGGATTTTGTCGGCCTCACCCAACGGGGATCCACTGCTGTGAAACTGAAAGCAGACGACGAGCTGGGTTGGGCAGCCATTCACGATCCCAGGCAAAGCGGCTGCACGGTGATCTTGGCCACCTCAGGAGGACGATTGCTGCGGCTGCCGCTTAACAGCGAGCAAATTCCCCTGATGGGCCGGGTGGCGATGGGTAATCCAGCTCTGCGCTTGGGCCGCAAAGAACAGATCGTCGGCATGACCCTGCTCCCTCCCGAAGGGAGCCTGATCCTAGCCAGTCAATCGGGTCACTTGAAGCGGCTGGCCCTGAGCGAAATTCCAACGATGGATCGGGGCATGGTCGGGGTGCAGGCCTTTAGGTTTGCGAGCAAAATCGATGCTTTGGTGGGCTTGGTGGGCTTAGCGCCAGACCCGAATCGGCCAGGACAGCCGCAGGTGGATCTCTTCACCGAGTCAGAACGGATCCACTCGTTTCTGCTGGAGGAGATCCCGTTGCAAAATCGTGCCGGCGGCGGAGCCCCGCTGTTAAAATCGGAGCGGGCCACCGGGCTACATGTGTTTTGGCCCCAGTGGTTGCCGGAGTGACGGGTCAGGGATGGGGATCCCGGCTCTGGAGCAAATCCGGTTACGGCCTGGATTCTTGCGTGGGCGGAGCAATAGTATCTGGAGCAGGGGGAGGAGACTCTGGTGCTTCTGGATGGCGTACCGGCTCAGGAACAGTGCCTCCCGCCTTAAGAATGAGATACTGCAGAGTTTGGTGCAGTTGTTCCAGCAGGGCACTGATGGCGTGGCGAAAATCACTGTGGTCGGTGCTCATCCGTTCCAGCATGGCACGGGTTACGTCCTGAAAGTCTCTCAGGATCTGCTGCTGCTGGGCAATGATTTGCATCAGTTGACTTTGTTCCTTGACCAAATCCCGCAAACAAGAGCGCAGCTCATCCACCTGGTTCTGCCAAAGAGCTTGCCCTTCTCGCAGTTCCATGACGCTGGTACGCAAGTCGGCGGTAGAGTCTCGTAGGGCTTCGCTATGGCGGCGTTCTGCTTCTAGGTGTCGCCGCTGTTCTTCTTGTTGTTGGCGCAGTTCGGAGTTGGCCTGGAGATTGGCTTCCGCAGCTCTGAGCAGCTGATCCACCCTCGCCTGGGTAGCCGCCCACCGTTCCTCTGGCAACAGAGATTGCCCCTGGTTGACCCGCTTGCGGAAATACTTCACAGCCACTACACCCTGAATCCAGTCAATCAAAAACATCCTGCAAAAACATCAGCAGCCGAATGCAGACCCCGGCATTGGGATCCAACCCAGGTGTGCCCCGATCATATACCGAAGCAGAAACTGTGGTGATTCCTCTCTTCAGGGATCCCAACCAGCCCTCTAGGATAGAAACGTTTGTTTGAACAAGAGGAAACCATGTCGTCCTTAGCCAATCAGGTGGTGTTGATCACCGGAGCCTCCGCCGGAATTGGGGAAGCCGTTGCCCTAGAAGCCGCCAAACAAGGGGCCCGATTGGTACTGGCGGCCCGTCGAGAAGGGGTGCTGCAAACTGTTAGAGATCTGGTGGTGGGTCGAGGGGCTGAAGCACTCATCGTCCCAACAGATATGGCGGATACCGCGCAGGTGGAAACTCTAGCCCAAAAGGCCCTAGATCACTTTGGCCGGGTGGATATTCTCGTTAACAATGCCGGTTACGGTCAGATGGGGCCGGTGGAAGAGGTGGATGTGGCGGCGATGCGGCGGCAATTTGAGGTGAATGTGTTTGGCCTGCATACTCTTACCCGTGCCCTGTTGCCCCAAATGCGCGAACGGGGTAGTGGCCGCATCCTCAACCTCAGTTCCGTGGCCGGTCAGATGTCCATGCCCTTCAGTGGGGTTTACAACGCAACCAAATTTGCCGTCGAAGCCCTCAGTGATGCTTTGCGGGTGGAAGTGGCCCCCTTCGGGATCCAGGTCATCTTGATCGAGCCGGGGCCGGTAGCCACCGAGTTTGGCCGCGTCGCAGAGGAAGCCTTTAAGGCGGTTATCAACCCCAACGGCCCCTACAAAGCCATTCTGGAAAATACTGCCGATATGGCCAGCTCCTTCGAGAAAATGGCCTGGCCGGTGGATAAAGTGGTGGATCCGATTCTGAGAGCCATGACCGATCCCCATCCTTCCGATCGCTACACCGCCTTTACCGGGGGCAAGGTGGCGCTAGGCTTGATGCGGCTGTTGCCTGCGCCTTTGGCAGACCAAATGTGGCGGCGCATCTATAAGTTGGATCAGCTGGGATCCCCTGGGTCGGCCTCATGACTGACTTTTCGGAGGTATGAATGCCAGGCCTGAACTCCGGTCAACCTGCATCAGCACCGCAGCGGGGTTGTGTCTACCTAAGTCGACAAGTTAAGTTTGTTAAAGGACTTTTAATCAAGCGGGTGTTTCCTCTTTTTATGAACAAGCCTCAATCCCCCCAGCGCTGGCTTATTGCCCTGATGCTTGGCTTCTGTCTCTGGCAGGGATCCGGACTGATGCTGCATCCTGCCCCCGCCCATGCAGCATTGGCCTCTGCCCTCACCTATGATCGCTTTTTGCGCTATGTCGAGGAGGGGCGTGTCACGGATGTGCGCCTGACGGATAACAACCAAGTGGCTGAAGTCACTGCCACCGATCCGCAGACCCAAAATCCCACCCGCTATCGGGTGAACTTGCTGCCCAATACCGTGCCCCAGTTGGTGGATCGCCTCACCGCCCAAGGGATCGAAGTGGGGGTAGTGCCGACCCGGGATGGAGGTGCCTTTTGGGCAATCCTCGGCAACCTGTTGATCCCGGTTTTGCTGTTGGGGGGCTTGTTCTTCTTCCTGCGGCGGGCCAGTGGGGGAGCCAGTGGCCCTGGGCAAGCGATGAACTTTGGCAAATCGCGGGCTCGTTTTCAGATGGAAGCCAAAACCGGCATTAAATTCGACGATGTGGCCGGGATTGAAGAGGCTAAAGAAGAGCTGCAGGAGGTGGTTACCTTCCTGAAGAAGCCGGAGCGCTTCACGGCAGTGGGGGCAAAAATCCCCAAGGGGGTTCTCTTGGTAGGCCCGCCAGGAACCGGTAAAACCCTGTTGGCCAAGGCAATTGCCGGGGAAGCGGGGGTGCCTTTCTTCAGTCTCTCCGGCTCCGAGTTTGTGGAAATGTTCGTCGGTGTTGGGGCTTCGCGGGTACGTGACCTGTTTAAGAAAGCCAAAGAAAATGCCCCTTGTATTGTCTTCATCGACGAAATTGACGCTGTCGGTCGGCAACGGGGAGCCGGCATTGGCGGTGGAAATGATGAGCGGGAACAAACCCTGAACCAATTGCTCACCGAAATGGATGGCTTTGAAGGCAACACCGGCATTATCATCATTGCGGCCACCAACCGTCCTGATGTGTTGGATGCAGCCTTGCTTCGCCCCGGTCGTTTTGACCGCCAGGTGACGGTGGATCGGCCCAGTTTCAAAGGGCGTCATGAAATCTTGCGGGTGCATGCCCGCGACAAGAAGCTGGCGGAAGATGTCAACCTAGAGGCGATTGCCCGCCGTACACCTGGCTTTGCTGGTGCGGATCTGGCCAACCTGCTCAATGAAGC
>JAUQVI010000061.1:0-14519 GCA_039794885.1 Thermostichus sp. DG02_5_bins_236
ACCACCCTAGAAGATCTGTACTTTGATGCCCGCAGTTGGCAGGCAGCCCAAGAGCAGGAGAGTGGATTTGTGGTCTGAATGGTTTTTCCCGGCCCAAGAAACTGCCCTGCTTGTCCTGGTGGCCGCCCTGGGACTGGACTATCTGCTGGCGGATCCCTGGGGTTGGCCGCACCCGGTGCGAGTCATGGGGGCAGTGATCACGGTCGGGCAAAGGTATATCCTTAACTCCTGTCGAACGGCACAAGCGCAGTGCTGGGGCGGAGCGGTATTGACTTTGCTTTTGGTGCTGGGATCCTATGGATTGGGGGGGGGACTTGTGGCGGTGGGCAATTGGGTTCATCCTGGGGTCGGGATCCTGGTTCAGGTTGTTCTCATGGCCAGTTGCCTGGGGGGACGCAGCCTGCGATTTGCAGCTTTGGAGGTGTTGCAGCCTTTGCAAGCGGGGGATTTGCAACAGGCGCGGCAGCGGCTCAGCCGCTATGTAGGGCGGGATACCGAACATCTATCAGAGCCGGAGATTTTGCGGGCAATCCTCGAGACCGTTGCCGAAAATACTCCTGATGGAGCAACAGCACCCTTGTTCTACGCCTTCCTGGGCGGAGCACCCTTGGCTCTGGCCTATAAAGCCATCAGCACCCTGGATTCGATGGTGGGCTATCGCCGTGCCCCCTTTACGCACCTGGGCAGAGTAGCGGCGCGATGTGAAGATGGGCTGACTTGGCTGCCCTGTCGCTTAACGGTGCTCACACTGGCTCTGCTCAGTCGGGATCCCTGGTCTTTCTGGGATCGTTGTCGTCAGGATGCGCGGGCGGATCCCAGTCCCAACTCGGGATGGAGTGAGGCAGCTTTTGCCTGGAGGCTAGGGATCCAATTGGGGGGAACCAATGTCTATCAAGGGCAGCCCATCGAGAAACCAAAGCTGGGGATCCCCAGTCGGCCTTTATCCCCGCAAGTGGTGCTGGAGAGCTTGCAGCTCCTACGGCAGATTTTGCTAATCTGGGCAGGCGGCATGATGGGAGTATTGTTGGTGCTGCGTTTTCTAGCTTTGGGGTGATAGCCGGGGAGTGCACTACCAGTGCAACTACCAGTGCAACTACCAGTGCAACTACCAGTGCAACCGTTGCCCCTGCGCAGCCAAATACCTTTGCAACTCGGCCATTTTCCCCTGCGGCACAATCTGGGCCGGGGTCAAACCGGGATCCTGACTGTGTAACCAAGCTGCCGTCAACCCGACTGCCGAACCAATCGTCCATTCGCCGTAGTGAACCCGGGTTGCTGCATTGACAATATGACTAACGGCAATGCCTTTGCCGCCGATCAACAGGTTATCTAGCCTCTGAGGAATTAAAGCTTCCAAAGGAATCTGAATCGGATAGACAGAAAACTCGTTAATCGGAGCGGAACTAGCAGAAAGAGAGGGTTCCCAATTGCGATACCGACAGCCGTGGATATCGATGGCGTAGTGAGTCACCCCCACCACCGTCGGTGTAAAATCTCGCCTACCGGTAGTACCCACGCGAATATCCTGCTCTCGCATCATAAATTCTGACTGACCGTAGGCAGGCCGACCAAGAATGCGCCGTCCTTCCCGAATATACGGGTAGAGGCTGAGGCCAGAACGGGTACCCATCAGCGACTCTTCCCCAAACAGCAACGACAGAGGGTAGCCGGCCCGTTGCTGAGTTTCCATCAGCCATTCGGCAAACAACAGAGCGTGGTTTTCGCCATCTTTGATGGCCGAGACATCCAGTCCCCCCAGCCAGTTGTGGCGCTGCCCCGACGCCAGCAAGCGTTCCTCTGTCAGAATCAGAGGTGGGTTCATAATCCCCCAATCATTGCCGCGATTCCAGTTCACCATCGTCAAATCGCCGGGAACAGGAGTGCCGTAAAAGGGATCCGTGCGCCCTTTGCTCACAATACGGCGGTAGCTAAAAAAGCTCTGGCCACTAAAGGTGGGAAAGCCCTCCATATCAAACTCGCGGCGGTGCTCGGCGCGGGAATAACCCGGTTGCAGCTGAGCCAGTTCGGCTCGGGAATGACCGCCATCGTCGTGGATGGCCATCACAAAAGGAAAGGTAAAGGCTTGGGTACATTCCGGATTGGTGGCCGGCGCCCCATTGGGTTCACCCAGCAATTCACGGCTTTCAGAACCGACGCGATAGGGGATCCCGGCCCACCCCACCAGCTCCCCAGTATCGGTAGCATCAATTACAAGCAACCGCCGGCCTGGTGGCGCCTGTAAGCGTAGAGAGCGTTTAGCGAAAACCTCTGTTTCCCCCCAGCCATACCAACTGGCTAATTCCCGCCACAAACGTCCCGGCGGGACAAAATCCGGATCCCGTGGCTGCCGCTGCACTGCATAAATGCTCTCAATCCGGGAGCCATCCGCACTAAAGGTGGCCCCCTTAAAAGCGGTCTGGGTAGCCCAGCGGCTGTTGGGGGCAGCTTGAGCCGCTTGTTCTAACCAAGTTTCGACTGCTTTCACCCCCGCCTGCGGCGGAAAACACAATCCCCCCACCCAGCAACTGTTAATCTCTGCCACGCGCGTTCCGGCAGGGATCCCGGTCCAAGCAGGCAGGTTCACCGGTTGGCTTTCCAAGAGAGCTTTGAACTGGATCCAATGGCTGGAAAAATTGCCCCGTTGTCGCATCGGCAGCGATTCATCAATGGCCGATACCCCTTGTGACGTGATCTGCCCGCCCAGCCAAGGGGTTAGCTCGATCAAACAGGTTTGGATCCCACCCCGCATGGCATGGCCGGCTGCCGCCACCCCCCCTAGGGATCCGCCGACCACCACCAATTCACACTCCCAAACCTGATCCGGCTCCGGCTGGGGATCCAGCAGTGGCCAACCCTGGGCTGTAAAACGAGGGGGCGCCAGTGTCGCAGAACCCAGCTGGGTTGGAGATCCGGAGGAGCTAGCCTCCTGGTTAGATATCCCCGCAAACCCCATGCCTCCCAAGAAACTCAACAGAGAGAGCCCCCCCAACCCCAGCAGCACCCGTTCGCGTAAGCGGGACGAAGTCTTTTTTTTCCCATGCCCCAACCGCAGCCGAGCGCTTCCTTTGCCAGCCATGCTCACCTCAGTTTTGCCTCACACCCTAGGTTCTTCCCCGCCGGATGTCTTTTTGACATCAACAGGAGAAATCCCCTTGAGAATAGCTGACGAAAGTAACCGTGGATCCCTCTTAGCTCTTTTCCGATGGCCAAGTTGCCACAATCTTTCAATCCTCTCCGCCTGCACTCTGGGCTAGGTGGAAGTAAGAGAGCCACCCTACCCAACGTTCGCTTCGTGAACACATCTCCTTTCCTGCGGGAGTATGGCCTGGAGCGTAGCCCAAGCTGGAGACTGGCTTCTCCCCTACGTGTGCCAGTTTGCAGACTGTCCTTGCTAGATCGAGTGCCCACGCCATAAGTCTATGAGTCAAGATCCAAGCCACAGGGCATAATGAGCTAGCAACTTTTCAAGCAGGGATCCACAGCAGCATGGGACGGGCGAAGAAGGTGGTGTTGGCCTATTCGGGTGGGGTGGATACCTCGGTTTGTATCCCCTACCTGATTCACGAGTGGGGGGTGGAATCGGTGGTGACCTTGGCCGTGGACTTAGGGCAAGGGGCGGAACTGGATGCCATTCAAGCCAAAGCTCTGACCGCCGGGGCAGAACAATCCCTGGTACGCGATGCTATTCAGGAGCTGATCACCGACTACGCTTTCCCGGCCATTCAAGCCAATGCCCTCTACGAAAACCGCTATCCCCTCTCCACCTCTTTGGCTCGACCCTTGATCGCCAAACTGTTGGTAGAAGTGGCGGAGGAAGTGGGAGCCGATGCGGTGGCCCATGGTTGCACCGGCAAGGGCAACGACCAAGTGCGTTTTGATCTGGCCATTACCGCCCTCAACCCGAAGCTGAAGGTGCTAGCACCGGCCCGTGAATGGGGCATGACCCGCGAAGCAACCATCGCCTATGGGGAGCGGTTCGGGATCCCTTCGCCGGTAAAAAAATCCAGCCCCTACAGCATTGATCTCAACATTCTGGGCCGCAGTGCCGAGGCCGGGATCCTAGAGGATGCCAACCTGGAGCCACCGGAAGAAGTTTATGCTCTTACCAAATCGGTGCAGGATACACCGGAGGAGCCAACCTATGTGGAAATCGAGTTTGAGCAGGGGATCCCGGTGGGATTGGATGGCGAGCGACTGGATCCGAAGATGCTGTTTGAACGGTTGAATCGTTTGGCAGGAGCCAACGGCGTTGGGCGCATCGACATGGTGGAAAACCGCTTGGTCGGGATTAAATCCCGCGAGATCTACGAATGTCCGGCGCTGCTGGTGCTGATCCAGGCTCACCGTGAGTTGGAAAGCCTAACTTTGACCCGTGATGTGACCCACTACAAGTACGGCATTGAAACCACCTATAGCCAACTGGTTTACAACGGCCTCTGGTATTCTCCGCTGCGGGATGCTCTGGATGGGTTTATCCGTGCCACCCAAAAAACCGTTACCGGCTCTGTGCGCATGCGCCTCCACAAGGGACAAGCGGTGTGTGTGGGGCGTCACTCCAGCCGATCCCTCTACAACGCTGAACTGGCCACCTATGGGGAAGGGGATCAGTTTGATCACAAGGCTGCTGAAGGCTTCATCTACATTTGGGGCCTGCCCACCCGCGTTTGGTCACAATCACAACGGGGCTAAGGGGATCCCGTCCTTGAATCTGACTGCACAACTGCGCCCACAAATGTTCGGGATCCCAAGCCGATCTCAGCCCAGGATCCCTAACCTCATCTCAGAACTGCGCCAGAAGGTTAATTAAGTCCCAGCTGTCCAAGAATTGCCGTACTCGATTTGCGCTTCCGTCAGGCTATCGATTTGGATCCCCATCGCCTTCAGTTTCAAAGCGGCAATGTCCTGATCCACCTCCACCGGGATCGGATGCAGACCAGCGGCCAAGTTCCCCTTGTTTTTGACTAGGTATTCACAACCGAGGGCTTGGTTGGCAAAGCTCATGTCCATGACGCTGGCGGGGTGACCTTCAGCAGCCGCTAAGTTGATCAAGCGACCCTCTCCCAACACCACCACCGACTTACCAGACTTAAGGCGGTACTCCTCGGTGAAGGGGCGTACCACCTGCCGTGAGGTCGTGCGATCCTCCAAAGCCACCAAGTCAACTTCAATGTCGAAGTGGCCAGAGTTACAGACCATGGCTCCGTCTTTCATCTGGTCAAAATGCTCGCCCCGAATCACATGCTTGTTGCCCGTGACAGTAATGAAAATATCCCCAAGGGGGGCAGCCTCACCCATGGGCAGCACCCGGAAGCCATCCATCACCGCCTCCAAAGCCCGCACTGGGTTCACTTCCGTCACGATCACCTGGGATCCCATGCCGCGGGCCCGCATTGCCACCCCTTTGGCGCACCAGCCGTACCCAGCCACCACCACCGTTTTGCCTGCCAAGAGAATGTTGGTGCAGCGCAAAATGCCATCGAGGGTGGATTGGCCTGTGCCGTAGCGGTTGTCGAAAAAGTGCTTGGTTTCCGCATCGTTGACGGTTATGACAGGGAAGCTGAGCACCCCTGCTTTGAACATGGCTCTGAGGCGGACAATGCCCGTAGTGGTTTCCTCAGTGGTCCCAATGATATCGGCCAGTTGCCCTTTGCGGTGTTGAATCAGCTCGGCAGTGACATCGCTGCCATCGTCGATGATGATGTTGGGGCGGTGATCCAGGGCGATCTGCACATGCCGATGGTAGGTGGCAACGTCTTCTCCCTTAATGGCAAATACGGAGATGCCGTAGTCAGACACCAAGCTAGCGGCCACATCATCTTGAGTAGAGAGGGGGTTACTGGCAATGAGTACACTATCGGCTCCGCCTGCTTTCAGGGTCAAGGCTAAGTTGGCGGTTTCGGTGGTGACATGACAGCAAGCCACCAAACGGATCCCGGCGAAGGGTTTTTCTTGGGCAAAACGCTCGCGGATTTGGGCCAACACCTGCATCTCCCGTGCCGCCCATTCGATACGCTGTTTGCCAAGCGGAGCAAGGCCGAGGTCTTTCACCTCATGCTTGGGAAGAGACAGGGTAGCGGTGGTCATAGAGATCGACTCCCAATTGAGTTGAGTATGGTGTAGAGATGTTCACAAACCTGACCTATTCTGCCACAGGGGATCCCGTTGCCGCGCTGGGCTTGGATGTAGGCAATCGCCGTATTGGAATAGCGGGATGCGATCGGATGGGTTTACTGGTCACTGGATTAGGGGTAATTCAGCGACGTTCTCTCTCAGAAGATATTGCCCAAATTCAGTCTTGGATCCAGCGTCGTCAGGCCAACATTCTGGTGGTGGGAATGCCACTATTGGCGGATGGAGCTGTCGGATCCCAGGCTCGTAAGGTGCAGCGGTTTGTGCGAGCTTTGCAAAAGGCTGTGGATCTGCCCATTGAAACTGTGAATGAGCATCTCAGCACCGTCCAGGCGGAGTGGGATCTACGGGCAGCCGGGATCCCGGCCCAACGCCAGAAACCCCTCATTGATCAACAGGCAGCAGCCGTGATTTTGCAAACCTGGCTCGATGAGCGCCGTTCTCGATCCCTTAGCAGACTTGTGAACCCAGCGGAATCTTAACCCAGTGGGCGACAAGCCGCGCCCTACCGCTACGCAGAAAGCTTGCCTAGCAGGCCGGGTAGAATGTCAATCATCCTTTGCTCAACTGCTGAGCCACCAACTGCACAATCGCCTGGGCAGCCCCTGGTTTTCCCCCCAGCTGTTGCAGCTCTGCCTGCATTTGCCGGCGTCGTTGCGGATCTTCGAGCAAAACCCGCGCCTGTTCTGCCACATCTAGCGGACGCAAATGCCCCCGCAATTCCGGCACCACCTCCCGCCCCGCCCAAATGTTGGGCCAAGCCAAGTGACCCAGCCAGCGTAGGGCCAAGCGATTGATGTAACGGGCCAAGCCGGTACCAATTCCGGGCAAATTCACCAATAGGCCCAGGATTCCATCCCAAGCCCGCATCGCTTCCAGCTTATTGGTGGGGATCACCACCACCATCGGTACCCCCAGTCGCGCCAGTTCCGCCGTATTGGCCCCAATCGTTGTTAAGCACAGATCGCAATTGGCCAACACCGAATAGGCCGGAAAAGTTGTCCACAGTTGGATGGTGCTGCCAAAGGGGGTGACAAATTGTGCCCCCAAATTGGTTTGCTCTAGCGCACCCGATGTTCCATACACCAAGGCCATATCGGGGTTGAATTTGGGATGAGCATAGCCCGCCAAAGACTGGGGTGTTTGTCCAGGGGCCACGGGAATCACAAAGCGAATGTTGGGTATCTGTTGGCGCAACTCATCGGCCACCGCCAGCAACATCGGCACCCCCAAAGAGAGTTTGGCGGGTTTGGAGCCAGGTAATAATCCCACCTGATGGTGGGTGCGCCCCCCGTCACTGAGGCGTTGCCAACCCCGCGGTAGCAATTCTTCTTCGGCAAAGCGCTTTGGAACTGACTCTGGCAGGGTTCCCTCAGGGGGCATATCTTCGCTCAGAGTTGGAATCTGGGTGAGAGAAGAAAAACCAGCGGTCGGTTTGGCAGGAGGCTTAGTGGAAAGGGATCCGCTGCTAGGCCAAACCGGTACGCCCGGCAGATAGGTAGCACTGGCCACACCATCTGCCATCAAATCTCCGACAACATGCATTTTGCTTGCCCAACGGTGACCCAGTAGCCATCCACCGTCGTAACGTCGTTTGCTCTCTTCCGTTCGTAGGGCAAAGGTATGCACCCAAGGCTGCCAACGGGGCTGATGCTCGGCATACACCACCAGCCGGTAACGCAGGCGCTGGGCAATACAGACGGCAAAAAATTGATCTCCACCCAAAAAGATCACCACTCCCCGTTTCGCCCAATTCCAGGCTTCTTCCGTTTGGCCCGTAAGCAGAAAAGCCAGAAAAAAATCGGGATCCTGCACCCGATCAATCTTGATAAACTCCTGTGCCATTTTCACCTCTTGCCCAGATGCGTGGGGACAGGGGGAGAGCACTAAAGAGAGCCGGGCCTGAGGCAGCTGCTGGCGCAATTCCATCACAACTGGACGTACCCAGGTGGTCAGCTCTCCGGGGCCGTTCGAGAGGATGAGGATGTCGTAGGGAGGCGCGCCACCGCTCAACAAAGCCATTAGGAGCTCAATTCCTCAGGTACAGCAATTGTATAGTGTGCTTCCGGCGTTGGGTTAATTTTGCTGTTCGGGATAGAGGGTCGGCTTGAAATCGGGATCCCTTCCCAGTCAAAGCCCAAAGTTTGCGGATCCGGAATGGAACGAGCAAAAAATCGACCCTTGAGGCCATAGCTAAGCAACCCTAGGTACTCACGCAGGACGGGTAGTGGGAAGCCACGCAGTGGATAGATCTCGCTAATGACGGGAATCACCCGGATGCCAAAGCTGCGAAAGGTGAGCTCAGAACGCAACATGTGAATGTTATCGGTGATGAGAAGAATCGATTGCACCTGAGCCGGTTCTAGTAGTGCCAAGCTGAATTGAGCATTTTCTTCAGTCGTTTGGGAGCAGTCTTCTCCATTGAGATCACTTTTGGGCACCCCCAACGCCAACAGGGCCCTACCCATCGGTCCCGCATCTCCCGCGCCACTGACAAAAATGCGCGGAGCCCAGCCTGCTTGCCATAGACGATAAGCATCTTGGATCCGCCCACTGGCCAAAGCTCCACCCCGGCCCAACACCACAATGGCCTCAGCAGGAGCCAGTGCATCTCGAGGGATCCAAGTGGTCAATCCCCAGGTGAGTATGCCGTTGCCGGCAGGGGTGAGCAGCACCAAATAGAGCCAGAGGGGTAAACTGCTCAGCAACAATCCGAGGTGACGCCGCGAAGGAGGCACCATCCAAACCACAGCCAAGACGATGAGCACCAGCAAAGGCACCATCCAAAGGGGCTGAGTCAGCATTTGGCTGAGAGTGGCTTTTACCCCCAACCAGGGCAACGGCTCCCGTTCACAGTGGTAGAGATCAAACATCGGGATCCCTCACCTCCATAACGCCAAGTTGACATCCAGTTAATCTGAAGTCTACTCATCAGGCACAGCTATTAAGTCAACAGGGATCCCCCGATCATGCCTGCTAGCAAAATAACTCCCTGCACCACATTTTGGCCGAAGATGGCGGGGTACAAGGTCGGAGGGGCATCCACCTGATGCAGTTGCCAGATTTGTCGGCCCCACATCGAGGAGGCGATCACCCAACTGGCGAAGTAAACTCCGTGCAAGCCCAAAGTCACCCCCACTCCTAGCAGGGCAATAGAAGTGCCCAAGAAAAACAACCCCACCGCCGTCGGGGTCAGCCGCCCAAAAAAACGGGCGCTGGAATGGATCCCGGCCCGTTCGTCATCCTCTCGATCCGACAGAGCGTAAACGGTATCAAACCCCAGTGTCCAGAGCACCGTTGCCAACCATAGCCAAGCCAAGCCCACTTCCCAGAGGGGAGTCTCCGGATCCTGACCGCTCACGGCAGTCCAGCTGATCAACACGGCAAAGCCCCAAGCCAAGGCCAACACCAATTGCGGCACCGGGAACACCCGCTTCGCCCCTGGGTAGAGCAAAATCACCGGCACTGCCGCACCACAAAGGGCAAAACTTACTGGATTGAGAAACAGAGCCAATCCTGCCGCACAGGCCAAACTCAGGAGCAGCATCAGAATGCCCACCCCAACTGTCAATTCCCGACTGGCCAAAGGGCGATTGCGGGTGCGCTCCACCAAGGGATCCAAATCTCGATCCCACAGATCGTTAACCACACAGCCCGCGCCACTGGTGGCCAAAGTGCCCAGAATGATAATCCCCACCAGCGGCCAAGGCGGGAGCCCGCGCCCCGCAAGAAAGGCTCCCCACAGAGCTGGAATCATCAAAATCAGCCGCCCTGCCGGTTTGTGCCAGCGCAACAGCCTGAGAATGGCTGCGCCAGTGGCCCAAGGTGCAGGAGGAGAAGCAGACATGGACGAGATCCAGTGAAAAACAGGTGTTCAGGCCACTGGTGCATCGAACAGCAGTTGCCGTGCAGCAGGTACAACCAACGGCAGCCAGAACCAACCTGATCTTAAATCATGCTAAAACGCCCCCCAAAACTTCTGGTGCGCTGACATAGCTGGAATCCTTGCGGCTACAGATGTCGTCAGGGGGAAAATCGCCAATCCCTTCATCCATTCACAGCTTGTTCCCCCAATCTTGCCATTGCAGAAGTTTGATATTCTATCGGGGGGCTGCTGTTGAAGGTGGTGGCATCTGCCCTTCTTTCTCTGACCTCTGTGAGGCCAATTATGCAAGCGACCCTTCCGACGCCTACCAGTCCACTTTCCCAAGTTAAGGAGGTTTCTCCTCTGTCAGAAACCCTCTTGGTGGTGGACGATGAGGATGCGATCCGAGAGACAATTGCCCTTGCTTTGGAGGAACAAGGGTACCGTGTCTTACAGGCCACTGATGGGCGGCAAGCGTTGGAGCTGGTGCACACCTCAGAACGGCTGGACTTGGTGATTTTGGATTTGATGTTGCCCAGCCTAAATGGATTGGATCTCTGTCGGCTGTTGCGCCGCGAGGGCAATACGATCCCGATTTTGATGTTGACCGCCAAAAGCAGCGAAACCGACCGGGTGGTAGGTTTGGAACTAGGTGCTGATGACTACCTGACCAAACCCTTCGGGATGCGGGAGCTGATTGCCCGCTGTCGCTCCGTATTGCGACGGCAACAGCAATCTCAAATCAGCGATGCTACCGTGCTGCGACATGGGGAACTGTGCATGTTTACCCAGGAGTGCCGGGTGTTGGTACGGGGTATTGAGGTGAATTTCTCCCCCAAGGAATTTCGCCTGCTGGAACTGTTTATGGGCAACCCACGCCGCGTCTGGACGCGAGAACAGTTGCTGGAGCGCATTTGGGGATCTGACTTTATGGGCGATAGCAAAACCGTGGATGTCCACATTCGCTGGTTGCGGGAAAAATTAGAGCTGGATCCCAGTAGCCCTGAGTATTTGGTAACGGTGCGCGGCTTCGGTTACCGCTTCGGCTAGCTGTTTAACCTGTTGTCCCCAGTCTCTAAAGTATCTAAGTTCTTTTTCCACTGCTGAGCAAACGTGAGGGCCTCGGCACGGGTTTGAATCTGACCACAGGCTTGGGCTTCTTGGAGAGCATCCAGCAGTTGCCCGACCCAAGGGCCGGGTTTGGCTCCCAAACTGTGCAGTACATCACTGCCATCCAGCAAAGGCACCAGATGAGCTAAGGGATCCCCTGGGTCTTCATAGCGGGCCAACCACGGTTCTACCCGTTGCCAGTAATGCTCCGCACTTTGCCTAGCCTGATCAGCGCCTGTGGCTAAAGCTAGGAGGGCCAACCCACTCAGCAGGGATCCCGCCTGTTGATACAATCGCCACTGTTGGACAGGGGTAGGGCATCCCGCCAATAGGGCCTGAAACTGGGGTAGGAGAAGGTGTAGCTTTTGGATGGCCCGCTGTTCTGCCCGACTGAAGTGCAACTTTTCCAGGTCGACTTGAATGGAGGCTTGAATGGCCTCTGCCTTAAAGCCTGAAGAATCTGAGGGATCCCACAACAGAGACGCTAGCACCACCATCAAGAACCGCGACCGACGATCCGCCAAAGGCTGCTGCAACTCCTTCTGGATTCGGGGATAGGTGTGCCACTTCTGCACCCACTGCATCGCCTGCTGAGCCTGGAAAAACCCCTTACTCTTGGGTCGTAAGTTAGGTAACCAATAGCCCAGCAACCCGGCTGCTGTGGCCGCCTGTAGGTGCCGCAACCCAGGGATCCCTGCCTCCAATATGGCCACCACTTCTGAGCGCACCCGTTCTGCCGCCATCTGAGCCAAAAGGTTGGCCCGCGCTTGGATAGCTGTTTCCGTCAGGGGATCCAGCTCAAATCCCAATTGAGCCGCCTGTCGATAAGCCCGCAACAGCCGCACCGGATCAGCACTAAGATTTTCCGGATGCACCATGCGAATCTGGCCCCGCTGCAGATCGGCCAGCCCCCCTGTGGGATCGAGGAGGTAACCCCTTTGCAGATCTAAAGCCAGGGCATTGCCGGTGAAATCCCGCTGCCACAGATCGGATTCTGGGGTTGCACCCACTTGCTGTGCTACATCGACCGTCAACTTTGGCAACACGATGCGGGCAATCTGTCGTTCTGCATCCAGCACCACAAACCCCGCCCCCAAGCGCCGTGCCACTGCTGCCGCCCACTCCACCGGAGGGTGTCCTGCTTGCGAACCAGCGTTGAGCACCAGGTCGAGGTCAACCGAATCCTTCTCTTTAGAAGGGGATCCCATTCCAGTCCCTGTTTTAGAGATCCCCAGTTGGCGCAAGCAAGCATCCCGCAGGGATCCGCCTACCCAATAGGCTTCTTGTGGCAGCCAAGTCCAGGGAAAGGGCAGAAGACTGCGGATTTCCGCCAAGAGCAGCTCTGTTTGCAGGGGCTCGGTCATGCTTCCTTATCCCCTCAACCCATTAGCCCAAGGGATCCTGCTAAGCAGAACTCCCCAAATTTAGATGCCAAGCATCCCACAAGAATCCCAGACTAGGAGTGAAGCACCGTCGCCGGAGCCAATGCACTGGAAGCCAAGCTAGGGGTGAGCAAGTGAGGCCGTACTAGCGCCACTAAGCCCGCAATAAACTGCGGATCGGCATTCAAAGCAGGAACACGGCGAAAATCCGGGATCCCAGAGTGGTGAGCCAGCTCCCGATACTCAATATCAATTTCCTGCAGCGTCTCGATATGCTCCGAGACAAAGCTAATGGGCACTACCAACAGGTGCTTAACGCCACGGGATCCCAATTCTGGAATCACGGTTTCTGTGTAGGGATGGAGCCACTTCACCGAGCCCACCCGGCTTTGGTAGGCAAGGGTATGCTCATTGGGTCGCCCCACCTGTTGCCAAATCAACTGCACACAGGCTTCCATTTCCTGCTGATAGGGATCCCCAGCCTCGATCACATAACTTTCCGGAATGCCATGAGCGCTAAACAGCACATGCACCTGTCCTGGATGTTCAAACTGATCCAAGCCGTCGCGGATCCCGGCAGCCATCGCCAGCACATAGTCCGGCTGGTCGTACCAGGAACAAATGAGATGCCGTTCGATGCGGGCCAATTCTGGATCCTCTGCCCACAGCCGATCCAATAGCTTAAAGCTAGATCCTGTTGTGCTGATGGAATATTGCGGGTACAGCGGCAGCACCACCAAACGGGTGATCCCATCCGACTTAATCTGTTGCAGCACCGATTCAGTCAAAGGATGCCAGTAGCGCATGGCCACATACACCGGCACATCAAACCCTTCGGCCACCAAGTGGGCCTGCAATTCTTGTGCCTGCTCAGCTGTGATGCGCCGTAGAGGGGATCCGCCCCCAATAGCAGCGTAGTTGCGCCGAGACTTTTCTGCCCGCAACGTGGAGATGGCCCAGGCAAAAACCCGCTGCAAAAACGGGAAGGGTAAGCGGATCAGCTCCGGATCAGCGAACAGATTGTAAAGGAAGGGCTGCACATCAGCTTGGGTCTCTGGCCCCCCTAAGTTGAGCAGGAGCACTCCGCTTTTCGACATAACACATCTCAATCATCAGTCTTTATCCACTGTAGGAGGTCTTATCCCATGACGGGAAAGTCATCTTAAGTTTTTTTGCCATCTTTCTCATTTTTCTATCCTCCCCAGAGGGATGCTGCCGGCCAGATCCTTGAGCGCAGATCCACCCACCCCAGATTGCCATGGGAAGCAACCAGAAGGAGCACAGGAGTTGGACACTTGCCGCCTATCTTTCTTTACCCAATCTTCAGAAGATGAAGACAAGTTCAAATACCTTTATCGGAGACCGACATGAAACCTCAAGCTTTGGGATATGCCTCCCTAGCAGGAACAGTAGCCCTCCTGTGGCTGAGCGGGATCCCTGCCGCCCATGCCGACGACTTTCGTTGTACCGGAGCTGTGGGAGCCTCCACGGTAGACAACCTGATCGTACCGGATGGGGCCAGTTGCCAGCTGAATGGTACTGTCGTGCAGGGCAATCTTAAAGTGGGTCGAGGGGCCTCTTTACAAGCCTCAGGGATTCGCGTTGAGGGTAATATCCAGGCGGAAGGAGCCGCAGCTGTTACCACTAGCAACTCCCGCGTCGGCGGCAACATCCAGATTAAACAGGGGGGATCCGCACCAATCCTGTCCGTCATCATCGATGGGGATCTGCAATTTGAGGAGAATCGCGGTGCCCTCAATGCCACAGCCAACGATGTGGAAGGGAATCTACAGGCTTGGAAAAATCGCGGTGGCCTCACCCTCACCAACAATCTGATTCGCGAAAATCTGCAGTGCAAGGAAAACAGCCCAGCTCCCAGCGGTGGCGGCAATCAAGCTGGAGACAAAGAAGACCCGTGCGCTAGCCTCTAGGCCCGGTGTGTGCAACCCTCAACCTTAAAAAAAGGAATCCTGGGCTGAGTCAGGATCCCTGACACCACAGACCAACTTGTTCATCAAACCCTGGCAGCAGGC
>JAUQVI010000062.1:0-14504 GCA_039794885.1 Thermostichus sp. DG02_5_bins_236
CTGCTTTGGGAGGGACTGTAAGACCAAAGGGAGGAAGGCGCAAGTCTACCCTCTCGGAGGCAAGTCCCGATGAACAAAGAAGCCCGCGCTCTATTGCGTAGCAATGAGCGTCGGGTACTTCACGCATCACTGCATACACTGTTGAAGTCTCTCTCCTCCTTGGGAGGGGGATTGAGGGTGAGGGTAGGGTAATCCCCGCACAAGCTTTATGTAGTTTTGTAGGGGTTCTACAAAGTAGCCGACTTGCTAGGGTGCTCGACTGCACTCGCTCGCACGTAAGCATGCCACGCCAGATCCAGTAAACTATCCAACACCGCTGCTGCTACCGCCGGGCCACCCTTACGACCCTCAGTACGAATGTGAGGCACCATCGAATCCGCCAAATCCTGCTTAGCCTTTACCACATCCACAAAACCGGCAGGTGTGGCAATTACCAAAGCTGGGGCCACCTCCCGCTCCATAATCAGCCGCACCAAGCTGGAAAGGGCTGTCTGGGATTGGCCAATCACAAAAATGGCCTCAGGATAGCGTTGGGCCAGAGTTTCTAGCCCCCAAGCAGAGCGGGTTTTGTCCTTTTGCGGACGGGTAACCGCCTCGCTGCTGCAGTAGATGGGGTTGGAAAAGGTATTTTGAATGGCTAAGGCTATCCCCACCTGGACCATGGGCTCGTCTACCACAATAGTGGTGCGAGCCGCCAAGGCCGCCGCACCCGCCTGCAGAGCCTCATTTGAAAATCGGATCAACTTCAGATACTCGAAGTCTGCAGTAGCATAAATAACACGACGAACCACCTCGTACTCAGCTGGGGAAAGCTCGTGTTTGCCGACTTCCTGATCGATGATCATTAGGCTTTCTGCATCGGTCACATGCCACTCCATTGATTCTAAACCTCGCCCGCTGGCTATTCTCAATGGCAGCATTGTACCCGGAGAGGCTAAGACTAGACGGTCACTCTAACAGCTTAGCCTGGGGGCCAACTCAGGGAACGCCCACCCAGAACATGCACGTGCAAATGAAAGACCGTTTGTCCCCCCTCTGTTCCTTCATTGATCACCAGTCGATAGCCATTCTGCAAATCTGCCTCGGCAGCCACCCGCTGAGCTGTCAACAACAGGTGTCCCAACAGCTGCTCATGTTCTGGCTTAGCCTGAGCAATGCCGGGGATGGGCTGCTTGGGGATCACCAAAATGTGGACAGGGGCTTGCGGGGCAATGTCTTTGAAGGCAAGAACCGTCTCATCTTCGTAGACAATTTGGGCAGGGATCTCCCTACGGATAATCTTGCCGAAAACAGTATCGCTCATGAGCTGTGAAAACAAGAAAAGGAGTACTGCCCTCAGACTACCTGCTAAAGCCCCTCACTGCCCCAACAGCCACTCGAATTCCTGCTGTAGGGACTGAATATGCCCCACCCGCGAGACCAAAAGGGTATCTCCACCGGCATCCTGCAGGCGAGAACGCCACAATCCCACCAAGTCTGGGTTATCACACCAAAAGCGGATCACCGTATCGATGAGAGAATCCAAATCCCAACCCCGCCGTGATGGAACCTCCTCCAGGGATCCCAGCAAAGCATCGAGGGTGCAAGGACTTGTGCCCAGGTATTCCACCCCACAGGGCCGTTGTGCCAGTTCTTGCTGATGGCAGAAAAAATGCAAGGTGGGGGCAACGCCAATGATTTCAAAGGTGTAAAGCATGTTCTAAATCCAAGAGACAGTTTCTTTTGAAAGCAGGGATCCCTACAAAAAACAAGCAAAAGCTTATCGAGCACATTCCAGGTTCTCTTCAGGTTGAGAACCTTTCCCAATCAGGGTTAGCTCACATATTAGGCATTGATTATACTCAACTTTGATAATCTGCCAACCCCTGGAAATGAGCAGACAAAGACTGTATTTGCTAGCAGTCAAGAAGGACAACTGCCAGACTCAACAGCAGATCCACCCTTGGTTTGTCTCTGAGCAGAAGTAGAAAGGCGCAAGCCCCTAGAAAGAATTCGATATGAGATCCAAAGGCAGAACGACTCGGAAAACACTACCCTTGCCCACTTCGCTCTCTACCTGAATTTGCCCTTGATGTTGCTCCACAATTCCCTTCACAATCGCCAATCCCAAGCCTGTACCATCCTCAGCCCGGTGATTGGGATTATCCACACGAAAGAACTTGGTAAACAACAGAGGCAGTGATTCTGAAGGAATGCCAATACCAGTATCGGCAATTTGGATGGCGCCCCAATTCTCCTGCATCTGGGTAGAGACCGTGATGGATCCCTGTTGAGGGGTATATTTGATCGCGTTGGAGATTAGATTGGAGAAAATCTGGCTTAGCCCAGTGGCATCGGCAGTGAGGGTTAGATTAGCAGCAGGCGGCTCAAAAATGATCTGGAGTGACTTGGCCTGAAAATTAGATTGAAAGCTCTCTAGCTGTTGGCTGAGCAATTCCCTCAGGTTGACAACTTCCCGTTGTGGGGGCATGCCCTGTTCAATGCGGGAGAGATCCAGCAAATCGTTCACCAACTTGAACATGCGTTCGGCCGAGCGATGGATTTGTTGAACCAATTCAGTCATCTGTTCCGGATCTTTGCGCAGATCTTCTAAGGACAACAACAGGCGAGACACTCCCAAAATGGAGCCAATCGGGTTGCGCAAATCGTGAGAAACGGTGCTGATCAGCTGGTCTTTGAGCAAACTGAGTTGTTCGATCTGCTGGTTTTGTTCCTCCAAAAGGCGGTTGCGTTCTTCCAGCTGAGCAGAGCGTTCCTGGACTTTAGCCTCCAAAGAGGCATTGAACTCCTGCAGAGCCTGATTTTTGAGGATCAGCTCCCGATCCAGGTCGTAGCTGCGCAAGGCTTCTTTCACCGTCAAGCAGAGATCGATATCGTGCCAGGGCTTGGAAATGTAGCGGTAGAGGCGGGCCCGATTGACAGCGTTACCCACATCATCCACATTGGCTTGTCCCGTCAACATGATCTTGATTGTCTCTGGGAAAAGAGAATGCACCTTGATCAGCAGCTCATCCCCCTTCATCCCCAGCATGATCTGGTCGGAAATGATGATGGGAATCTGGGCTCCCTGTTGGCTCAGCTCGGCCAGAATCTCAAAAGCCTCATCGCCACTTTCTGCCAGTTCTATTTGGTAGTCTGTCCCCAGGCAATGACGCAATTGATCTCGTAAGCTGGCTAATACAGAGCGTTCGTCATCTACACAGACAATCGCGGGTTTTCTCATCGGCTTCGCTCACATTTGCCTCTGGGCTGCTGAGTCTATTGGGGCTCCGGGCAAACCCACCCTCTTTCAGGCTACCAGGCCCCCTGCTGTAATGATTATGAACCTCTTTTTGGAGGCTTCACCACCTTTGTTCAGGCCAGTTAGAGAACAAGCTTTGACTCTTTATGGAATTTGACCACACGGTGTCCTCAACTACGGAACGTGGGCAGGGATATCCTTAGAATACCTTTAAGGAGTTTGCCCAAAAGGCTTTGAGCTGAATTGATCCCGAATTGCTTGCTTATCATTTACTGAAGCGGTTTTGGCATCCTGTCCTGCCCATGGCAGACCTGCAAGACGGACCTAAATCTTTCACCCTCATGAATCAACCTTTGGTGGTGTGGCTAGATGGCCAGGGAAACCCAGCGGCTGCCGAAGATCGCTGCTGTCACCGCTCTGCTCAACTGTCCAAAGGGATTGTCGTTGATGGCCACATACGCTGCCCCTATCACGGCTGGGAATTTGACTCGATGGGAGCCTGCAAAAAAGTGCCCCAACTCACCGAAGACTTTATTCCCCACACTTACAAGGTGTCTACTTTCCCCTGTCAGGCCCGCTATGGCTATGTATGGGTGAGTCTTTCACTAGAGCCGTTTACAGGGATCCCGGATATCCCCGAAGCAGAAGATCCTCAGCTTCGGTGCTGAACAACATATGTTCAGCGATAAGCCTAGCATCCTTATGCGACACAAGCTGGCTGCCTTATTCAAGGCTCGCACACAAGTTGAGATGAGTCGTCGCTAGAGCAGATAGAGCAAAACAAACAGCACAATCCAAACCCCATCCACAAAGTGCCAATACAGCTCGGCAGCCTCGACACCAAAGTGATGCTGAGCACTGTAGTGGCCGGGTTTGAGAGAGCGCCACAACACCGCCAGAATAAACAATAGCCCTGCCGCCACGTGCAAACCGTGAAACCCGGTCAGGACATAAAAGGTGCTGGCAAACAGGTTCGTGGTTAGACCAAACTCTAGATTGCTGTACTCATAGATTTGCCCTGCCAAGAAAATTGCTCCCATCAGGGCCGTAAGGGCAAACCACAGCCGTAGACCTTTGACATTGTTGGCTTTGATGGCAGGCTCAGCCTTGTGAATAACGAAACTGCTGGAGATCAAGATCAAAGTGTTGATGCCGGGCAAGAGCAATTCTCGCTCAGGGGTGCCTTCCGGAGGCCAGACTGGGGAGTTGAGGCTGAAGGCCAGATAGGCAATGAAAAGCCCCAAAAACAGACAGGCTTCTGCCACCAAAAACACCAGAATACCGAATACACGATGATCGGGGTGCTCGGCATGGGCAGCGTTGGCCTGAATATGTCCAACCACCAGCGTGTCAGGGGCGAGGGATCCTTGCATAGTCTGTATCCGTTGGGTTCAAAAAGGGCTACTAAACAAAGTCAAAAGGACAAAGTGGCAACCTCGCTAGGAGTGGGGAGCTTCTGTGTCCATCAGCGCTAGCTCCCGCAAAGTTTTTAATTGGCTCGCAAAATAGTCCAGAGTTTCTTTGCTATGGGTGCCGTAGTCATAGGGGCCCGTCAGCAAAATCGGATCCCCATAAAAGTTTTGGTGGGGTGGGGGGGAGGTGGTTGTCCACTCCAGGCTCAGAGCCTCCCAGGGATTATCTCCCGCCTTGCGCCCCGCCACCCAAGAGTAAATGGCATTAAACAGGAAGGGCAGTGTGGAAATGGCCAAGATGAAGGCTCCCACCGAGCTAATCCAGTTCAGATCCGCAAATTGCGGATCATACTGAGCCACCCGCCGCGGCATCCCCATCAGACCCAGCTTATGCATCGGCAAAAAGCAGATATTAAAACCAACAAAGGTGAGCACAAAATGGATCCGCCCCCAAAACTCATTCATCATCCGACCGGTCATTTTGGGAAACCAGTGGTATAGACCGGCATAAATGCCAAACACACTGCCCCCAAACAACACATAGTGCAGGTGGGCCACCACAAAGTATGTGTCGTGAACGTGGATATCCAAAGGCACCGAAGAGAGGATGATGCCGCTCAAGCCTCCGACCACAAACATGGAAACAAAGCCCATACCAAACAACATGGCGGAGGTAAAGCGGATTTTGCCCCCCCACAAGGTGGCCAGCCAGCTAAACACCTTAATGCCTGTCGGCACGGCAATGGCCATGGTGGCAATCATAAAGAACACCCGCATCCAATCTGGGGTACCACTGGTGAACATGTGGTGGGCCCAAACAATCAACCCCAGAAAGCAGATGGCCAAGCTGGAATAGGCAATGGCTTTATAGGCAAAAATTGGCTTGCGAGCGTGTACGGGCAAAATCTCGGAGATCATACCGAAGACCGGCAGAATCATAATGTAAACCGCCGGGTGGGAATAAAACCAAAACATGTGCTGGTATACGACCGGATCCCCGCCGCCAGTGGGGTTGAAAAAGGCTGTTCCGGCCAAAAGATCAAAGCTAAGCAGAATCAAAGCCCCAGCCAAAACGGGAGTGGCAATAATCGTCAAAACCGAAGTGGCGATCATGGCCCAACAGAAGAGGGGCATATCTTCCAGCTTCATACCCGGCATCCGCATTTTGAGGATGGTGACGAAGAAATTCACCCCCGCCAGAATCGAAGAGGTTCCCCCCAACAAAATGCTTAGGATCCATAGCTCCTCCCCCACTTTGCCGCTAATCAAGCTCAAGGGGGGATAAGAAGTCCATCCTGCCGCTGGAGCCTCCGTTAACAGGCTCACCAGAAGCAAAATCCCGGTGGGTGGGATCATCCAAAAGGCCACCGCGTTCAGCTTGGGAAAGGCCATGTCCCGCGCCCCAATCATCAGCGGCACCAGGTAGTTACCAAAGCCCCCCACCAAAGCTGGCACAATCCACAAAAAGATCATGATCGTGGCATGGACGGTGAAAGCGCCGTTATAGCGCTCAAACCCCAAAAAGTCCGCCTCAGGGGTGGCCAGTTCCGCTCGTACTGCTGTCGCCAATGCCCCTCCCACCAAGTAAAAAAAGAAGGTGGTGACTAAGTATTGGATCCCAATCACCTTATGGTCGGTGGAGAAGGTAAAGAAGCGCCACCAGGGTTCAGATGGCAACTCAATCTTGGCTGGGGAGATGGAAGCGAGGTTCGGATTTTCTTGTAGCTGGGTCATGGCAAACGCGCTCCTAAAGGGCGGAGACCAAAGGGATCCCTCGATCAAAAACAACCAAAACAACAACTCATTGGCGGCGGCTATACCTAGCCAGAAGACTGGGATCCGAACTGTCGGTGCAGGGTGTGGACGTCGTCTGGGATCCCTAGTCGGTGTCGTTGTGCTTTGGCAAAGGCCGACTCCGGTTGAGTCTCTGGAGCTAGGGCAAGAGCATTACTGTCAGGACGAGCAGCCAAAATTTGTTCTTCCTGCCAACTGGCGAAGGCTTCCGGAGTATCCACAAACAGTTGTCCACCCATAACCCCGTGATAAGGGCCGCACAACTCAGCACAGACGATCGGATACTCTCCCAATTCGCTCGGCACAAACTCCAGATGGGTTTCCCGGCCAGGAATCACATCCTGCTTGAGGCGAAATTGGGGCACCCAGAAGGCATGGTTTACATCTAGGGCCGTCATATCCAGCCGTACCCGCTTGTTGAGGGGAAGGTGTAACTCACTTGCAACCAACCCCGATTCGGGATAGGTAAACACCCAAGCGTATTGCATCCCCTGCACTTGCACAACCAAATCGGGCTGACCTACCTCTCCACCGGAAACCACCACAGGTGTATAGGCATAGCTGGGATCCTCCGCTTCGTAGGAAGATGCTTCCATCGCCATCGCCATTCCAGAGTGGGCATGTCCCCCAACATCGACACCGCCATTAATTGCCTGATAGACATCCAAACTAGCCACCCCTAGCCAGAGGATGATCACAGCCGGTACTGCCGTCCAGACAATTTCCAGTAGCACGTTGCCATGGTTGGGATCCCCGTCTCCCTCGTCACCCCGCCGTTTGCGGTAACGAATAGCACTGTAGATCAAGACCCCCTGCACGATTAGGAAAATGCCGGTGGCAATGGTGATGGTGCTGTTAAAGAGGCTGTCGAATAGGGGGGCAGAATCAGCAGCCGATGCGGGGAGGAGATGGTGGTTTTGCCCGTACCAGATGCTGGCGATGGTCAGGAGGATCCCGATAGCAACCAAGATAATGTTGTTGAGCGCGCTCACGACTGCTCTTCCCCAATGCAAAGTACGTCCAGCCTAGCAAGCTCCTAAACGGAGTCTGACCTACTTAGGCACGACTTCTCCATTTAGCTCATAGGGCTTGCAGGCAGTTGTATAGGCTTATGGATCTCTTCAAGATTGGGGACACTGGGATAACAAACCATAATGGATACAGGGCGAGGTGGATCAAAGAAATTCTTAAAAAGCCTTCGCTCCCCGCAAAATCGCTTTTAGGATTTGTTACAGGGCCACTCTCTGGAATGATGGCCGCAGGTGAGCGGCAGTCAGCTTTTGGGAGACTCATCTCACCCCTTCTGCTGATTGGCTTTTGGGTTTAACAATCTCTTTTTTTCTGTGATGGACTCTTTTATTTCTCAATCTCAACCTGCCCACCAGGATCCCTTGCCCTCTGGCTTGCTTGCCCTACGAATGGGTCAAGTGTTGCTGGGATTGGCAACCACCACCTGGCTGCTAATGGGCTTGGGCAGTGCCACCCGCGTCATGAATGCCGGTTTGTCCTGTCCCGATTGGCCCCTCTGCTATGGGGAAATTGTGCCCAGTCAGCAGATGAACCTGCAGGTGTTTTTGGAATGGTTCCACCGCATGGTGGCTTCTGGGGTGGGGTTGGCGACATTGACATTGATGGGGTTTGCTTGGCTGAAGCGTCAGTCTTTGCCCACCTGGTTGCCTTGGGGGTTAACTTTTGCGTTCGGTCTGATTCTGGTGCAAGGGATCCTGGGCGGGCTGACGGTAACCGAGCTATTGCGCTTTGACATTGTCACCGCTCACTTGGGCACAGGTCTATTGTTTTTTGCCACGCTGCTCACCTTGGGTCTGTTGGCATGGCCTGGCTCTGGATCCCCCTTGACTGCTGAAGAACTTACAGAAGAACCGAAAGAACGGGGATCGGTGGGATCTCTACCCTGGCTTGGCTTAGGAGCGGTGTTGCTGGTGTATGGCCAGAGCCTTTTGGGGGCGTTGGTGGCTTCCCAATGGGCTTTGCACCAGTGCTTTGCTTCTGGAGATCTGTGCGGAGTCATGAATAGCCATCTGCTGGGGATAGCCCCGGCCACAATCGCGGTCTTGGCGGTTGCAGTGGGTACCGGGGTGATGCGCAAACGGATCCCGAAGATCCTGAAGGTTTTTGGTCACTCTGCCACGCTGATTTTACTTGGCCAGGTAGGCATCGGGATTCTCACCTATCGTTACCGGCTGCAGGTGGAACCCTTGACAGTAGCCCATCAGATGATTGGGGCAGCTTTGTTGGGCTGCCTGGTGGGCTTCACGGTGCTGGCTTGGCGGATGCAACGCAGTGCTGAGGGGGAGAGACTTTCTTCCGTGAGCCCAAAGCGGGTGGCCGTGACAGCAGAAATTACCAGCGAGTGAGTTCCATGCAGGATGTTTTGCAAGATCAATCGATGCGGATCCCTTTCCAGGCTCGCCATCACCAAAGCATATTTCAGATTTTTCGCAGCTATAGCCAGCTCGTCAAACCAAAGATCATTGCCCTGTTGTTGATGACCACAGCGGGGGCTATGTGGATGGCGGGCAACACCGATCCGGTGAAATTTGTCGTTACGCTCCTGGGAGGAGGCATGGCGGCTGCGGCTGCCAATGCCATCAACATGGTGTATGACTCGGATATTGATCAGGTGATGGAGCGAACTCGCCATCGCCCCTTGCCCTCCGGTCGCATTCAAGCCCGCGATGCCCTGATTTTTGCAGGGATCCTGGCTTTGGCTTCTTTTGGCCTCCTGGCTGTTTTTACCAATGGGCTGGCTGCCGGTTTGGCCATGGCTGGGATCCTGGTCTATGTGGGGATTTATACCCATTGGTTGAAGCGCTCTAGCACCCAAAACATTGTCATTGGCGGGGCAGCGGGGGCAATCCCTCCCTTGGTGGGCTGGGCGGCAGCCACTGGTGAATTGAGCTGGGCGGCTTGGGTCATGTTTGCCATCATTTTCTTGTGGACACCGCCCCACTTCTGGGCCTTAGCCATTTTGAAGCGAGAAGACTACGCCCGTGCCGGGGTGCCGATGTTACCGGTGGTGGCCGGAGAAACCCGTACAGCTCTACAGATTGTGCTCTACGCTCTGTTGATTGTGCCGGTGAGCCTGTTGCTGGTTTACCCTCTGCGGGTACTGGGATCCTTTTATCTGGGCGTCGCATTTCTGCTCGGATCCCTGTTGGTTTGGAAGGCAGTGCAGTTGCTTCAGGATCCGCAAAGCCGGGAGCGGGCTGGATCCCTGTTTGTGTTTGCCAATCTGTATTTGTTGTTGCTGTGTGGGGCAATGGGCTTGGATAGCTGGTCGTTGACCTATACCCTCTGGGGGCAAGCCGCGGTATCCCTACAGGGAATTTACACCACCTGGATTGGATCCCTGAGCTGAGGCGTCGGTAGTCGGTAAAGCCGGTCGAGCGTTTCAGAATGGATATCTTGCTCTGCTGTTTGTGGCTTTTGTGCGGGCCAATGTTCCGCTAACCCAATCTCCGAGACAGAGTCCACTCCTCATTCCCAGAGCCGTCGGATCGGGGCACGGTGCAAGAGCCGATGCGTCTCTGCCAACAAATCCGGGATCGGCAGCTGTTCCGGGCAGCGGGGCAGACAGTCTCCACACTCCGTACAGCAATCCGCCGTTACCCCCGGAAACCAATGTCCGGCCTGACCAAACATGTTGTAACGGTATTGGCCAAATTCGGTCATATCATGGGCAAGCGCCAAGTTCCGCAGGCGCAACACCTCGGGAATGTGGATCCCTTCCGGACAGGGTAAACAGGCATAGCACTGAGCACAGCGAGTGGATCCGAGGCGCTCCTCTTCGGCTTCCTGCAACCGTTTCTGAACCCGAGGGCCATCCACCCACCACCCTTCGGGATCCTGTAAACTGGCCAAAGCCGTCTGCAACTCCTGCAGGTGGGTAATACCCAAGCTCAGGGTGTGAATGTGTGGATTGGCTAGCAAAAAACGGTAAGCAAATTCCAGTGGGCTAAAGGGCTGGCAGGCTTCTTGCAAGCGTCGCGGCGGATGATAGAGCATTCCCCCCTTATCGGCAGGAGAAATGATGAAAACTCCCATATCCTGCTGAGTGGCTGCCTCTAGGGCAGGCTGATTACGCTGCTGGAAAAAGTGGTAGTGCAAATTCACAAAGTCAAAATATCCCGTTTGGATGGCCTGCAGGATCAAGTCCAGGGACCCATGGGTGGAAAAGCCGATGTACCGTACCCAACCCTCCTTCTGGGCCTGCTGCAGAATTGGCAACCCCTCCTGCAACACCCACTGCAGATGTTCCGGTCGGTTAATGCCATGAAAGGCAAATTGATCCAGGTAATCCACCCGAAGACGAATCAGGGATCCCTGAAGAGTTTCCCTCAGTTGGTCTTGGGGCTGGGGGGTGAGTTTAGTCGTTAGGATCAACTGCTGACGAGGTACAGACAGAGTCTGGAGGATCTCTCCCAAGAGGGACTCCGCATGGCCATAGGCTTGTGCCGTTTCGATGTGATTGATCCCGGCAGCAACGGCGGCCTCGACCGTAGCCTGGGCCTGAGCAGGGGGTACATTCACCAAGCGCATACTGCCCAGAGAAAAAACAGAGATCTGCTGCTCACTACGCCCAAACCGACGGTAGAGCAAGGAACTCCGTCTCGCTGATGGGAATAGGGCCGCCACCCCAGTGTTCTTTAGGGCTGCAGAATCATCGACCACGAACTGCTCTCCCCATTCCAAAAGGGGGCCAAAGATTCTCCCACCACATTCGGTCCCCAGTACCGGCGGCTCCCATCCAAGGTAAAAGCCACCACAATGTCGCCAGGGCTGATTTGCAACGGTTCCTCCCCTAAACTGAGCACCAATCCCTCACTCCCCCCTTCTCCGGGAGCAAAATCCCAATGGGCAGTTTCTGGATTGAGCAGCCGTTCACCACCCCGCAATAGAACCACCAGCCGAATCGGATAGGGCGTGCGATTTCCCACCCGAAAGGATCCCGTGCGGGCGGTAGGGGTACTGGTTGGGGAGGGAAAGGTCGGCTCCAAGGGGGAGGGGAGTTCCCCTTCTAGTTCCAGCAGATCTTGCGGATCTTCTAGCTGTTCCTGTACATCCTCTACAGTTTCCGGTAAAACTCCTGGCCCTAGTTCATCTAGCGTTTGTGCCCTCAGCCGATGGGCATTGCCGCCAATCACAACCAGAGTCGTGACCAATAGCAGGGATCCCTGGCACAAGCGATGCCACAATGTCATGTTTTTCAGTGACCCAGGTGGACACACAAGTAAAGGAGATACCCGAAAAGACGCGACAGATTGAGCAACAGAAACCGAAAACACACGAATCAAGGCGGACATTGGGGCCACTGCGACAACAACGCTACACATCGCTGATAGGCTGGCGGTTGCCTGCTGGAGGCATCTAGCACTAACGGATCGTTCAGCTACGTTAACACGTCTATTTCAACAAGAAGTTAGGGGAAAAAAGGGAATCCTCCCTCACCCTCAGGATCTTTTGAGACGTGACCGCAACCCCCCAAAGAGCCCTTAAACGGAGCCACCTCAGGGATTCACTTTCCGCTGCTGCCACCCGGTTTCCCACCGTTCATATATCGTTCGCAACTGCGGATAGATCGGATCCCCTTTCAGTTGCAAATGATCCACCTCTGTCGGATCCAGCAGCAAAGCCACAAAGGTATCCGGAGGTACAGTAGCCTTCTCCAGCGGCAACTCCTGCACGAAAGCCTCTGACGGCGCAAGGTGGGCCTTGGGTTCCGGCCAAAACCACAGCAACCGCCCCTTTTCTGACATCTGTTGCCACAGGTGCAGCCGCTGATTTAGGGCTTGGGGATCCGGGTGATCGGCGGCAATAGCCTGTAGGGTACCCGCAATCCGAAATTGCTCGCGGGTTTTGCAGAAGTACCAACAGATTTGGGCTTGGGGTCGGTGGGCGATGTGGTGGATCTTTTCACTGCGGCTATCCACCGCCATCTGGATCCACCCAGTATTCCCCAAGAAGCCCCGAAACACTACCGTGCGGTTACGCGGATGGCCCTGGGGATCCACCGTAGCTAATTGAATATACCGCGCACTCGGATCGCTACGATTGCGGTGTAGGGCCGCCTGGATCAAAGCCCGCCACGTCAGAGAATCGGAGTTATTCACAAGTGCTAGCTGGCGTTTTGGCTGGGGGGTGGGGGAGCATCCGAAGAACGTCCTGGTTCAGAATTGGGATCCGGCTCGGTCGGATTGAGGCGATGGAAATAGTGCTCCAGCCAGCCCTCTGGGGGCCCCTCAAACCGTTCCGGCACCGGTTGTTTCACCTGTAACCCGCGCAGCATAGCGTTGAAATAGGCATTATCCCAACTGAAGCGGCTCTCGCGGATTTTATGCCACACCGAACGGGACATGAGCAGCGTCCGCTCCAAATCCTGTGCCCCGAGCTTCAGTAGAAACTCCTCCCGCTCCGGTTGGTAATCGGTGGAGGCCAAAGCCAGAGATTGGGGTGGAAGTTCCTGAGTGAGTTGGGCCATTTTGGCCATTAACTCGGGATAGAGCCAGGTGTAAGCGGGGTGAACCGTGAGCTTGGCCACATGGGGTTGTTGGCCGGTGCGATCCAGCTTCAGATTGAAGTAACCGATGGCCGTTTTGCGCTCGGGTTCATAGACACAGACCTCCACCCTCTCCGTATGACTGATGGAGCGTTTGGCTCGTTCCAAGGCCCAATCCAGGGGGTTGGTGCGAAAATCGCTCACTTCCCGGTCGTACACCTGTCGCACGTTGGCGGGCATGGAGCCTGTATCCAACTGGTAGATGGCATAAGCATCCCGATTGGTCACGGGTACCAGGTTAGGCAACTTGGGCTCATGTTGACTCAGGGCCGTAAGAATCTCGACAGGGATTGACCAGTAGGTGATCTGGGCTAGGGGCTGAAAGCCGTTACGGCGATAGAGGGACATCGCCGCTTTGTTGTGGATATTCACCTCCAGGATCCAGGTATGGGCCTCGCGGAAGTGTTCCATACAGTGTTTGAGCAGCCGGGATCCCACCCCTTGTCGTTGGGCAAAGCGGGCCACCGCAATGTGATCGACTCGCCAGGTACTGCGGGAATGATTAAAGGGAGACACCTGGATTACCCCTAAAATTTTCCCCTCCAACTCCGCCACATGCACCGTAAACATGTGCTGGAAGCGATTGGGAAACAGACTGAGGGTTTTCAGTGGCCCATACCACTGGCGCAACCGACGCACCTGCCGACGGATATCCACCGAGCGGCTGCCATACTCTTCATCAAAGGCTTCGGCGAAAATTTCCTCCACCGCCTCTAGATCCCCTAGCTGGGCGGGGCGAAGAATTAGCTCAGGGGTTTTGGGATCCCCATCAGGTTTGGCTGGGGTGTTGTCCATGCCGTGTCACAGGCGTGTGAATACTCAAAGCATAGCCCAAGCCCTCCTGCTTCTACCCTCCACTGGGAGACACTTGGTCAAGAGCACAAGAATAAGACTCTAGCCCAAACCTCCCACCAACCCAAAGCCCACGCCCTCCACCACAATCTTGGCTGGCTGCAAGCCAACATCCTGCGGGATCTCGAACATGGGGCTCAAAGATCCCGACCTGCACCAGCCCACTACGCCAAGACCCCTCTCCATAACCTTGCTCAAAACCCCCTCCCGGGTTCCAACCGTGGCATCGGAGCTCTGGGTATCTTTCAGCAGCAGCATCCCATCTTCAAAAGTACCGATTCTGTAAAACCACTCCAAATAGCCTGGTCACGGATTTCGTTCTGTCTCCAGCATGGGGTACGCTTCAGATTCTCTGTGAGTTATCGGTGGCGTGTGATTAAGGCCAGTCTGATGGATGAGGCTGAGCCTCTCATTCAAAACAGCTTGGCTGAACTAGGGGAGGGATCCGTCGGGTTGTATTCGTAGCGCTGGCTGAAATCCGTTTCGCCATACACATTAAACTTGACACTCCCACGGCTGAAGCCAGTGGGATTCTTGGTTCAACGACCGAGCTTACCCAATCAGGCCGAAGCCAGAAAGAATAGAGGCCTAATCTCCCCAAGCGTTTAGTTCTCGGCTGCCCGCCGAT
>JAUQVI010000063.1:0-14450 GCA_039794885.1 Thermostichus sp. DG02_5_bins_236
CGACTGGGTTTTTTAAGTGGTTGATTACCCTAGCCACTAATACAATTTTACCAGAAACTGCGGCTAAAGCCGCAGGGCGCTACATCCCACGCTTGAAAGACGTGGGCTTTGCTTGCATCACTGTAATCACCAAAGCCGCACTGGTTAGGGTGGCCTCTTCCGCCGCAATCCGCCGCTGCAGATGAAATTGTTCTTCAAGAACCTCCGCCTTCTGTCCCTGTTGCAACAATCGCTGTTGTTTGACACGTCCGAGGGAGTGCCCCGTATAAAGCAAAGGGATCCCAAGCCACCCTGCCAATCGCATCCCTACATACCCAGCATCTGCATAGTGAGCATGAATGGCATCCGGCAGTTGCCCCACCCGCCGCAGATAACGCAAAAGTTCATCCACCAAAGCATCCAGGTAGGGCCAAAGCACTTCTTTACGCAGATAGCGCCGCGGGCCAAAGGGCAGTCGCACAATCTGGGCTTTGTCGGTTAACGGCTCCCAGGGCTGGGCATAGTCGGGGCTGACTTTTGGATCCACCACCTGTCGGGTGACGAGATCTAGTCGTTCCACCTGCGGTTGCTGGGATAAAGCCCTTACCAAATCCAGAACATACCGGGTTTGGCCCCCCGTATCCGCATCCCGCCCCAATTCCAAATCTTGTCCTCTCAGTAGGCCGTGCAGATGCAGATGCACCAGGTACAGACCCTGGGGGGCCACGAAATCGGTCATAACGCACTAGGGTGGAGGGAATAGGGACAAGGGATCCCAGAGCCAGTATATTAAGTTTTGCTTAATGTTCCAGGTATAGCTCCGAAGCAGACAGCAGCACAGACTCTAGATATCTGCTGAATATCTCTATGGGGCTGACAGTAACCGTTCGGGGTAGATCACCAAAATGGTCGAGGGGTGGGTCTGTCTAATCTTATTCTTGGCTACCCTGACTCATGGGCTGTCGGGCTTTGGCCTAGCGTTGGTAGCAGTGCCCCTGTTGCAGCTGGTGGTTAGCTTGCAGGTCGCAACGCCCTTGATCTCCTTGGTCTCAGGGATGACGGTGGTGGCTATGGCTTGGCGCTATCGGCATGCTTTGGAGTGGGGATCCCTGCTGCGGTTGGCGGGAGGAGCTACGGTAACCATCCCTTTGGGGGTTTGGGCAGCGGCTCGCTGGGATGAACGGTGGATTGCCCTCATGTTAGGGATCCTCCTGGTTTTGTATGCCATCTACGGACTTTTGGGGTTGCGATTACCTGAGCTGGGATCCCCCCATTGGGCTTGGTTGTTTGGTGGATTGTCCGGTTTTCTCTCCGGCATGGCCAATATCGGTGGCCCTCCCGCCATCATCTACGCCAACTGTCGCCGCTGGGAGCCAGAACGGTTTAAGAGCAATCTGCAGGGGCTTTTTCTGAGCAATCTAGGCACCGTCATGCTTAGCCATACCCTACAGGGCAACTACACTCCACAGGTGTTGCGGTTGTTGGGGTTAGGGTTGCCAGCTATTGTTATCGGCTTTGTCACGGGGTTGTGGTTATCCCGCTGGATCAATCCGGCGCAATTTCGTCGTCTGGTGCTGATGTCACTGGTGGGGATTGGGCTTATGCTCCTGTGGCGATCTTTATCAACTCTTTTGGGTGAGGGATGAGGAAGTCTCAAACTATTGGGATATGAGATTAGGGCCTGCTCAGACTGTTAGCTGGTCTGTTCTTTGATGAGCCGAGTATGACCCCAAGGGCTCTGCCCTTACTTGAAATGGAAGGAAGAAACCCGGAATGAGGGTAAGCAAGAGGGCATTCAACTGGCCACACAAGAAGGGATCCAATTTGCAGCTAGCGTTAGCGGGATGAGCGTCAATGCCATTGCTCTGTACCCGAGCCTCCAGGCCCTAGAACAGCCTCTGCAAATAGCTCCAGCTCCACACCTCACCTTTCTATTGGTTGCTCCCTCAGGGACTATTGGGAGGAATCCCCGATGAACGGGTGCGGAATCACAGCAGGGATGGAGGAGATAGCCTTGCAGGAAGAGAGGATTGAGCGAGGAGATGAGAATCTGTGAAGAGGATGTCAAACTGGAAAGACCAGCCAAACAGGGATCTTTATGCGAATCGGTGTGCCCAAGGAGATCAAAGAGCAGGAGTTCCGGGTCGGCTTAACTCCGGCTGCGGTGCGGGCGCTGACGGAACAAGGGCATCAGGTCTGGGTCGAAACCCAAGCGGGCCAAGGGGCAGGCTTTAGCGACGAAGATTACCTAAAAGCGGGCGCCAAATTGGCAACCACCCCTCAAGAGATCTACCAGCAGGAGATGGTGGTGAAGGTGAAAGAGCCTCTACCCACCGAGTATCCTTTGCTGCATCCCGATTTAATCCTGTTTACCTATTTGCATTTGGCCGCGAGCCGCGAGCTTACCTTGGCGTTGGTGAAATCGGGGGCCACCTGCATTGCCTACGAAACAGTGGAACTGGCGGATGGATCCCTGCCTTTGTTAATGCCCATGAGCGTGATTGCCGGGCGGCTATCGGTGCAATTTGGCGCCCATTACCTGACCCGACAACAGGGAGGACGGGGCGTGTTGCTGGGCGGGATCCCTGGGGTATCACCGGGGCGGGTGGTGATCCTGGGTGGGGGCACAGTGGGTACAGAAGCCGCCAAAATGGCCGTGGGTTTGGGGGCACGGGTGCAAATTCTGGATATCAATCTGCATCGCCTAAGCGAGTTGGAGCTGATTTTTGGATCCCGGGTCGAGCTGATCTACAGCACCACCCAGAGTGTGGAAGATTGTGTCAAAGATGCCGATTTGCTGGTGGGAGGGGTATTGGTGCCGGGCAGCCGTGCCCCCGTTTTGGTCAAGGAAGACTGGGTGGCACAAATGCGGCCCCGTTCGTTGATTGTGGATGTGGCGGTGGATCAGGGGGGCTGTATTGCCACGACACGGGTGACCACCCACGCCCAGCCGGTTTACGAAGCCTTTGGGGTGCTGCACTATGGTGTGGCTAATATGCCGGGAGCTGTTCCCTGGACTTCTACCCAAGCCCTAGTCAATGCGACACTGCCCTACACCCTCAAGTTGGCCCGTCTCGGTTTATCGACGGCCCTGGAACAGGATCCGGCTCTTGCCAAAGGACTGAACGTCAAAGCCGGAAAGCTGATTCATCCGGCGGTGCAGACCACCTTCCCCGATTTGAGCTGAAATCCGTTGGTTACTCAAAAAGATCCCAATAGAACCGCTACGAGGGATCCCGGATTCCTACTGCCGCCAAGCCAACACATATCTCTCTAGGGCCGCGAAGAAGGTGTAGAGCAAGATACCCATAATACCGAGAGCAATCAAACCAGCAAAGGCTAAGGGCACATCAAAAGAGGAACTGGCGGAGACGATCAAATAGCCCAAGCCGCCATTGGAGGCCACTGTTTCTGAGATTACCGAACCTACAAACGCTGAAGAGATGGATACCTTCAGCGAGGCAAACAGATAGGGCATGCTGTGGGGCAATCCCACCTTGATAAAGATCTCCCAAGCACTCGCCCCCAGAGAGCGCAGCACATCCCGCATTTCCGCCTCAACCGTTTCTAGTCCCACCGCCACATTCACGGCGATCGGAAAGAAAGCCAGCAAAAAGGCCGTCACCACCGCCGGGATCAAGCCCAAGCCAAACCAAATCGCCAACAGGGGTACCAAAGCCACCTTCGGGATCGTGTTGAAGCCCACCAGCAGCGGATACAAAGACAGATAGGCCAAGCGGGAACTGCCGATGATGGATCCCAGCAAGACCCCCCCCACCAAAGCCAGCGTAAAGGCCAGCATCGTTGAGCCCACCGTAATCAAGGAGTGGCGCACAATCACCTGACCCCATTGGTTCATGGCGGCGATGATCTCAGTGGGCGCAGGCAAGATGAAGCGGGGAATGTTGAACAGGCGTACCCCCACCTGCCACAGCACGATGCTGAGGGTGATGGTAACAGCGGGCAGAATGATCGAAGCCGCTTTGGTATGCAGAAATTGGTTGAATGATTTCTTCATTGGGATCCCTCGGGTGCTCGCAGCCAGTCGGTCAAAACCTTGCAGGACAAATCAATTCGTAGCTTCTAGTAGCTTCGGCGAATGTGTTTGCGCACTTCCGAAACCAGGTGGTGAAAGTCATCCGTCAAGCAGATCTCCAGCGGGCGTGGACGGGGCAGATTCACCTTAAGAGAAAAGATGATCTCGCTCGGGCGCGGCCCCATGACATAAATGGTGTCGGAGAGGAAAACGGCTTCTCGCAAATCGTGGGTGATCAAAATGCTGGTGCAGGCGGTGCGCATCCATAACCGCTGCAACATTTCCCACATATCCTCCCGGGTAAAGGCATCCAAAGCCGCAAAGGGCTCATCCAACAGCAACAACTCCGGTTGGTGAATCAAGGCGCGACACAAAGAAGCCCGTTGCCGCATTCCACCCGACAGTTGCCAGGGGTAAGCTTTTTGAAAACCCTCCAAACCTACCGTAGCCAGTAGATCGAGGGCAGATTTTTCGTGCTGGGCCAAGTTTTGCCGGAAAGTACGCTTGTAGGGCTGTACCACCTCCAGGGGCAGCAGCACATTTTTGAGGGTGTTGCGCCAGGGCAGAAGTACCGGGTTTTGAAAGGCCATGCCCACATTTTTCAGGGGGCCGGTGATCGGTTGCGCTTGAAAGTAGATGGTGCCGCCGTGGTGGGTATTCAAACCCGAAACCATTTTTAACAGCGATGTTTTGCCACAGCCACTGGGGCCGACGATGGAGACAAACTCAGAGTGCTCTACAGAAAAGTTGAGATCCCGAATGATGGTAACGGGAGCCCCTTTACCGGGGTATTGCAGCGAGACATGACGAAATTCCAGAACGGGCTGACCCGGGATCCCATGGCGGGTGCTGGGGGGGGAGGACGGATCTTGGGCAACCATCTGAGACTCCAACATCGACTCAACTCCGGGTGTTTGCACAAAAGCACAGGACAGAAAAAGCTTAGTCTCTTAAGAATGTTTTTAGAGCTAACCCTGCCATCACTACACCAGAGAGAGCAACGGCCAACTGTGTTGCCTGATACCTTACACTCCCCCAATCGTGCCCATTTTCCGGCAGGGGAGATGAGCCTGTTTGAGAGGGATCCCTTGGGATTCATCTATCGCAGAGAAAAAGTGAGAGCAGAGGGGAGATTCTTCACGGCTCAGGCCCTGTACCTACTGGAAACCCCACGGGTCTCTGACTATCTTTTTTGGTCGTCCAACTGACTGTCGAAAGGCGCTTCGGGGTGGAGCTACTGATGTTCGAAGATGTTGCTAAAGCCCATCAAATCCAGATCCACTAGAGTTGGTAAGTGTTGAAAACAACGCTGTGCCAATTCCCAGCGCTCTTCCCGTTGCAACATTAGGGCCAGCTTATCCCGAGCCGGGATTAAATACCGGACATCGTTGGCAGCATACTCCAGTTGCTCAGCAGAGAAAGCCTGGATGGATCCCCAGTCCGAGCTTTGGGCCGTTTTGTTCAGTTCCACCCCACACAGCTCATTCACCACTTCCTTAAGGCCGTGCTTGTTGGTGTAGGTGCGTGCCAGTTTGCTAGCAATTTTGGTGCAAAACACCGGCCAAACCGGGATCCCGAGGTGATATAACAGCATGCCCAGATCGAAACGGGCATAGTGAAAGATCTTTTCGATGCTGGGATCCGTCATCAACTGGGCCAAGCGAGGGGCTTGCCGTACCCCGCGGCTCAGCCGCAGCAGCACCACCTCCCCAGCAGCATTGGCAATTTGCACCAGACAGAGTCTGTCTCGCTGCGGGATCAAGCCCATGGTTTCAGTATCCACTGCCAATCGGGTTTCGCCAGCCAGTGCCTCTAGAACCTCAACGGAGAGATCCTCATCACAAAGTTGAAAAGGCTGTAGGCCCACGCGGGATCCCTCAATGCTCGACCAATCGCAGGTTTCGGTCTTACCAGCTGGACTTGACTACACCGGGTAGCAACCCCTCGTGAGCCATTTCCCGTAGGCTGTTGCGAGAGAGACCAAAATCCCGAAAATAACCGCGTGGACGGCCCGTTTGCCAGCAGCGATTGCGCAGACGGGTGCGAGAACTGGCCCGAGGGAGTCGTTGCAGCTGGGCGTGCAGCTCCATGCGTGTAGCCTGATCGATTTCTGGATTGGCCATTTCCGCCTTCAGTTGTTGGCGCTTTTCCCGATACTTATCGACCAAGCGTTGGCGCTTCTTCTCCCGCTCGATCATGCTCTTTTTAGCCACGGTTCACTTGTTTCCCCGTATTTTTCAGCTTTACCAGGATAACGAGAACCTAACGGTTCAGGCAAGAGGATCCCGATGCAAAGCCAATCCAGATCGCTGTCAAGAGCACCGCTTGATCTGCACCCAGGCGCCCTGTTCGTTATGGCAGTAGTAGCCTCCATCCTACCCAGTACAGACTTCGCAGGCCAGGAGAGTACTGACATCCCAGTGGTTCGCTCAGCTTTTCTTTTGGGTTGGGGCGGCGGGATGAGCCAAAGAATCCAGTTGAGATTGCAGGAGGGGCGAAGGTCGATTGGAATCAGGCATGAGTCCCAGATTCGAATATCACCGCCAGGGATTCTAGCCCTATCCTTTTGGCTCCCCAGCCCATCTTCGGTATATCTTTGGCAAAGGGTTTGATTTCTTAACTTTCTCAAGCTCCGTAGGATCCCTGAAGTTTGGACTTTGGCCCTGGGGCAACCTAATCTTTAAGCAAGGTTGGTGTTGAGCGATGAGAATTTCCAGAGTGATCTCGTTTATTGCCGCTAAGTTTAGGGTTTCCCCAGAGCAGATCGAAGCCACGCGCGTACTTCTCCACAAGCCCCCGGCTCTTTTGGCGGTGCTCAAGTCTATTCCTCCCCTGCCTAAAGAGGTTTTGCAGGATCCCAGCTTGGTGTATAGCTATCCTGCCGCCTTCATTCAGTGGTCGAAGTGTATGCATGGCTTGGCGGACTGGGATACAGTGCCGGTGCTCAGCTATGCCGACTATGTAGCCCAGATGGAGCTGGCTTTTATGCCAACGGACATTGCCGTGAGCAACCACTAGGGATCCTTTGGGTCAGCCCCTAAGTCAGCTTCCTGGAGAAGGCGCCTCGCGCTCTACCTGAAAGGGTGAGCATCGAGAAGAATGCGAGTCAATCGATGGGGTTCAACACCCTAGAGATTGACAGTTTCCTGATCAATTTACGAAGAACCTCGCTTTGTTGCCTTGCCTGAATCTCACAATATCTTTTTAAGGGCATCAATTCTCCATCGGTTACTCGAAAATCAACCTGATTCATAGCACTATTCCGTGTAGCTGTACGCTACAGTCATAGGATGAAATACACTGACCAGTACAAAGCAGTTCTAACAACCGAATAAAAGCTAGAGCTTAATCTCTGACTACGGACTTACCAATACTGGTACAACCATCAACTGGGGGATAGATTTGATTGGTAGGAACGTAACCGATGCTATGTCAACGCTTGCCCTCTGATTAAGTTTGCCAAAAGGCTTCGCTCAATGTTATTTGAGAGTACAAAACTGGAATTATATTCCTGTTCATTGGGTGGTAGGTTTCTATTTCTCAAAATACCTAAGCTGGGATTATTGAAGGTGTGAATGCACTGAAATATCCCTGATGGTACGATCTTAAAACAGGTGTAACTAATCAAAAAAGCTTGGTATGTCAACTTGTGATTAGACGATTCCACTGTGTCTTTGGTCAATCCTGATGAAGTTATTCTGAATTGGGATGCTGCCTTGCATGAAGATGAGTATCTCGCTACATCTGATGGTGAAAAACTATCATTGCTTAAATCATTCTGCAAATCTGAGAAAAGATTAGCCAAAGTTTTCACCCTTAAAGCTGCTAAGAGACAAGGGAGTTGTTCATGTCGCAAGTTGGCAAAACGTGAGACCAGAGAACATCAACGGATTGCCAGAGCTAGACGTGATCATGCTTTCAAAACTGCTTACAGGGTACTGAGAACGGGTAAGACAATATTCATTTACAAGAATCTCAACCTGAAAGGGTTGAGTAAGTGCAACAGCGCAAAACAAGATGAGTAGGGGAAATACCTGCTCAATGGTCAAGCAGCTAAGTCTCGACTGAATAAGTCCTGGAACGATGCTACATTTGGGCAATTCTTCACAATCCTGGAATACATAGCTGCAAAAGCTGGAGCCATTCCGATTGGAATGAACCCTGCCTACACGTCTCAACTGCTCTGCTATCGAGATGAGTTCATCTTTACTGATCCCAGCATTTGTGAGTATTAGGATGAAGCAGAAAAACTTTGGTTTGATAGGGACGTTAACACTGCTATCAACCGCCGTAGAGGGAAGATTGTTATAGGTCGTTCTACAACTGACAGTGCCTCGAAGGACATTCTCTCTACTCTTCGGAGTTTGGAGAAGCCCGTGCTGTATGTCTAGCATCAGTGTCGAGAGTCATCACGAGCAGTCCCTTAGAGGATGTTTGGAAGCTCAACAAATGATAAATGTAAATTTCACTCCCCTCCTGCTCAAACTTCTTCAATTCATAGGCGGCCATAGGCGGCGCTTCCTCCCACTACGACTCCATTCTGCACAGCCACAAGCGCAATGAAGGTGTCACTCCCCAATAGGTGTCGCATGTAGTCAGCACTAGGCCGTTTTCCAGATAGGTCTCGATCTGGTGAAACCCCTTGCCGAAGGGAATTGGCAGGGCATTCAGTAAGGCTCCATCCTTTTGAGTGAGGTGCTGGAGTGTGTCGTTGATATTTTTCCTCCCTGAGCCATGGACATGAAGCCAGCTCAAACCTGGCCTCTATCACAAGAGAGGCAAAGAGATTATTGTCAATACTTATTATCAGGATCTCTGAACCTCAGCTCACCCAAGGATAACGCTCCATCAAGTAGCAAAGACAGTCTTGACGAATGATGCGGCTATTCAAAGTCAACATACCCGGCATCAGGGGAACGGTGGTGCGAATTTCACCATCCTGCGCATAAAAGAAGCGATCGGCTACATCCTGACCCTGCTCATTTTGCACATCCAGATGGAAGCCATTGTTCGTCCAGCCAATACGGGTATGGGGGGGGATCTCTTGAAAATTAAGATGATCCAAATCCGGAGGAAAGCAAATATGAGCTTGGGATCCGCCATTGCTTTGTCGGGTCTCCGCATCTCCGAAACTAAAACTCACTTGGTCGGGGATTTTTACAATGGCTACACTGTGAAACAAATCAATATCCTGGCTAAGGACAGGCCGCTGTGGGATCCTGGACAAATGTAAGCAAGCTTCTAAAAATTCGTAAGCATGTTGGGTGCCGTGGGGATGATCCGGTTTGCCGCACTCCAAGGTTACCGCCGGACAAAAGTGACCAAAGGCCATACTTTGAACCCCTTCCGGTTTGGTGAAATACAGTACGGTACGACCAAACAATCCGGCCAAGTGCAGGCTAGGGGCATCGAGATGATTGACACAGGCGTAGTGGGGGTTGGTGCCGGTGTTGTTGTGAATATCAATGCTGGCAAACACTCCCCGTTGCTGCATTTGCTGGATCACTGCTTGTGCAATCGCATGTTCGGGAGTGGAACCGGGGCCCCAAATACGGTTGTAGTCCGGTTGGCCGTCTAAGCGCCGTTGCCCCTGGCGAGCTGCCTGAACATTACCAATAAACAGGGACAGAGACCGAGGCAATTCCCGTTGCGCATAGTGGCTCAAAAGTCGCTGAATGGCTTGCCAGCCGGTGACTTCATTGCCGTGCAACAGAACCGAAACAAACAGAGCTGGATCCCGACGCCCCGACAGGTGAATCAACGTCGGCCCACTCAAGCGGTCGTAGAGCTGATGAGCATTCAGAGCCAGAAGTTGGTCAGGTAAGTGATCAAGAACGGTGAGCATATTTTTCGACTAAGCACCCATTGCTTCGGAATGCTTGAACTGAGCTTGGCGGGAAAATTCTATGGGGAACGTGATCAGATGTCACTCTACTTTTTAAGTCAGATCCCAAGTGTGCACTGGACGACCTTGGCGTTGCCGCTCCCAGTAGGCACAGGTTAATTGTTGCATATCTTTACCATGGCGGGCGACATAGCGACGCTGCCAAGTGGCTCCATTTTGTCCCGATTCGGTACGGGCGCGGATGATCTCCAGGTACTCCTCTACATCTGTCTGCGCTAGATTCAGGTCGGCCAATCCCTTGGCAGCCAACGGAATCAACTCCTTGAGCAGCAACTGCCGCAGGGATCCCTGCCATCCGTTCAACCAGGTTATCGGAGCCTCCAAGCCCAATCGGGCCGCAGCATAAAAATTAGCTCGGCATTGGCCAAAGCTCAGATCCTGTTCGGGAGGAACCGCTTGGGATCCCAAGGCTTGGGTCAACCCAAAGTAAAAGGCGGCATTGGCGATCATGTCCGGTATCGTTGGGCCTGCCGCCACAACCCGCTGCTCGATTCGCACATGGGGAACGGGATCCAACCCGATCAAAGGGCGATTCCAGCGCCAGATGGTGCCGTTGTGTAAGCGAAGGTGGGCCAGTTCCGACAGCGGGGATCCCAACTTTTGCGGGAGCAGCACCGGGTAGTGCTGCAGATTTTCCAAAAACAATTCCATCAGGGATCCCTGCACATAGCCTTGCCCAAGGGTGACGCGGGGGTGGTGGGTGGGGGAAAGCGGGGGTGGGCCATCCAAAGCCTGTTCAAACAAAGGGATACGGGTTTCTGCCCACAAATCCTTCCCGAATAGGTAAGGGGAATTGGCTCCAACCGCCACCAGCGGCGCGGCCAAAATTAAAGATGCATTGAAGAAGCGGGCGGCTTGATCTGGAGGGACTTGCAAATGGATTTGAAAAGAAGTGGTAGCCGCTTCCAGCATGATGTCGGGGTGCAGAATTCGCAGGTGGTCATGCTCTCCCCCAGAGGCAGCAGCAGCCATACCTTGGATATCCAACCCGAGGATGCCCTGCCGATGGTGATGGAGGTTCAAGATTTGTTCATTGAGAGCAAAGTAGCGCTTGCGGGGGGAGATCATCTCCAGGGTGAGCTGTTCTTGTCGCACCGTGGGCAAAATGCCGATCATGATCAATCCCGCTGCCAATTGGTCAGCCACTTGGCAACAGTGCTCCCAGGTTTGGCTGAGTTCCTGGTGAAACTGCTGCAGAGCAGATCCGGTCAACACTTGCGGCTGGCTGTTGATCTCCACGTTGAACTGGGCCAGCTCCGGCACCACCAGCGGGCTATTCACGGCTTCCAAGTAAGGTTGGTTAATCGGGTAGGGATCCCCTTCGGGGGTAATTAACCAGGCTTCCAGCTCAAACCCGCCCACCAGGGATCCCTGCGCAAACGGTTGACAGGCGGAATCCAACTCTGGGGATCCCGATAGCCAACGGGCGAGCAAATCGGTCTCTTGCTGCAGTTGAACGGCAAAATCCGCGAAATCTTCCGCACTAAAGCTGAGGGAGGCGATCTCCTGGCCCATAAACAGAACTCCGCAGATTCCGTTCGCACAGCGGTGCATAGCACCATGATTGACACCACTTTACAGCCCTTTTACAAGCCACTGGTCATGATGATCAGGGCAAAATGACGGCTTGCTATGGGCACATCTACAAGCACATTTACGGAAAACCTGCAAAAGAACTGTACCCTCCTCGTTTTCCTAGAGTCAGGAACACCTTCCGCAGGGGATCCCGGTTAATCCAACCAAATTGGATTTGACCAAGCCTTGCCCCCCAGGTGATCCCGCACCAACACCCGCACATAAGGGCTACGCCACCCCTTCAGATCGATCTTGGCTTCGGTTAAGCCCTGCTCGGCTACACTGCGGTACTCCGTCGGCCTCCCCAATGCGTACACCCGATCCGCACAGCTACAGCGCACGTACAGGTGCTCTCCTGGCTCCAGCTGTAAATCCACAATGCGGGGGCCGGTGCTGGAGTAAAAATCCCCTGATTTCAGAGCACTCAGCAAGGTATCTGGTTGCAACGTTTCACTTTTCACCATTACCCAAGCCCGCAGCCGTTCTCTTGAATTGGGGACAAAATGGGCATCATCAGTAGCAACGGCCCACAGCCGTTTTCCCCGCGCCAGCATATAATCAAGCATGTAGAGGCTTTCAGCCGTGTCGCTGTCGTCCTCGGAACTGGCATTGTAGATTTCGACGGCATCGATCGGTCCCAGTGAGAGCATATCGATTTCCGTCATCATGAACCACTGCGGATGGACGGCGGCTACAAAGGCTCCGGTGGCCAAGGCCCTGGCAGCTAGCTCTGGTCCCGTTTCTTGCGGCTGAGTCGGGGCAAAATCCAGGGGTAAGCCCACTGCCAAAATATGCCAGACATGGCCTAGCTCCATGCGGTGTTGGCGGGTGTGCAGCTCGGCGCTGATCAGAGTGGTGAAGGTATCGGTGCGGAAGGCTTGCGTATCCGTGACCGGCCAGTTGTAGTGCTCGATGAAGTGATCCGTTAGGGCCAGAAAGTCATAGCCTGCCTCCCGATAGGTGCGACAAACCTCCTCCGGCGAGCAGTGGCCATCCGAATGGGTGGAGTGGGTGTGTAAATTACCGCGCCAAAACTGACCGGGTTTATTGAAGACTGTTTGCATGGGATCCCTTCAAATTAAAGCCAGTATCCAACTCTTTACAAAAACAAAGTCCAGGACAATTTGGAATTAGAGCATGGACTTTTCCTAAGAGCAATCTTACAAGATCTGGGGAACCAAGGATGGGCAGAATCATCTTAGAGCGGTAGAATTAACCCCTCAAAGGTTCTCCGTGCAGCAAAGAAATAGATACAGCCTCATCAGAGATACTGGGAACTTAATCGATTCTTAATCTCAATAGAGATCCCATTGTTAACCTAAATCTGAATGGGTCATTAATTTTTGATATTTGCAAAAGGGATCCCTGTTAAAACTTTTGGATTCTCATTACGATAAGAGTGTTCAGGTGATTCTCATCCTGCTGCCAAACTCCCTAGAGATCAGGAGTGATTTGTGAGTACGTTCCAAAACTTCAACTGCCGCAGATTTCTACAACTGAGTGCACTGGCCAATGCAGGTCTAATCACTTGGTTTTATGGGCCTCGAGACTTTTGGGTTATCCATCCAAAAGTAAAGGCAAGAGTTGTGGATAAAGTGAGCTGTCCGAACAGCTTCATCCAAAGCCTCGAACTGTGCAGCTTTGCCCTTGAATTTTGCCTCAAGTACCAGCATTCTTGCTTCAGACTGCTCGGCGCAATGTGTTTTAATATAGCAGTGCAATCTATTGAGCAGCAGGGATTGTACTGTTCGCCCACGGCTTACGTCGCTCATGTCCCAGGGCTAAAGCACCTGGGCTTTACGCTCAGTTCTGTAAGCGGTGGTCAAGGAAGTGCAAGGGGAAAGAGGGGAGACAGGCTGCAAACCCATAGAATCCTTGTCGGGAAAAATGTACTCAAGGGCACTGGATTGCGATGAATGTATCAGAAACCTCCCTGACAGGGGAAACCCTTTCGACGCTAACGCTGACCGTTTTACTGGCTCTTGGCTTATTCTTTTTTTTGCGAGCTTCTGGTAAAAATCGAAAGGAGAGCCGTCTCTACTTTAGCAGCCGTCCGTTACACCCTTTGGGATCCGCCTTGCGCAGTCATTTGCAGGGTCGGGCCTACCAACTGCAATGCACCGATTCAGATGGCATGGCCACCTTTGCAGGAGAGGCCAAGGCCAGTGCCGGGTTGGCGGCTTTTCTCAGCGGGCTGGCGGGGTTGGGGTTGGCCTGTTTGGCTCTGGTTTTACACACCCTTGAGCCGCAATGGGGGGGGTGGCCCTGGATGCTGATGCTGGCCTCCCCTTACGCCGGTTGGTACTACCGCCAGCGCAACCAACGCCGGGAACAGATCCGTCTCAAACTGCAAGAGGAGGGTTCTGGATCACAGCTATGGGTGGAGGGGCATCGGGATGAGCTGGATATTTTGGCAGCCACTTTTGCTCTGCAGGAACGGGATCCCATTGAGGAAGGGTTAAGCAGCAACGAGCATTAATCGATATCAGGGAAAATCGGCAGTTGTTCAGTACTGGGGTTTTGTTCCTGTTCAGGTTGGTTTTTCTTCGAGCCCTGACAGCGTCCTTGGTTTCTGAGCCCCAAGCCGATGCGACTGTGCTCTTCCACCAGCTCTAGGACTTGCTTAGCCCGTTCGATCACCGGTTTGGGCAGCCCTGCCATGCGTCCCACCTCGATGCCGTAGGAGCGATCTGCTCCACCCGCTTGGACTTGGTGCAGAAATACAATTCGATCCTCCAGTTCTTTCACCACCACCTGGAAGTTGGCTACGTTGGGCAGGAGGGTTTCCAACTGGTTGAGCTCGTGGTAATGGGTGGCAAAGAGGGTACGGGCCTGCACTTGGGTGGCCAGGTATTCGGCCACGGCCCAGGCAATGGAAAGGCCATCAAAGGTGGCGGTGCCGCGGCCAATCTCATCCAGCAATACCAGTGAGCGCTCGGTGGCGTGGTTGAGGAT
>JAUQVI010000064.1:0-14334 GCA_039794885.1 Thermostichus sp. DG02_5_bins_236
CCGGCTTCCCGTTAGATCCTTGCTTGTTATCAGAAAGTTGTCCCCACGCCTGTGGGGGTGAACCGTTGCTTTCCTCAGAACCAAAACTTCCCGTGTCCGTTGTCCCCACGCCTGTGGGGGTGAACCAGCTGTAAAAAGGAAATAAAGCTAGAGTTTATCGTTGTCCCCACGCCTGTGGGGGTGAACCGGTATTCGAACTAGAAACTGTTTCTTTAGATGGCGTTGTCCCCACGCCTGTGGGGGTGAACCGTCTGTCTGAAGAGCCTAATTCTCCCAGCTATTCGTTGTCCCCACGCCTGTGGGGGTGAACCGTTTAAGGACAGCCAAGAAGTAACGGTTAGCGACGTTGTCCCCACGCCTGTGGGGGTGAACCGACGGGCTTGCTACCAGCAGCAGCAACGTTAAAGTTGTCCCCACGCCTGTGGGGGTGAACCGTATTAATACCGTTAGGTATTGTTTCTCCAACGGGTTGTCCCCACGCCTGTGGGGGTGAACCGTAATCGCTTTTGTAATTGCAATAGCCTGAACCGTTGTCCCCACGCCTGTGGGGGTGAACCGCTATTGCTTCTGCTCCTTTGATCACGCCAGAGCGTTGTCCCCACGCCTGTGGGGGTGAACCGGACATTTCAAGGGTTCCCAGACGAGATCCCGGCCGTTGTCCCCACGCCTGTGGGGGTGAACCGTGAAGCCTGAGCAGCCAAAAGACTTCTGCCCAGTTGTCCCCACGCCTGTGGGGGTGAACCGTAAAAGGTAGGAAGTGGTTGGATAGGTAATCGCGTTGTCCCCACGCCTGTGGGGGTGAACCGACCGGAAAGCCGCTGATTTTGTCCGGGAACAGGTTGTCCCCACGCCTGTGGGGGTGAACCGGCTATGCGATATGGCATAGCCAGACATTCAAAGTTGTCCCCACGCCTGTGGGGGTGAACCATCGCTGACTCTATAAAACATCCCAAAATCATCAGTTGTCCCCACGCCTGTGGGGGTGAACCGTTTTCGGGATTTTCGGGGCAGAGACGATCACTGCGTTGTCCCCACGCCTGTGGGGGTGAACCTTATTTGATTTATGCTCACGATGGCCATCGTAGGCGTTGTCCCCACGCCTGTGGGGGTGAACCGAAGTGGTTGGATAGGTGATTGCCGGCAGTGATTCGTTGTCCCCACGCCTGTGGGGGTGAACCGTCGTTCCAGGCCGAACTAGGGGCAGGGAAATTAGTTGTCCCCACGCCTGTGGGGGTGAACCGTATTACAAGAACATTATTATTTGTTTATGATGAAGTTGTCCCCACGCCTGTGGGGGTGAACCGTACAACCGCCGTTTTGGAATCGGGGATGATAGCTGCGTTGTCCCCACGCCTGTGGGGGTGAACCGGGCTGGATCCGCCCTGGATAACAAGAATAATCTGTTGTCCCCACGCCTGTGGGGGTGAACCGGTTCGTGATTTTGCCGCAACGTTTGGCCGTGTCGTTGTCCCCACGCCTGTGGGGGTGAACCTCCATTAATACCAGATAATTGTCTAGCTAGATTAGTTGTCCCCACGCCTGTGGGGGTGAACCGAATTAACCGGATAGGTAATTGCCGGCAGTGATGTTGTCCCCACGCCTGTGGGGGTGAACCTCGTTAACTGGTAGCTAACAGTTTCCCCTAGATAGTTGTCCCCACGCCTGTGGGGGTGAACCGGATCGCCCACTTTCTGGCGCAGATTGGCCACGAAGTTGTCCCCACGCCTGTGGGGGTGAACCTGGAACACTAATTACTAGACGGTCACCGTCACGAGTTGTCCCCACGCCTGTGGGGGTGAACCGTGATATTTTTATACATTGATGATAATTTTGGAAGTTGTCCCCACGCCTGTGGGGGTGAACCGCGGGCACGAAAGGTTCGGCAAATTTTAGGGCAGTTGTCCCCACGCCTGTGGGGGTGAACCGTTATTAGCCCCCTGAGCCACGATGGCACCGTTTGTTGTCCCCACGCCTGTGGGGGTGAACCGTAAAGGATGAGATCTAGTTTCCGGGATAGCTCAGTTGTCCCCACGCCTGTGGGGGTGAACCGATCCAATCACTGACCCCATTCAGGAGGGGCAAGTTGTCCCCACGCCTGTGGGGGTGAACCGTGAATTTGCTCATCTGCGTTAATACTCTCGGGGTTGTCCCCACGCCTGTGGGGGTGAACCGGCTTCCCCAAATTGACTTAAATAAACGATTTGAAATGAACTCTTTCGCTGAGTGCCAAGCCAATTCGACATTATTCACCTATGGATAATCCACCCGGCGAAACTGCACCCGACCGGAGCCAGGGTCATAAAGGGTATAGGTTGCCTGCCCAGGGATCCCACCCACTGTACCAACACCCACCACTTGCCGAGGTTGGACAGGATTGGGTGCCAAGTCGTGAGTACCCTCCAACGTTTGCAGAGTTTCCCGCAGGGATCCCGACTCCAACTGGATGTGAAACGTCTGTCCTGAGCGACCACAAAACAGGGTATTCACCCCAGCCCGGATCACCCGGTCTAGCAAGGTTAAAGGGGGAGTGTGGGGAGTCAGACCATCGCTAACGCTGACCGTGCTGCCGTGAATCAGCAAACAATCAAGTTCTTGAAAACCAAAGTCGAGGGAGCGGATCCACTGCACTGTCTCCCGCGAGACTGATTTCCACAGCTTTTCAATCGCATCGACACCCTCGGCCTCTCGCAGTTCTTTGGGATCCCCGGCGCTGCCCAAGCCGTGCAAGATCAGGGCTTGTTCTTCCCACCAGCCGCGACAAACTTGGGGGGTCAACTCTCGGGGTTTGGGATCCCGCAGGCGCTCAATCAACATTTCTGATTCGGAGGTTGGCGCAATCACATCCCCCAAGACGAAAAGCTGCTCAACTGGATTTTTTTGGCGACGAAGATCCTGCAATACTGCTTCATAGGCTCTGCAATTCCCCAGGATCCCGCTTAGAATAGCCCACTGTGTCATTGCTCTCGGATCCCATTCAAAACTTGAAGAATTTGCTTCAATTTTTCTGTTTCCAAGAGGTTAAGTAGAGGCATCAGGTGGTAGATTATAGGTTGTCTTTTTTCGGCAAGAATAAATTGGTACTCGAAACCATTGGTGACTAGGCCCCAAACTTGAGACTGATTTTGCAAACCCTTATAAAGGTAGGCTAGTAGTTGAGCCAAACCTACTTGAACACTTAAACTCAGTTTTTTGGCCTCTATGATCAATATCCAAAAAATAGGCTTCATTTGCTTCTTAGTGATTAAGATATCCATTCGGCCTCGGATCGTCATCTCCTCATCTGCTTCCAGAATCTGTCCAATAGATTCTTCTACATCAATGTGAAAAGGCTCTTGATAAAAACCTGTCAATTTTAAGAGGGGAGCTAAGAGCAGCAATTTGATAGTCCCCTCACTCACTGTCCCGGATTCTAGGTAGGGTAAAAAATCGGCTCTGATCTTCAATAACTCCTGTTCCTGATGCTCTGGCAGAGGCTTTAACACAAGATATTCTTCAAAACGGCTATCCCAACAGGGTTCCATTTTCAGGTTTTGGTGAATATCTTTAAGAGTGAGCAGGGCAGCACTGAGGACTTCCGGCATCGCTAAAGAATTGGATAGGATATGAACGTGCTCAGCCTAGCCTAACGGGTACAGACATGGGCGGGATCCTCAGCCTTTTCGGCATATTCCAATCCACGGGCCAATCGCCACGCAAAAATCGGGGGCAAACCCCGCTCGAGAATGTCCATACAGGTGCGCTGAAAGGCATAGGGCACTTCTCGAAGGGTGACCTCTTCGGACTCGCTGTCGTAGAGAACGTAGGTGGCGTTGGGTCGGCCATGGCGCGGCTCACCCACGGATCCGACATTGACGATGCGCTTAACAGGGGCAGTGAAGGTATGAGTGTAGGGATCCCCGGCTGACGGGGTGACCTTTAGGTGCAGGTGAGCATCGTGGAGGGTACGCACATAGGGCACATGGGTGTGGCCACAAAACAATACATCAGCCCCCGTAGCCAGCACCCGCTCTAGCGCCACAAACACATTCATCCCTGGCAGCAGATACTCATGAGCGCTGTGGGGGCTGCCATGCACAAAAGCAAGATTTTCAAACTTGAGACTGTGGGGTAGGGTGGCCAGCCAGTCTTTGTTGTCTTGGCTCACCTGTTGGTTGGTCCACTCATGGGCTAGCAGACCTCTTTTTTCAGCCAAAACGGAAGGGTAGCTACACTCACAAGCGTTGTGACCGTCCACCACATCTTCATCCCAACAGCCTGCACAAGTGGGGATCCCCAAGACCCGAATTTTCTCAATCACCTCATTGGGGTGGGGGCCATAGCCGACCAAATCTCCTACACAAAAGATCTGGTCAACCTGATGTTGATCTATATCCAATAGCACTGCCTCCAGAGCAGGCAAATTGGCGTGAATACAGGATAGGACGGCGAGTTTCATGCTGCCAGTTCTCCAGTTTCAATCAGTTCTTGGATTTGCCGTTGATAATCCATCAACACAGCATCCGATAGACAACAATCCTGCACCGCCTGGCTCAGGGATCCCGTATCCAGATTACGTCCCAAAATCTCTAGGCCACTAAACCGCTGCGGTCGACCTTTGAGGTGACGGGGCACATTTAGCACATCAAAATCCTCCAGACTCGTGCGCCGGGATCCAGCCGTAAACTCTCCATAGATGGCCTGCCCCTCTGGCATTTCAAAGATCCCCTTAGCCCGATAAACTTCCCCATAGGCTCCCAGCAATAGCTCATCCCAAAACACCTCCAAACTGGCCGGATCCCAAACTTGCCCCGTCAGCGATGCCCGCCAGAGTTGTGGAGTCTTGAGAGGAGGAAGGGTAGCCTGTCCGGGAATCAACTCATCCGCCCACAGATAGGTTTCTGCGTCCAGTTCCGGATCCGGGGTGATACCCACCCAGTAGCAGTCAAACTCCCCAAAAATCTGCTGCATCTGCACCGGATCCAAATGAAAAGCAACCTCCACCAGCAACGGGATCCCAGTCTTGATCTGCCCCAGCAGCTCCTGCTCTTGGCCCTCGATAAGCACCTTCAGGTGAGGAAACTCCACTCCCAGATGCATCCCATCAATCGGCAGGGATCCCGCCCCGGCGGCGAAATAGACGACAGGATCCCTGGCTTGGTTGAGCTGCTGTCGGATCCAAGTGGTTTTGCCCACTCCAGGGGGGCCGGTGACCAGCGTGATCTGCGATGGGGGCATGGCGTCTCTATGATAACGATTCTCATTCTAGAGCAAGAGATCCCGCTTGGTAAGGGTTTATTGATTCTACAATAGGAATGATAATCATTCTAATCGTGGTGTTTTCCTTGGATCCTGTCGATATCGCTGTGGTTGGTGCTGGCCCCCAGGCGTTGACCCCAGTAACACACCTGCTGCAAAAACGTAAAGATTGGCACCACCGGATTCGGGTATTGGATCCCTCTGGGATCTGGATGCAGCAGTGGCAGCAGCAGTTTCGCGCCCAAGACATCCCCCATTTGCGCTCGCCAGCGGTGCATCACCCAGACCCCAATCCTTATGAGCTGCGCCGGTTTGCCGAACGGGATCCCCTAGGGTTGATCCCTCCCTATGACCGTCCCAGAGCGGCGGTGTTTGAAGCCTTTTGTCGGGATGTGGTGTGTCGGTGGCAGGTGGGATCTCTGGTGGTGTCTGCTCAAGTCAGTCAGATTCGACCTTTGGGATCCCGGTTTGTTCTAGAGCTAACCGATGGCAATTCTCTCCAGGCCAGACGGGTGGTACTGGCCAAGGGGACAGGGGTCCCGGCTCTGCCCAGGTGGAGTTTGGGTTTGGCCCATCCTCCAGAGCGGCTCTGTCACTCATCTAAAGTGAATTTATCGTCCCTTTTTTTAGAGGGTGAAACCGTCGTGATTGTGGGGGGTGGCCTCACCAGTGGACATCTGGCGTTGGGGGCGGTATGGCGGGGAGCACGGGTGATTTTGATAACTCGGCGCGTGATGCGAGAGAGGCTGTTTGACACGGATCCCGGTTGGTTGGGGCCAAAGTACCTCCAAGCCTTTGAGCAGGAGATGTGTTGGGAAACCCGTTGGCAGCAGATCCAAGCGGCGCGGGATGGGGGATTTTTGGGGGCAGACCGAATTTGGCTGGCCACCGGCAGTCGGGTCAATCTGGCGGAGTTTATCGATGGCAGAATCACAGCAGGCTGGAGTGCGAAACTAGTTAAAAACAATACTCAGCTATCTAAGGGATCCCTTCAACGCCGAAGGATACAGGATATTATCACTGTGGCTCTAGCTCGTAACTCGCTATTTCAATTGGCAGCTCGACCTAAAATCATTCATCCCATCCTGGTCAGCCGCTACGAAGTCGGAATGTCCTATGGGATCCACACGGATGATGCCGTGATGAAAACAGAAGCACAGCTTATGCGCTCGGATATTTCTTTCACCTTATTTCTTAGCTCTCCAGAAACCTATGAGGGGGGAGAACTGGTTATGGACAGCAGTGAGGGGGAACGGTCCTACAAGCTGCCAGCGGGAGCGATGATTCTCTACCCCTCATCAACGTTGCATCGGGTAGAAACCCTTACGATGGGGATCCGTTTAGCGGCTGTGGGTTGGATTCAGAGCCTTATCCGAGATCCACAGAGAAGAGAGATTCTCTTTGATTTGGAAACAGCCCGGCAGCAAATTTTTCAAGAACTGGGCAAAACTCACAGCTTTGATCTTCTCTCCAAGGTTTATGCTAACCTCCTGAGAAACTGGGTGGATTTATAACCTCTAGAGACTGCGAAGGAAATCAATCAAGGCTTCTCTTTCTTCACCGGTCATATTCCGAAAGGCTTCTTGTGACTTTTCTGCCTCTCCGCTATGCCAGAGAATCGCTTCTTCTAAGCTACGGGCGCGGCCATCGTGCAAATAGCCAGAATAGGGCAAAACGGTCTGGGATAGGCTGATCCCCCAGAGAGGCGGTGTACGCCATTCGCTACCTGTTGCTTCAAAATCAGGTCGATGATCTGCCAGTTCTTCTCCCATATCATGCAATAGCAAGTCTGTGTAGGGATGAATGATCTGGTTTTGCAAAGCAGTTATTTCGTGGATCCCGGTGCGTAGTTCTGGCAGGTGGCAAGCCGCACATTGAGCTTGGGCAAAGATCTTTTCTCCTCGTTGGATCTTTGAATCCTGCCAGAGGGTACGGGCAGGCACAGCTAGAGTTTGTACATAAACTGTTGTCGCCCTCAACGTTGCTTCATCAATGTCGTCACTACCCTCGGCAGCTGGAAACAAAGGATTCGTTACGCCCATGTCGTTAACATAGGCAGCGGCAGTTTGTTGTCTAAGGTTGGGGGTATTCGCTTTCCAGCCAAAGCGTCCAAGTGTGACTTTCTGATGGACAGCATCCCAAACAAAATTGGGTCGCCCAGAAATACCGTCCTGATTCACATCTTCAGGATCTGACTGTTGTAACAGCTCTGCCTCTGGAATTGCCTCCAGTAAACCAGCACCAAAAACCGGCTGAGGGATCCGTAGGGAGAGCAAAATATTGTCAATGGACTTACTTTCTAGAGTGTAAAGATTAACCTCTGGATAGCGAAGCGTGTACGTTGTTCCATCTCTATAGTGGCCCTTCTGTTCCCGCCAAGTCAGTGCTACTTTGGCTTCTGGCCGATAACCCCGAATCGCCTTTTCTTGAACCTGAGTGCCGATGCCGGGTACGGCAGGTGTATTGCTGTTCGGAGCCAGTGCCTCCCAACCCAAGAGGCTAAAAAGGGGATCCCCATCCTCAAAGGGCTGAAGCTGGCTAACCCGCACCACCCGCTGTCCTTTTTCTGGTAGGCCACGGCCATTTTTGAGGTGACAACCGGCGCAGGAGTTGTTGTTGAACAAAGGCCCTAAACCCGGATTGACAGGAGCTGGAGCAGTTACAAAACGAGCCTCAAAGGTGCCGTCTCCCCTCACGTGTAGTTTGGCCCAGCCAGGATCCAGGTTGGGGGCAGGTTGCTCGTAGGCCGTGGAAGTCCGATTCCAGACGGTTGTTTCTCCGCCTGCTCGGGGAGGCAAGGGCTGGGATCCACTATGGGAAACCAGAAAGCACCCTGCCAGAAGGGATCCCATCACCAGCATGAGGATCCGCACCCTTCGATACCTGCGCCAGAACAGAGAGAGAACCATGGTCAGCCCTGAGGGAGAAAACACTTGTTAAGCAACTCGGCCCTATTTTGGTAGAGGCAAGCCTAGGCTAACCAACCACTCAGATAATGCAATTGATTCTTAATAATCTATTCTCAATAAATAATTCCATGTTGGCTGCAGCGCCTTATGGCTTATCGCTTCTGTTCCGTTACTGGATGGGATCCCTCGATATCAAACCCTTGGGGCACTCAACTCCAGAGGGGATCCCTGTTTATCAGGCAACTTTGATCCAGAGCCAAAATCTGAGCAGCATCTGGATGGAGTTCGGACAACGGACAGTGTCATCTTCTATCTCTTCTCGTCTCTCGTGTAAAGGCAGTCTTCACACTGAGCTAAGAAAACCTTAAGGGGGATAGACCAGCCAGAGCCTAGAGGTACGATCCTTATTAGAAACAATTTCTATTAAGGAGCTTACACTATGGTAGCTACAGCATTATCAGCCCAAGATCTCTTCAGGGAAGCCTTTGAAAGTCGCTACACATGGGATGAGCACTTTCCCGGCTACCAAGCGCAGGTTACCTATTGCCCCTCAGGCTGTGGTCAAGGATCCTCGTTTCACGGTCAAGTCAGTATTGATCGGCAAATGAAAATCAACGTAGTGGGCATTGAGGATGACTTAGCCTGGCAGTCTGTGCGAGGGCAGATGTGGGAAATTATGGTTCACCGAGTTCGCCATTCTTTCGATCAAGAGCATGGAAACCACACTTTTAGTTACGGGGATCCCCAAGAAGATGGCAAAGTCGAAGTCCTTGTTCAAGGTTTATCGGCAACAGATCGCTACTGGGTGAAGGATAAGCACATTCAGATGGTTCATCGCCACTTTCACGATCGGGTCATTACTATTCTGGTGCAAGAGTTTTACGATACTGGCGAAGGTTATATTCCGATTCGCTATACTGCTGAGTACCAAGACTTAAATTCAGGAGCTAAGCTTGGTTCCAAGCTAGTTTACGAAGATCAATATCGGCGGTTTGGGAGTTATTGGATCCCCATCGAGCGGAAGATATGGCGAGAAAATTCAGGAGATACTCGACCTGAATCGGAAGTTTTTCAGTTTTCCGAGATCAGACTTATATCTGAGCAAGGTGAGTAAAAATCGATAGGCTTTCCTGGATTGAAGATAGCAGCAATGGAAGATCTAGGTGTCAATGCCTAGTAGGGTGGGGATCCCAATTGCTTAACTTATCTAGTTTGCTGCGTTTCTAGGAGAGCCTGTCGGTCAGTTACTGAAGGTTGGCAAGTATGACCAATAAGCTGGATATGAATAGGACTCTCCTGGGCATCAGGTATTGGCGCTACTGAAAAACTCCTCCAATGGGCAGATTTTCAGGCAGATCAAACCGTACTAGAACTTGCGTCTGGCTTTGGCTACAGCGTGATTTCATTAGCTAAGATTAGCTTTGTAATGCACTTACGGCGGTACTTGGTTACGATGACTCAGTGAAAGTGAATCAGATAGGTGCAATGTCTAAGCTTGTTTAGTTGCTTTGGCATAGCTGACGACTAAATGATGCAACGTACCTAAGATAACCCTGACACAGCGGGATGAGCGTCAATGCATGGTCAGCCTTCCTTGTAAGAACAGGTTTGGAGGTTTAGCAACACGATTCACTGAACTTACAAGAAAGAGACGGCCACAGAGTCAATTTCGGCAACAAATTAGATTTCCAAGATTTCCAGAAATAATCCAGAATTCTTTGAGGGATCAGTGAGGGATCAGTTGCCCCCAGGGGTAGGGGTTTGCCGATCTACCACTGGAGCACCAATCGAGTTGCCGCCGCTGCAACCGACCAAAAAGAGCCCGAGCACCAGGAAGCAGAGCAGGTGAGCTGAAGAACGCATAGTTTCCTGCCTTGAAGAGCACAACTGACAGCACAGATTACCCCAAAGGCTATCCCTGCTTGATGAAGATTCTTTAAGGGCTGGCTGGGGTTGCCAGGGATCCCTCTAGGACAAGGCGGTCACTGATGGTAAGACGGCGGCTCTCTAGGGTAATGCCGGTTTGGTTCACCAACATGACGGAGATCCACTCCGCACCGGGCTCCTTAGGGGCATCCGCTTGCCGGAAAATCCCACCTGCCTGCAGGGGCTCAAGGGGGAAAGAGGTCACTGCAGGGTAGCCAGAAGAGGTGATGGGTTGTTCTGTAACCGCTCCCAAGAGCAACGAACGGGTCAGAGGTTCCGTCACAATTGCCTGCAAAGAATAGGTGGAACCTGGCTTGACCACATCCGGCAGGCTTAGGGTGACGGTGGGGGGAGCCGAGCCGGAGGTGAGGGTGCTAGCTTCTCGTAATACTTCTTGGTCAATCAACAGCAGCTGTTCAGGATTGGTCGGATCCGGGCGATAGCGATTGCGCACCAAAGTCGAGGCTTTCACCTGGAAACTACCGCGTACCGAAGCCTGAGATCCCTGCAGTTGGCTGGAGACATCGGCAATGATATCCGGGCCGACCTGCCGCCAGGACTCAATTTGTGCAGAGTAAGTGAGATCCGGGTGGTTGTCCCAAAGCGTTTGAATGGCACGTTCTAGACCCTCTCGATCCAGGCCATCCCGATGTCGGAATTCGGGACTGTAGGTGGCCATGACACCTGCTAAGTCCCGCTGATTGGCTGCTTCGATCTGCTGATTGAGCAGATCAATGAGAGCCTCGGGGGGGGGATTCAAGACTTGGCGTTGGATCCCGCCTTCCAGTTGTGTCGGGGCTGGCTGGGCTAGAGCCTCTGTGGAAAAGATTGCCGCGAACAGGATCCCCAAGCCTAAGGCAGAGGTGAGGGTGAAACGCTGTTGCAAACCGACAAATGGGGATCTCAAACCGTGGCCTCCAGCAAGCAAATCTGCATTCCAGTCTAGCCTTGTGGCGCTTAAGATCCAGAAGGTGGGCTCTAGCTCACGAAGTTTACCCAAAAGCAAATTCCTCATGGCGCCTCATCACTCTCCTGCCTTTCTTGCCTTGGTCAACGAGGCCAAAAGCCGCATCCAAGAGCTGACCGTTGAACAGGTGCGGCAGAAACAAATGCAAGGGGATTCTTTCTATCTTGTGGATGTGCGGGAAGAATCGGAATGGCAAGCGGGTCATGCTGCCGGGGCTATCCATTTGGGCAAGGGCATTATTGAGCGGGATATTGAAACCGCGATCCCCGATAAAGAGTCTGAGATCGTCCTTTATTGTGGGGGAGGGTTTCGCTCTGCTTTGGCAGCAGACAACCTGAAAAAGATGGGCTATCAAAACGTGATCTCCATGGACGGCGGGATCCGGGGTTGGCGGGAGGCTGGATTTCCTGAGGAGTAGTAAGGCTGGGGAGGCAGTGCAGTTTATGCGCTTGCCGGGTGTGGGGCACGATGCCCACAATGAATTTGGCGTGGTCATGTGGGGTTGGATCGAGGATCGCTTCGCTGGACGGGGGCTTTGGTTCTAGTTGTTGAAGATGGATCCCAAACCCGCCAACAGCCAACACCCTTTTGGGGAATTCGTTTAAGATTGTGAACCTAGTGCTCACCCTGCTCGGCCATGACTCAAACCTTGCCCCGCTTAGAGATTGCAGCCCGCTTACAGCAGTTGCGGCAGCTTTTGCATGAAAAGGGTCTGGATGGATTTTTAGTGCCGTCTGCAGATGAGCATTTAAACGAATATTTGCCGGAAAATCACAAGCGGCGGCAATGGATCACGGGTTTTACCGGTTCGGCGGGGGATGCTCTCATTGCTCGAGATAAAGCTTGGCTGCTGGTGGATCCCCGCTATCACCAACAGGCTGAGCACGAAGTGGATCTGAGCCTCTTTACCCTGATCAAATCTGGCTTGCCGGATCAACCGAGCTTGATGGAGATTATCGAAGCGCTGGGATCCGGTTTTCGATTGGGGGTGGATCCTTTTACCGTTTCGGTAGCAACCTATCGACAACTGACAACCCATACTCAGGCAGGGGGGGTGTTGCTGATCCCTACCTCAGAAAACCTAGTAGATAGGGCGGGGCAGGGATCCGCACCTGGATCTGAAGGATCTGAGGGGGTATCGAAGCCTTTTACCCAACCGATTTATGCAGTGCCCACCCGCCTGAGTGGAGTCACGATTGCCGAGAAGCTGGGCCAAGTCCGACAACAGATGCAGCGGAAACGAGTTGGGTTGTTGCCCCTAACGAAGTTAGACCAAGTGGCCTGGCTGTTTAACCTACGCGGATCAGATATTCCCTACAATCCCGTGTTTCTGGCCTATGGCTTGATTAGCACCGAAAAAGCGGCTCTCTTTACCGATGGGGAGCGGCTGAGCCCAGAAGCGTGGATCAGTCTGCAAGAGGCTGGAGTGGAAGTCCTGCCCTATGGCAGCTATACAGAATATCTGCCGCTCTGGGCCAGAGACCATGCTCCGGTGGGGTTAGATGCTAAACACACTACCCAAGGTACCCAGAACCTGTTGCAGGATGTGGCCTGTCGGGAGCTGGAGCATTCGGTGGAAGCCCTGAAAGCCATCAAAAATCCGGTGGAACTGGAGCAGATGCGGCGGGCCAATCGCAAGGCCAGCCGGGCCAAGATTCGTACTCTGGCCTGGATCGACTGGCAAATTCAACAGGGGATCCCAATCAGTGAAGCGGATGTGGCAGCCACGATGGAGCAGCACTACCGGGAGGAGGGGGATTGGCGGGGCTTAAGTTTCAATACGATTGCTGGTGCTGGCCCCAACAGCTCGATCATCCACTACGGCACACCAGATGCCCACAAGTTTCTGCAGGTGGGTGAACTGTTCTTGCTGGATTCGGGATCCCAATACGAGGGAGGCACCACCGATGATACCCGTACCGTTTGGATTGGCCAAGGGGCAGCGGATCCCGTGCATCAACACCGCTACACCGAGGTGCTCAAAGCCCATATTCAATGTGCCCGGCAGATTTTCCCGCCGGATACCTACGGGGCTTCTTTGGATGGCATTGCCCGCTCGACCCTCTGGCAGGCCGGATTAGACTACGGCCATGGCACCGGTCATGGAGTAGGGGCTTTCTTGAATGTGCATGAGGGGCCCAATGGGATCCACCGACGCGCCAACACAGCCCTCAAGGTGGGCATGATCAACAGCATTGAACCGGGCTACTACCTGCCGGGGTGGGGTGGGATCCGCCTGGAGAATCTCTACGAGGTGGTAGCCATTCCTGAGCCGGAAGGGTGGATGGGCTTTCGCTCCTTGACTTGGATCCCCTTTGACCGGCGGCTCATCAACCGCAGCCTCTTGGATGAAGCCCAACGCATGTGGCTTGAGGGTTACCATCGGCAGGTTTACGAAATGCACCACGCCACTTTGGATGAAGAGGAGGCGGCTTGGTTGCAACAGGCTTGCCAATGGACAGAGCCTTGAGCTTTGGGATCCACTCTAGTCGGGAAGTCTGCGGAGATAATCTTGCCAGGATTGCCGCCCATCTTGGGAGTGTCCCACGGTTCACCAGGACTAAGCAGGACAAATAGACTGAGAGACTCAATAAGAGATGTAAACTGAGAGGAGAATCTCATTCTTTGCTCCTATGTCTGCTTGGAAACCTTGGGTATTGCTGGGTGTGCTGCTGCTGGCACTTATAGTCAGGATCCCGGCGGTACAAGCTGCTACTTTGGGCGGATCCCCCAACAACCGTGCTCAACAGGAGGTCGTACTCCCCGCCAGTCCAGAGCAGGTCTTAAAAGCTGCTGAACAAGCCTTCCAGGTGTGGAAACGGGGAGAGCTGGGATCCGTGGATGCCCAGGCTATGGAAGTGAAAGGGATTTCCCGCACCAACTTTTTTAAGTTTGTGGATGATATCACCGTCTCGTTATCCCCAGTGGAAGGGGATCCCGGTCAGACGCGCGTGCAGATGACTTCCGTGGGCCGGGTTGGGGAATACGATTTTGGCGGCAACCAGCGCAACATCAACGAGTATCTGGACACATTGCGATCTTTGCTGGAGCAGGGGTAGGGTTTGTTGAGCCTACAGCACCCTGATCAGATGAGCAGAATAAAATCTGGGCAACCCACCGTTTCCGGGGGCAAGGAAGGTTGAGCAAGCAATCCCGCTCCCCGGAGTGGGGGGCACCATTGACACCCTTAGTGGGTAAGCTTTTGAAGCGCTGGGGGCTTCTAGTTTGGACCTTGCCTGCCTTGGCCTTTTTGCTGGCATTTGCCCTCTATCCGTTGGGATATGCGCTGGTCATTTC
>JAUQVI010000065.1:0-14215 GCA_039794885.1 Thermostichus sp. DG02_5_bins_236
CAGAGCAGGGGCAACGCTTGGATCCGGAACGGGTACGGCGGGCGATTCATGAGGAATTGCTCACCAACAAAACCATCGCCTGGTTAAAGTCCCAAACCACTGTCAACTGGGTAGATAGCGAGGGTAAACCCACGGAAGCTCCCCTTCTCTCCGCAGCTGATGAAGACAGTGGTGAACCCGAAACCCCACAGGTGCCCGAAGCAGAGTTTGGAGCTGATGAGCCAGAAACAGCAGAAGAAACCACAGCAGTGGATGGAGCAGAGGTAGAGGACGCTGCTCCTCTAGAAGCCATTGCCGATGAAGCCGATGTTGATGCCGATGAAGTGGAAAACTCCGCATCTGGGGTTGAGGATAGCTCAGAGCCGGAAGTCCCTGTTGAGGTCGAGCCAGACTCAGGATCTGACCCGGTACCTCCCTTAGTGCTAGAGAGTGCAGCTGCAGAATTGGAGGCCATCTCCAGCGAAACCAAACCCAACAAAAAGGGCAAGAAAGAGAAATAACCTTCTCCAACCCCGAACAAACTGGGGCTACCCCTTGCTAACGGGCACCTGGATCTCGGTCACATACTGGCTGGGATCCCCTCCCCGCTTCTATTGCAGGTAAATCTCTCGTGTGGATCCATGGACGGAATAGCCATTGGGCTCTAGCCAACTGAGCAGAGCGTTATAGGCTTGCCCCAGCCCCTCAAAGGATCCCTGGTGGATCACGGTAGCCATGGTCTCGACGGCTGGCAACTCATAAACCTGGATCCCTGCTGCAGCAGGAATGGGCTCAGGGATGGGAACCGCCACCTCGACAGGAATGTCCTGATCCCGAAGTTGGGTGTCGTGGTAAACAGCTATCCCGGCTCCCGCTTGGCGGATCCCTTGCCGGAAGACATAGTCGTAGGTCTTGGCAAACCATTCATCAAAGATGGGGCCGCACTCCTGATAGTTGGGGATCACCGTCAGGCTGGCTGCTACCCGCTGGGCAGGTACGGGTTTAAGGATGACATCGTAGGTAGACATGGCATTCTCCTGTTGAATTTCCTGTAGGCGGTGTTGAATCCTGAGCAACCGCAGGTGATCTTCGGCAATGCGTTGTTCCAGTTCCATCTGCTTCAGGCGCAACATGGCCTGGATCTGCTCCAGACTGAGGTGCTCATCCAGCAATCGGCCTATTTCCTCTAGACTGAAGCCCAGATCTTTGAGCACCAGAATCCGGTTCAGGCGCGGCAGTTGACTGGCAGAGTAGAAGCGGTAGCCCGTTGCCGCATCCACCTGGCAAGGCTTGAGCAACCCGAGGCGGTCATAAATCCGCAGGGCCTTGGTCGAAACGCGACTAAGCTGGGCAAAATCACCAATGGGCAACGTGGCTAAGGTTCCCTCACTGACTTCAGTGAAGGGCTTGCCCCAAAGGCAAAGTCAAGGGGGCTGAGAAGATTTCTTTTTTTGCCCACACAAGCCCTTAAGAGGACACAGCCACCGTCTTGGCTTGGGTCAGATCTGCTGTCAATTCGGTACCCTCTTCTGAAGGCGGGATCACTTGCCAGAACTGCAGTAGGTAACGCTCCCAATCCTGTAGGATCCGCTCCGCTTTCGGGGAATGGGTGAAGCGATAGTGCTCTTGGATCAGCCCCTTCAGTTGCGCTTCTGCCGCCGCAGTCTGCACCCGCTGGATGCGCACAATCTCGCCATTCACCTTGGCCGGGAAGTTGCCTTGTTCATCCAGAATATAGGCCAAGCCGCCCGTCATGCCGGCTCCTAGGTTGCGACCCACACGGCCTAGCACCACCACTACGCCACCGGTCATGTACTCACAGCAATGATCGCCGGATCCCTCGATCACGGCCTGGGCCCCAGAGTTGCGCACCCCAAAGCGTTCTCCTGCCTGCCCATTGGCAAACAGGTAGCCTCCCGTTGCGCCGTACAAACAGGTGTTGCCGAGAATAACGTTCTCTGAGGGATCCCGTTGGGCATCGCTAGGCGCCAGCAGGATGATCTCACCCCCACACATGCTCTTGCCCACGTAGTCATTGGCTTCTCCGATCAGGGTGAGACGCATTCCCGCTAAGGTAAAGGCTGCAAAGCTCTGGCCAGCACTGCCGACAAAGCGCAGATCCAACTGCCCTCCCTGCTGGGCAAAGCCCGTATCCCCGTACAGCCGGGCAATCGCTCCGGCAATCCGTCCGCCCACACAGCGATCGGTGTTAGCAATCGGGATCTCCAGGGTCGCAGTCCCGCAGGTCTCGAGTGCTTTCTGGAGCTCCGACTTGGCCAGAAGCTCATCATCCAGCACCGGGCCGTTGGAATGAACTGGCTCATGAACCAACCAATCCGGCAGGGTTCCCGCCTGGATGGCAGGGATCCCGAGCAAACCATCCAAATTCAAGGAATGGGTTTTTTCTAGCAGGGCATCGACGCAAGGGCGCAGCAGATCCACCCGCCCGATCACCTCTTTCAGGGAGCGGTAGCCCAGTTGGGCTAGGATTTGCCGTACCTCATCGGCCACAAAAGTAAAGAAGGTCACCACATGCTCCGGTGTACCCGGGAAGCGCTTGCGCAGCTCCTCTTTCTGACTGGTTACCCCGACAGGACAATTGTTGGTGTGGCAGACACGCGCCATAATACAGCCCTCGGCAATCATGGCCACCGTACCGAAGCCAAACTCTTCCGCCCCTAGCATGGCCGCCATCACCACTTCCCAGCCGGTGCGAATACCGCCATCCACCCGCAAAATCGAACGATGCCGCAGGCCATTCTCCAGAAGCGCGCTGTGCACCTCCGCCAGGCCCAGCTCCCAAGGTACCCCGGCATGCTTAATGGAACTCAAGGGGGAAGCCCCCGTCCCTCCCTCATGGCCGGAGATCTGAATAATATCGGCATTGGCTTTGGCCACCCCTGCCGCCACTGTACCGATGCCGATTTCCGCAACCAGCTTCACCGAAACTTTGGCCTGCGGGTTAACTTGGTGCAGGTCAAAAATCAGTTGCGCCAGATCCTCAATCGAGTAAATATCATGGTGGGGCGGTGGTGAAATTAGGGTCACCCCTGGCTTGGAACGACGCAGCTTGGCAATGTAGGGGCTAACCTTCTTGCCCGGCAGTTGCCCCCCTTCTCCCGGCTTGGCCCCCTGGGCTACCTTAATTTCAATTTGCTGAGCATTGATCAAATACTCTGGGGTTACCCCAAAGCGACCGGAAGCCACCTGTTTAATGGCAGAGCTGGCATTGTCCCCTGGCTTCAGGCCCTTCAGATGGGGAAAACGCAGGGAAGTGCCGTCCGCAGTCACGTCCGTGATGACTAGGTACCGCTCCGGATCCTCCCCTCCCTCACCGGAGTTGGATTTGCCGCCAATGCGATTCATGGCAATGGCCAGGGTTTCGTGAGCCTCACGGCTGAGGGCCCCCAAAGACATTCCCCCTGTCGCGAAGCGTTTGAAAATCTCAGCAGCCGGCTCCACTTCCTGCACAGGAATGGGATCCCGGTCGCTCTTGAAGTCCAGTAGATCCCGGAGAGCCGTGGGCGTGCGGCCCTGCAAATGGGCCTTGTAGGTTTCGTAGTGGGAGGGTTGACCGGATTCGATGGCTTTGTGCAGCAGTTTGGCCATTTCCGGACTGTTGATGTGGTACTCCCCCTTAGGGCGAGCTTGGATAAACCCAAAGTTTTCCAGCTTCTTCACACTCAATTCGGGGAAAGCTCGCTGATGATTAAACATGCCCTCCTGAGCCAGATCCGCCAAGGTCATCCCCCCTACCCGCGATACAGTACCCCGGAAGGCAATATCAATCACCTCTGGGCTGAGGCCGATGGCTTCAAAGATCTGGGCGCCGTGGTAGCTAGATAGCAGGGAAATGCCCATCTTGGAGAGAATCTTGAGCAACCCCGCCTCAATGCCGGCTCGATACTTCAGTTGCACCTCCGCCAAAGAAAGCTGGGGCAATTTGCCGGATCCCATCTGGGTTTGGGTCTTGGGTTTGTGCCACCACTGCCGCACCGATTCATAGGCCAAGTAGGGACAAACCGCACTGGCCCCATAGCCGATCAAGCAGGCAAAGTGGTGGGTGCTCCAGCATTGGGCGGTTTCCACCACCAGAGAGGTTTTCAGTCGTAACCCCCGCTCAATCAGATGATGATGGATGGCACCGACTGCCAACAGCGGCGGAACCAAAGCCTGCTCAGCATTTAAGCCCCGATCCGAAAGAATGAGAATTTCTGCCCCAGAGCGGACAGTCGCCACCGCCTCCTCACACAGGGATCCCAGGCGAGCTTTTAATCCTTCCGGGCCGTCGGCAACCGGGTAGAGAATCTTCAGGGTTTCACAGGGGAAAGGGGTGCGTTTGAGGGCCTCGAGTTCGGCTTCGTTGAGCACCGGGCTACGCAGTTGCAGCAGGCGGGCATGTTCTGGGCGGATCTCCAGCAGGTTGCCTTTGGATCCCAGATAGACATCCAGAGACATCACCAAGCTTTCCCGCAGCGGGTCAATGGCCGGGTTGGTGACCTGGGCAAAGCGTTGCTTAAAGTAGTCGTAAAGGGGATGGGGTTGGGTGGAGAGCACCGCCAGTGGCGCATCATCCCCCATGCTGAAGGTGGGCTCCTTGCCCGTGGCCGCCATGTCTTCGATGATCATCTCCACATCTTCTAGGGAGTAACCAAAAGCGGTTTGGGCCTGTAGCAGTTGTTCTTCCGAGAGGTGGGGAGTATCTTCAAAGCCTTGAGCACTGAGATGGACGCGATAGGTTTTGAGCCAGTCACCGTAGGGATGTTGGCCGGCTACCTGAGTTTTGATATCCCAGTTTTTGTAGATCCGCCCACTCTGCAAATCCACCGTTAGCATTTGCCCTGGGCCCAGCCGCCCTTTTTCCAGGATGTCGGCCTCCGGTAGATCCACCACCCCGGCTTCCGACCCCACCGCTAGCAACCCATCCCGGCTAAGGACATAGCGGGCCGGGCGCAGCCCATTGCGATCCAGAGTGGCTCCAATGGTTTTACCGTTGCAGAACACCACCATCGCCGGGCCATCCCAAGGTTCTTGCAGCCCTCCGAAGAACTCGTAAAAATCCACCACCTCCGGGTGATCCTGCAGTTCCGGCTGATGGCGATAGGCTTCTGGGATCAGTACCATTATCGCCTGTTGGGCGGAGTAACCCGACTCGATCAACAGCTCAAACACCGCATCTAGCCCTGCCGAGTCACTGGTGCCCGGATCGATAATCGGCTTTAGGTCTTCGACCTCCTTGCCCCAAATCGGGTGGGAAAGGGTTTGCTCCCGGGCGGCCATCCAGTTGACATTGCCCAGGTAGGTGTTGATTTCGCCGTTGTGACAAAGGTAGCGGAAGGGCTGCGCCAAAGGCCAGCGGGGCAGGGTATTGGTGCTAAAGCGGCGATGGTAGGTGGCGTAGGCAGTGGTGTAAAGGGGGTTTTGTAGATCTGGGTAAAACTGACCCAAGACTGCCGATTGCACCATGCCCTTGTAGACGATCACCCGGCAGGACAAGGAGGCAAAGTAGAGAGAATAAAACCCAAACTGCGCCTCCACCCGGCGGCGGATGCGCCGCCGCAACAGATACAGTTGGTGTTCCAGAGCATCCCCACTCAAGCTGGGGTGAGCCAGGATCAGTTGCCAGATGGAGGGCATGGTTTGCCGCGCCATTGGCCCTAGCCCGTCGGGATCCACCGGTACCTGCCGCCAAGCCAGCAGCTGCCATTCGGTGGTGGCCAAATAAGCATTGATGTGTTCCTGAACCGCCTGACACTCAACCAGGTCTTGGGGTAGAAAAAGCATCCCCACCGCGCTGTGGGCCGGATCCAGGGATCCCACCTCTGCTTGCAGCAATGACCAAGGGATCGCCGTCGTAATACCCGCTCCATCCCCGGTTTGGTTATCGCCACCACAGCCCCCCCGATGTTCCATGCAGGTGAGGGCCTTGAGGGTTTTTTGCAACAGCTCATGGCTGGATCTCCCCTGTTGATCGACCAAGAACCCCACCCCACAGGCATCCCGTTCTTGAAAGTGCCAACTCTCGTTCAGGATGGGAACTGTAATCTGGGAAGGCTGAGGATTCATAGGGGTAGAAGCAGTCTGGAATAAACCCACACGTTTAGATGTGGAAAACCAGCATATCTCAATCCAATCCGACAGGAAAAGGGGACAAGCCCAAGTCAGGGCTGGACTTCGCCAACATTGCAACAAAATGTTTCAGGAAGTCCAGATAAGCGAAGAAAGACAAGAAAAATGCTCGTTATGAACAGATTTTTTGAGTTTTTCTTCTTCGTCTCACTCAAAAGAAATCGGCAAAGGTGTCTTGCAAATCCGAGAGGAGGTCATTAAAGCAGGTGAGTTGATCTCCTGGGGAGTCCACCATGGTCAAATCTGCTCGTCCTGTAGCACCTTCAGATCCCAGGAGGGGGACACTCAAACGGCTCGGGTTCGCCGGGTTGCGGGAGACGCGAATGACGGTCCGATCCCGATTGAATTGATAAGCCTCCGCCACGTAGCGAATCGGTTCGCTCAAGCTGGGATCCACCTGCAGCCCAGGAGCAGGCAACACATCCACCAGCTCTGTGAAACTACCACTTCTCAGGCCGACCACTGCCGCAGCCCCCAGTTGGTTACAGATGGCGATGAATACGGGTTCTTGCTCATTGGCGCTCAGGTTGGCCAAGGTGACAGTGACACTGGCCCGGCTGCCCGCAGGGGGGTAAGTCACTGCAAAAGTGGGGCCAAAGGCATTGCCCAGTTCATCGCGAGCGCGGAAGCGAATCCGGCCAGCATAGGGCAGGATCGAAGAAAAGTAAATGCCAAAACGATCGCTGGGGCTGCGACCGGGGATGTTGGTTTGACCGGGTACATAGGCCAAGGCAGCTCGAGTTTGCCAGTTGTTGGGAGGGGCGTAGGGCAGGAGTGGGCCACTCTCGATGCTGGGGGGTTCTTTAGGGGGTAGATCCGGCTGCCCATCCCCGTTTAGATCAAGGCCATTCCCCAAAAAAGCGACCGATCGCTGCAGCAGGATGGGACGGTTCTGATTGTCTAGGGGGGGATCCTGTTCTTCTGCCAGTCCCACATTATCCACATAGACGTTGAAGGGGCGATTCAGAATTTGATTATCCCGTTGTCGGCGGATGTTGAATTCCAGGTAGGCACCAACTGCGCCCGCTGCCGTGGATCCCCCCGTAATCTCGAAATCATCTGCCCGCAGAAAGACATTTTCTAGGGGAGCCAAAGGCGTTGTCTCCTCGCCACAACCACCGAGTAACCCTAGGGCAAGGATTCCCAAGCCCAATGCAGGCGGAATAACCCTTTTGACGTTCGCAACACAGAACGGAGGCACGGGCCTGGAGGCACGCTTTTGCTTCACCATTCATCTCCTCTCCACAACAGACACTCTGGTGACGGTCTGACCCGACAGACTGCTTTTGAGGATGGGTGAGAATCCCCCGCGACCCACCGGAGTCACCTGACCCACTATATCCTGTGCCCGAGTTCGGCTCCTACCGTCCTATGGCTCCATACTTATTCAACGACCCAATACTGCCACTGCCCCCTATGATGAGGGTAACTTCAGCCTCAGACACCTGTTCTCAATTTCTACGTCATTGGAATTCAAAGTGTCCCAGATGGTTAAGCTGCTCCATCTTTCTGACATTCATCTGGGGAGTGGCCTCGCCCATGGTTACATTAACCCCACCACGGGACTGAACACCCGTTTGGAAGATTTTGTTGGATCCCTGCGTCGCTGCATTGATTATGCCCTCGATCATGCGGTGGATCTGGTGTTGTTTGGGGGAGATGCCTTTCCCGATGCCACTCCTCCCCCCCTACATCAAGAGCTGTTTGCTCGGCAATTCCGTCGCTTGGCCGATGCCGGCATCCCGACGGTACTTTTGGTGGGCAACCATGATCAATACGGACAAGGACAAGAGGGCACCAGTCTGGCCATTTATCGCGCCTTGGGGGTAGCCGGATTTGTGGTGGGCGATCGGCTACAAACCCATTGGATCGAGACCCGCAGCGGCCCTGTGCAGGTTACCACCTTGCCTTGGTTGAACCGCTCCACCTTGCTCACCCAACAGGAAACCCTAGGCCTGAACGGGGAACTGTTCTCTCATCAGCTGCTACAACGGCTGCACCTAGCCCTGGAAGGGGAGATCCGCACCCTACAGCCCGGGATCCCGGCGATTTTGTTGGCCCATGTGATGGTGGAAACCGCTCGCTATGGGGCCGAGCGCCATCTGTCGGTGGGTAAGGGGTTTACAGTTCCCCTATCGCTCTTGGCTCGTCCCGCTTATCAATATGTGGCCCTAGGGCATGTGCATCGTCATCAGGTGGTGAGTCGGGATCCCTTGATGATCTATCCGGGCAGTATTGACCGGGTGGATTTTGGGGAGGAAAAAGAGGAAAAAGGCTGTGTCTTGGTAGAGGTCACCTCCTCAGGAGCCCACTATCAATTCTTGCCTCTACCGACCCGCCCCTTTCATACGATTCGCCTCGATTTCAGCAGGGATCCCTCGCAGGAGATTCAAACCAAACTCCTGGCTGCCATCGCCAAAGCGCCCGTAGCAGGATCCATTCTGCGGCTGATTTATCGGCTCCGCCCCGACCAGATGGACTTCATCGAGGAAAGAGCCCTGCACACTGCTCTTGCCCCTGCCTGTAGTTACACCATTGCCCCGGAAGTGATTGGCCCGAACCGCACCCGCCTGCCGGGTTTGGATCCCAACCGGTTGGAACCCTTGACCACCTTGGAACAATATCTGGCTAGCCGCAGCGATTTAGCCCCGTTACGCAATGATTTGCTGGCTGCCGCCCGTCAGTTGCTGGAGGAATCAGCAGAGCCATTACAGGAATGGGACTGGGATCCGGAAGGGGTGGAATCGACAGACCCTGTTCAACCGGAAGGACAGCAATTGCGTTTGCTATAGCGTTAGCGACAGAGGGATCCCTTGGGGTGGAACTGATTTGATACTGCTCAAGATCCGATCCCGTCACCGATGTCTCGGATTTCAGGTGATCCGGGTCACTTCGAGATTACGGAGAAAAGCACAAACTGGGAATTGGGTTGAAGACGTTGGCAACGACGGTATCAGCTCACTCACAGGGAACTGAATCGGGCTGGTAGACCTCACACTACCAGCCCATTTTTTTGTTGCTACAAGCCTTATGGAATTGGGATCCCTGTCATTCACAGGATTTTCACCTTCTTTTTTTAGCCTGTTCACAGATGATAAGTGACCCATTGCCACTGGCAAAGGTCACATTTGTGAACTGGAGGATACGGTATGCAAGAGCGACTGGCTTATCAAAGCCAAATGCGATCTCGACTGGATGAAATTATTGCCCAAATTGAGAAGTTAGAAGCCTCTGCGAAGCAGGCTGAAGATGAAGCAAAAAGCAAGCGTCTTGAGGTTCTCAAGTTAAAGCGTGCTGCATTTGAAGAACGGCTACAGTCTCTACAAAACAGCAGTGGTGAAGCTTGGGAAGAGCTGCGCTCTGGGCTTGAGTCTGCTTGGGGTGAATTGCAAAGTGCTCTCGACAGTGCCTTTGCTAAGTTTCAGTGAGACAACTGGCTGTTCTCATAAGTCTGTCGCAGGTTTCGTTTTTAGAAAGAAAGTTCACTTCTAGCCAATTCACTTCCTACACAATAAGGAGTCAATGACATGAATGGCACACTGTGGTTTCTGCTAATCGGTGCCCTTGCAGGCTGGTTGGCCGGCTACATTCGGCGCGGCTATGGGTTTGGTCTGATAGGCAACATTGTGGTTGGTATCTGCGGAGCTTTTGTCGGTGGGTATCTCTTCGACCTGCTGGGCCTTACTGCTGCAGGCCTACTGGGCAGTTTGTTGATGGCCACGATTGGAGCATTGGTTCTGCTGGCTTTAATTAGCTTTATTCGTCGGGCCTGATCCTTAATCAGTTCACATGATCATGATGTTGTATTTTGAGAGTTTTTGGAGAAGAGTTGATGAACATTCGTGTTCTTTCGGCAGCGATGATTGGCTTGGCTACCCCTAGTTTGGGTCTGTTGACCTTGCCCCCGGCTTCAGCCCAGCAATTGTTTGATTTGGGGGTTCAGCAGCTACAACCTGGCACGATCATCCCGGTTCAGAGTCTGGAGGGAGAAGAGCCTCAATACTTTAGCCCTGATAGCACCCATCCTGTCACTCTGCGGGTAGCTCAGGATATTTACGACGGCAGTGGCCAGTTGGTGATCCCGGCAGGTAGTGAGGTGCGAGGTAGCTTGCGGCCGGCTCAAGGGGGCGCGCGATTCTTTGGCACATCCTTGGTGGTTAACGGGCGCCTTTACTCGGTGCAGATGTCTTCGAACTTGATCCACGATGAGAAGGATCCCCGGCAGTATTCTGGCGAAGCGATTGCCCAAGATGCCGCTATTGGCGCTGTGGGGGGTACCGTGCTAGGCCTACTTACCGGCGGAGTTTCTGCGCTCGGGGTTATTGGTGGAGCCGGAGCCGGCGTAGCAGTCGGTAATATCACCGCACCCCAGGTAGTGGTGTTACGCCCCAATCAGGCGATCAACCTGACTTTGGATAGCCCCATTCGCTTGTAAAGCCAGAGGGTTCTCAATCCAAATCCAAGTCACAAAAAGAGGATCCCGGCCCAAGGCCGGGATCCTTGAACGGTGCATCGGTTGATTAAGTTTGTAAAGCTGTGCTGCAGGGGTCGGGACGAGGAGTTTCGGCTCTGGTGCAAGTAACTAGTGCAAGTAAGTATAAGCCCGCAGGTTGTCTTCAAAATGGCGCTGTAAAGAGCGTGCCTCCGTCAAGCTGATTTGCCCCTGCTGTAGGGCAGCTTCGGTGGCGTGATGGATGGTTTCCACCAGATCCTCGCTGTTGTACTGCACCCAACTGAGCACCTCGCTAATTGTGTCCCCTTTGATCACCTGAGAGACCCGGTAGCCGCCAGGACGGGAGCGGATATGCACAGCGTTGGTATCCCCAAACAGGTTGTGCAAATCTCCCAGGATTTCTTGGTAAGCTCCCCCCAGAAACACCCCCAACAGGTAGGGATCCCCATCTGGGTCGTGTAAAGGTAGGACGGAAGTGATTTGTCCATCCTCTCCGAAAAAGCGGTTGATCTTGCCATCGCTGTCGCAGGTGAGATCCGCCAAAGTAGCCCATTGGCGTGGTTCTTCATCGAGGCGGTGAATCGGCATGATCGGGAACACCTGATCGATGGCCCAACTGTCCGGTAAGGATTGGAACAAGGAAAAATTGCCGTAGTAGATGCTGGCCAACATCTCGTCGAGATCTAGGAGATCGACGGAAACGGGATGTCCCGCCTGGTGTTGCTCGTAGGCCAAGGTGCAAATTTTGTCGGAACAGTTCCAAAACAGCCGTTCCACTTGGGCCCGCTCTTGCAAACTCAGGGATCCCTCTGTGAACTGGCGCAGGGCGGCATCTTTCAGTTCTTGGCAGCGACGATAATCGGCAGTCAGGGTCTCTGGCTGAATCTGGTAGTAGAGCCGGTTCAACTGCTGGATGACCTCGGCAGAGGACTCCGTCCCGCTTGTGCCATTGGAGGTGAGCTCCGTGGGCATCGGGTAGGGGCTGGCAGCGTTGACATCCTGCACGTCGAAGACCAAAACCGACTGATGGGACATCAAAGCCCGTCCACTTTCGGTAACCAAAACAGGTGGCTGGATCCCATGGGGCTCTAGAGTGGTTAACACCGTCTGCACCACTGTGGCAGCGTAGTCTTCCAGGCTGTAGCTTTGGGAAGAATGGTTGGTGGACTGGGATCCGTCGTAATCAATGCCCAACCCACCCCCAATATCCAGGTAACCCATGGGGGCACCCAATTTCACCAGTTCAATGTAAATCTGGCTGGCTTCTCGTACCGCCCGCCCATGTACACTCACCATTGAGATTTGCGACCCGATGTGGTAGTGCAACAGCCGCAGGCAATGCAGCTTACCGACTCCCCGCAACCGCTCCACCACCTGCAAAATATCCGTAGCCGTCAGGCCAAACTTAGCCCGATCCCCGGCGGAAGTCCCCCAGCGCCCAATCCCTTGGGCCGAGAGCTTGGCCCGTACCCCCAAAATCGGGTCAATGCCCAATTTCTCGGCAGCCTCTAGAACCAATTCCAGCTCCTGCAGCCGCTCCAAAACAATGATCGGGGTACGCCCCAACCGCTGGGCCAATAGGGCTGTTTCCATAAAGTCGCGGTCTTTGTAGCCGTTGCATATCAGCAAAGCTTCAGGCGTATCCAAAAGCGCCAAGGCAATCAACAACTCTGGCTTGGAGCCTGCTTCTAGGCCGAAATGGTAGGCGCGGCCATGATTCACCACTTCCTCAACCAAGTGGCGCTGCTGATTCACCTTAACCGGATAAACCCCTCGATAGACATTCGGGTAACCCAAGCGCTCAATCGCCTGTTCAAAGCTGCCACAAATGCGCCGGATCCGATCCGCCACAATTTCCGGAAACCGAATCAGCAGCGGCAGCTGCAAGCCACGAGCGACCAAGTCCATGACCAATTGGTGCAGGTCAATACCTGACTCCTGCTGCATGCCCTGCGGGGTTACCTCCACATGACCGGCGGCGTTGATACGAAAGTAGGGATCCCCCCAACCTGAGATGCGATAGAGCTTTTCGCTGTCTCGCAGTGTCCAGGGAGAACGAGTCAAAGTCGGCATAGTAGTCCCCCAGATACCGAGATGTGAACAGCGCAGGATTTCTGCACAGAAACTACAATTTACTGCCTTTTTCTGGAATACGTCAAGATTTTTCCTGAGAAGAGCCATTCACAGCCAAAACCGGCTAAGCCTTGCCAGGTAAGGCATTGGCTCAGGTATTCCGGCACACTTGAGTCAATATCAAACTTCTACAAGCTCTTTTTTGCTCGTTTTATCTTTTATTTTCTCAGAAATGCTCTATCTTTCGTGTTGCTGTCACTGGCTTGGTTTGGATCCCAACTTTTACCCCCTAGGGCAGCCCATCCTGACAGAAAAGGACAGATCGATGGGACTTGAGGGCCACTGGGGTTGCCCTCCCAGGTGCCGAGAAGGGGAATTAACCGCAACTTAATGTGACAGGTGTAAAGTAGCAAGGCTAACCAAGACCACAATCTGAGGAGCTTCTGGAGGATGTTGAAGAGGACAATTGTGGGATCCCTGTTGCTGAGCCTAGGATTGAGCAGCCTGGCTGTGGCTCAGGCCGGCGCTGCAGTCAAGGGTGAGTTGATCGCTACCCTGGAAGGCTTGGGGGGAGCCGAGATGCTGGCGGTTTCCAAGGATGGGGCCTTCACCGTAGTTGCCGGTAGCACCACCGTCACCCTGGTGGATATTGCTGATGACGGTCTCTCTGTGCGGGGTACCTATGAGCTGGAAGATACCTTCCTGCCGGAAAACTCGACAGCAGCAGAGTTTACCGGTGTGGCCATCAGCCCGGACGGCACCTTTGCCCTAGTTGCCGTTAAAGATGACGACAAGGCCAACCTAGACACCTTTGATGAGGTACCCGGCAAAGTTTTGGCCCTCTCTTTACCGGATCTCAAAGTAATTGGCCAAGTTCAGGTGGGACGGGGCCCGGATTCAGTCGCCATTGCCCCCAACGGTCAGTTTGCCGTGGTAGCCAACGAAGATGAAGAAAACGAAGAGGATCTCACCAACCTAGAAAACCGCCCCGGTACCCTTTCCATCATCGACTTGCGCAACGGGCCAACCCTGATGAGCCAAGTAGAAATTCCCATTCCACCGGAAGGGATCCCGTTTTTCCCTCATGATCCACAGCCGGAAACAGTGCGCATCGCCCCCGACAACTCCTTTATCGTGGCGACGTTACAGGAAAACAATGCCATTGCCCGTGTTGAGGTTCCTGCCAAATTGCCCACCCCCTTGCGAGCAGATGCCTTTACCGTCACCAACTTCGACGCCGGGATCCGCACTGGGCTAGGTCTGACGGAAGACAAAGTCGGGGAGGGCAAGTGTCGTTCTAGCGCCTACGACCTAGCCGCTCGTCAGGAGTTCACCTCCGCCCGCGAACCGGATGGCATCGCCATTACCCCTGATGGCCGTTACCTGGCTACAGCGGATGAAGATAACCTCACCGCCGTCAACAAGCAAACCCATGGGGAGGTACCCCTCAGTTCTCACGGCAGCCGCAGCATCAGTGTTTACGATGCCAAAACAGGAGCACTGCTAGGAGATAGCGGTGACAGCATTGAGGAGGCGATCATTGCTGCTCAGTTGCCGATGCGCTGCAACAGTAAAGGCCCA
>JAUQVI010000066.1:0-14116 GCA_039794885.1 Thermostichus sp. DG02_5_bins_236
TTCTGCTTTGGGAGGGACTGTAAGACCAAAGGGAGGAAGGCGCAAGTCTACCCTCTCGGAGGCAAGTCCCGATGAACAAAGAAGCCCGCGCTCTATTGCGTAGCAATGAGCGTCGGGTACTTCACAGGGTGGACAACTCAAGAGACCACGCTGAGCTTAGCTCGAAGGCGGAGCCCATCTTCTTCTGCCGAGCCCAAGGGTTGTGTCAATGTGAATCCCCACCACCAGCCACTGCAAGTCTCATCCCTTTCGGTAAGATAGAGGCGAAGCTGGTAGCACTTTCTTCCTTCCTCCACCAGGCTCCAATTAGCACGTTTGGCTGCTGCTTCTCTCTCCAAGGGATCCCCTTGGGCAAAATTAATCATCTTTAGTGGGTGAGGAGGAAGATTGAAAGACATCATGGAAGAGTTTACACCGTCGCCAACCCTAGCTGGAATCGGATCCCTGCCCGAAACCGCCAGCCCTGTTTTGCACATTACCGGCAAGCACCCTTTACAAGGTCATATTCCCATTGGTGGAGCGAAAAACTCAGCTCTGGCACTGATGGCAGGATCCCTTTTGGCATCTGGTGCCTGCCGCATTCAGAATGTGCCCCGCCTGTTGGATATCGAGCGCATGGGGCAGATTCTGTCCACCTTAGGGGTGAAAGTTTCCCATGTCGGTCATACCCTCGACCTAGATGCCAGCTCCCTCAAAACCTCCCAAGCTCCCTATGAATTGGTCAGTCAGTTGCGGGCTAGCTTCTTCATCACCGGGCCATTGTTAGCCCGTTTGGGGGTGGCACGAGTGCCTTTGCCTGGGGGCTGTGCCATCGGATCCCGTCCGGTGGATTTGCATGTGCGTGGGTTACAGGCGTTGGGAGCAACTGTCCAAATCGAACATGGGGTGGTTCATGCTTATGCTCGCCGGTTGGTGGGGACTCGCATCTACCTCGACTATCCCAGTGTTGGGGCCACCGAAACCCTAATGATGGCAGCAACCCTGGCGGAAGGGGAAACGGTGATCGAAAATGCCGCCCAAGAACCGGAAGTAGCAGACCTGGCTCATTTTTGTCAGGCAATGGGAGCCCGAATTCGTGGCGTAGGTACCAATACTCTGGTGGTGGTGGGGGTGCCTCGTTTGCATGGCGCGGAATACACGGTTATTCCTGATCGCATCGAGGCCAGCACCTATCTCATTGCCGGGGCAATCACCCGTTCTAACCTGACGATTGGCCCGGTCATTCCCGATCATCTGCGGGCGGTGATTGCCAAATTGCAAGCGATGGGACTGCGGGTGGCAGAAGAAGGCCCGAATCGACTGCGCATTGCCCCGGCCCAATTGGAATCCGGTTGGCTCTGTCAGGCTACGGATATTCAAACGTTGCCCTATCCGGGTTTCCCTACGGATGTGCAAGCGCCGATCATGGCTTTGGCTGCCCTTGCCGAGGGCAATTGCACCATCGAGGAGACGGTGTTTGAAAACCGGATGCACCACATCCCTGAACTTAACCGCATGGGAGCGGACATTCGCCTGAAAAATCGTGTGGCCCTAATCCGCGGGGTACCCTCTTTTTCTGCTGCCCCGGTGGTGGCTACCGATCTGCGGGCTGGTGCAGCGCTAGTGTTGGCAGGGCTAGCTGCTGAAGGCTCCTCCACTATCCACGGATTGCATTATATCGATCGCGGTTACGAAGCCATCGACGAGAAGCTGCGCAATGTCGGGGCAAAGGTGCATCGGGGGGAAAGCACGGCACGGATTGCAGTTACCCCTTGAGCCGTACAGGTGATCGACATCACTGTCCCATCCCACTGCCATTCAGTCCAATAGAGGCAGTTGAGTTCTGCCCCTACCATGTCTATGTCCATCTGCTTGATTGTGGAATCCGCTCTACAGCAGGCTTACTTGACCCGTGAGCAAGAATCCCAAATCAACCACCTGCTCTGGCAGCATCTCTACAGTGAGTCGGATCTAGAGGCTATCGACCAACTGACGCTCGCCTTACTCACGGGGCAGGTACAGGCTGAACCGCGCATGGCTACCTACGCTGCCTAAGGGTTTGTAGGTCATTTCATGGGAGCCGTTGCAGAAAAAATACGCTAAATCGCTTAGATTAATATCCGTACAACTGCCAAGGCCAGAGGATACCCAAAATTCCATACTAAAGATACAGTTCCCGGTTGGGGCAGATCTCCACATGGAAAGTATGCAGGCCATTATCGACGAAGCCTTTCAAACACGGGTGCTGACTCATCGGCAGCAGCGACATCTGGATATCCTGTTGATGCGCCAGCAATATAGCAGCACGGAGTTACAGAGGTTACAACAGTTGCGCCAAGCCCTAGCAGAAGGCCACGTAGTCTCTGGCTCCAATAGCTTGGTTCTGATGAGCGAATCCGCCTAGCTTACACTCTGCCAGACCTAACATTGGCAGCCAACGACAGTCAAAACTTTGGGATCCAACCCCAGAAGGGGCGGGGAAGTGCTGTACAACTGAGGCAGTGGATACATTTTTGGCTTAACCCATGAAACCCTTTGCTCTGCCGGATCCCTGGGGCATCTATTCTGTCTGGCGTCGTCATGCGGAAGTGTATCGCAAGACTTGGCTGGTGAACTTTTTACCGCCGGTCACCGAGCCCTTGGTCTATTTGCTGGCGTTTGGTTTTGGTCTCACGCCTTTGGTAGGGGGGCTGGTGTACCTAGGGCAGCCCGCCACGTATCTACAATTTATTGCGCCGGGCATGATCGCAGTGGCCATCCTTTTCCAGGCTTTTTTTGAAGGGGCCTACGGCAGCTTTATTCGCCTCAACTATCAGCGCACCTGGCATGCTCTCCTCACCGCTCCCCTTAGCTATACCCAAGTGTTTTTGGGAGATTGGATTTGGGCGGCTACCCGTGGTTTTATTTCTGGCATTGTCACAGGGTTGGTGACAGTGGTGGTTGGCCTTTACCCGCTGCAGGGGTTGTTGGGATCCCTGCCGATTCTGGCCTTGGGCAGCTTGGTATTCGCAGCAATGGGGTTGCTGACAGCCGGACTGGTGGTAACGGTGGATCAGGTGAACGTGCCAATCTTTACCCTGGTGGTGCCGATGTTTGTGTTGTGTGGCACCTATTTCCCGCGCGATAACCTACCGGTTGTCCTGAACTGGGTGGCCAGCTTTCTGCCGCTTTCCAGTTTGGTGGATCTGGTGCGTTGGCCGCTGGGGTTACCCAATCTGTGGCTGCTGGAATTGACCTGGTTAATTCTGTTGGTGATGGGAGTAGGGGCTTTGGCTCATTGGCAGCTGGCGCGACGGTTATTCAGTTGAGTGCACCTGCATCCCTTCGCCCCTGGGCAGAACTCCGCAACAGCCAGTATCGGTTCACACAACTGCCACTTCCTCCCCCTTTGTAATGTGGAAAAGGCTTTTGTTGAGTGAGCCCAGATCTGCAATGTCTCCAATCTCATCTCTGCACCCTGTCCCCTCTCAACAGGAAGGGATCCCTTGCCTGGATCTAACCCCTTTTCGAGAAGGCACAGATCCACTCGGAGTGGCCAAGTCCTTTGGGGCCGCTCTAGAGCAGGTAGGGTTTGTGATCGTTACAGGGTATGGGATCCCGGAAACCCTCATCCAAACTGCCTATGCAAAGGTGATGGCTTTTTTTGATCTGCCCTTAGAACAGAAAATGCAGGCAGCGATTCCGGAGCGGGTCAAAGATCGCGGCTACCTGCCGATGGGTATCGAAAGTGTAGCTACTACCCGTGGAGCAACCGTTCCCTATGATCTGTGTGAAGCACTGGTGTTTAACAACCTATTTCGGGAAGATCCGCAACGACCCCAGGCAGGATTGGATCCTGCTTCCGGCAACCTTTGGCCCACCTATCCAGCAGGCTTACGGGCAGCTCTGCTGAGCTACGATGCAGCTTTACTGCGGCTCACTGAAACCCTGATGCGCATTAGCGCCCTGGCTTTAGATTTACCGGAAACCTATTTTCTGCCCTTTATGGAGGGGAAAGGAGGGGTGCTAAGGGCGGTGCACTACCCCGAGCAAGAAGTGGAACCCAGCCCAGGACAGTTGCGCTACGGTGCCCACTCTGACTACGGCGGGCTTCACCATTCTGCGGCAAGATGGGGCACCAGGAGGGTTACAGGTGTACTCCAAGTCAAAGGAGTGGATCGATGTACAGGCTATTCCCAACTCCTTTGTCATTAACATTGGCGATTTACTGGCCCGTTGGACAAATGACCGTTGGCGCTCTACGTTGCATCGGGTCGTGAACCCACCCAGAGAGGCTTTTGGCTCAAGCCGCCGTCTATCTTTGGTTTACTTTACATCCCCCCGCGATGACGCTTGGATCGAGTGCTTGCCCACTTGCCAGGATGCGAACCATCCCCCTCTTTATGCTCCTGTACGGGCCGGAGAGTACATCCGCTCTAAGTTGGATGTTTCAATGATTTTCCATTAACTCGTTTCCATTAACTCCACTTCTCCGCTCCGCAGGATGCGGAGTATCAAGAGAAGCGATTCCCCCAACTATAACTCCTCACTCCCAGCAAGGGCTCCAGGGTTGTCCGATAAGCTGCAATTCCCCCGGTTTGAGCCTGGTCGGGCACCCTGTTGCTCAAATCATCAATGTAGAGCCTCATAGGGATCCTTTTGCCTACGCTTAAATAGCTTGGGATCAGCTTGGGGCATGGGTTCTGGCCGGAACCACTGGTAGCAAACGAGTTGCACGTCTTCCTGGGTAAAAAATGTCGGATTTTGACTGACCAAAGCAAGCTCCTGGTACAATTCCTCATCAATAAATAACTCATCCAAGTCATGGATGAGACTGGAAACATCTGAACTTCTCTGGTAGTTCCTCCAGAAGGCTTTACACTCTTTCTCATAGGTGCGGATACTCTTAATCTGTGTCACTAAGTTGAGCACCCGTTGTCGTGCTTCCTCGGTCACTGGGTCAAGCTGATTCTCATCTTCTACATTTGTCAGGCAAAGATAAATCCATCTCAACCACTGAGGTAATGTGGGACGTAAGGAAGAATGGCTCTGATGCTGATTAATCAAAGTGAGAAGATTTTGGGTTGCAGGTTTTAGCAGTTGAAAGATCTCGCTATCAAACGGCGTCGGTGGTAGATCATCAGGTTTTGGGAAATCCCCAGGCTGACAGTAAAGAAGTTGAAAGATAGAGCCCCAGTCACTTTGAAGCTGATTGATATTCATAGAAATTTTACCTGCTTGTCGCGGGTAAAAATGCCAGAAGTGACGATCTTTAACCTGAAAGGCTAGGAATAATCCTTCTTGTGGGGCTTGATAACGAGTGCTGTGGATCCCAATCGGGATCTGCTCTACGGCCTGCATGCCCGACTGTTGAATGAACTCTAGAAGCGGCAACTTCATTTCATCCATAGAAATTAAATCTACTTTGGCCTCCAGAGCCCGTAGCACCTCCTCCTGTGCACTTGGGGACTGAGCCTCCTTGAGCAGCCGGATCTCTTCTAACGAGCGTTCTGAAATCATCTCGCCCAGCACACTGGCATCTAGACCTACCTGCTGGTCGATCAAAGCAATTCGCTGCTGCAACCTCCTAACCAAGCCCAACAAAGACTCCAGACCTTGCTCGGGAAAAGCATTAACGATCACCAACTCTTCAAATGGGGATCCCATGCGATCGATGCGACCTGCCCGCTGGATCATCCGCACCGGATTCCAATGCAAATCGTAATTGACCAGAGCAGCCGCCTCCTGCAGGTTTTGCCCCTCAGATAATACATCCGTGCAGATGATCAGATCGATTTCTTCATCCGGTGAACATCCCCGCTCCTGTTCAGAAAGCCGATTGAACCGAGGAGCAAATCGCTTCACCAGAGCCTCCCGCTGACGATTCGGGGTTTTGCCCGTGAGCAGCTCTAATCGCAAACTTGCAGAAGAATCACGCAGAGCCGCTCGCTTTTCTGCCATAGCCTGAAGCCACTCTGTATCTTCGAGTAGCTGCTGGTAGAGGTACTCGGCTGTGTCTTTGTAGTAGCTAAACACAATCACCTTTTCCTGCTCCAGACTGAGCATCATCTGCTTAAAAGACAGCAACTTAAGATCAAAATCCTCCCCAGCCTGTACCTCTGACTGAATACGATCTATCCCTTTGATGATCTGGTTGAGCACCTCCTGATCCGCTCGAATTGCTCGGGTCAACTCCTCTAGGTCATAGTGAGCGGGATCCACCCTGGGGAGAGAGGCCAAAACCTCTTCCACAGAATCATCCAGTTCTTCTGCCTCTAGGGCAATCAGACGTCGATATCGGGATCCATCCAGCAGGTGGCCCTGATGGAGGAGATCCAAAAATCGGTCTTGAAAGGCAGCCTGCCAACGAATGCTATATTCAAAAGCTTTGATCGAACTCTCCAACCGCTTGAGGTAGAGGGTTTTCATCAGACTGGTAATCACTTCGTTGCGCAATTCCCCTTCAGTTGGCTTGATCCGCCTCTCCCGCAGATAGTGATCAAGATTATAGGGAGCGAGAAAAAGCTCTTCGATAAAAGTAACCCAACGGCCGTAAAGCCCGTGAAAGCTATCCTCAAAGTTATAGGTAAACTGTCCCAAGATCCGACGAGGAAAGCGGATCTCCTGACCCCCAATGATGATCTTTTCTCCCGCCTGCTGACGCTTTAAGACATCCATACGGGAGCGCCGCACCATGGTTTGAAACAAAAGTTCTGTGAGCTGAGCCTTACCCTTATCTACAGCCTTAAAGAGTTGAAATAGATTGGGGATCCCCCAACTACTGTAATAGTGATCATCATTGCGAGTAAGCAATAACACCTGGTGATAGAGATCAAAGATCGTATTGTTGATGGGGGTAGCCGTGAGCAGCACCACCCATTTGCGGCGACGGCCTCCACAAATCAGGCGTTGCAGATTGGTATATCGGGCAGTTGATTTATTGCGAAAGTTATGGGACTCGTCCACAACAACGATGTCGCAATGGCTGTAACGTCGACTATTGAAATCGGGCCGCCCCATTTCTTCCTGAGACAACAGATCCGCCATCAGGCCAAATTCTCTTAACTTGGGTTCCCACACCAGGTTACGAACCTGAGCCGGACTGATCACCACTGCCCGTGGCACATAGCCGGGTTTTCGTCGCTCCGCTAGCACATGGTCGATCAAACGCAAACCAATGTAGGTTTTACCCAAACCCACCGCATCGGCAATGATCACACCCCCATGACGCTCCAACAATTGCAGGGCCCGTTCAAACCCTTCCTGTTGAAAATCAGCAAGTTCAAGAGTTGTAGCCTGTCCCTTTACCTCCGGCTCCTCCTTCGGCTGAAAAAGAGTGTAGAGACAACGCATCAGAACCTGATGAGGAGTATAGGCTCGACTGCCAAATTTGGAACGTTCCAGTTCAGCAATCAATTTGGATTTGTAATCCTTGTCCACACTGGGATGATCCCAAAACTGTGCAAACCAGATGTTGCGCATCTCCTGAGCTGCCTTGGCATCTGTGAGCAAGATATTTAACTCAGTATTGCCTTCTAACCCTGGAACCGTGAAATTACTAGATCCAACAATACTGTAACTGGAAAATAAGTAAGCCTTGGCATGGAGAAAGGGAGTGCGTTCCCCGATAGCTCCATAGAGACGCACATCCACATGATCTTGCTTGAGAAAAGCAATCAACCGATCAATACATTGCTTGTATTCCAGGTCGAAATTGGAAGCCTCCAATTGATCCTGAAGTTCTCGACGCAAATAATCTTGTAAATCAATTCGATCCCGTTCAGCAGGCTTAATCGTGGGATCCCGGCCAATCAACAGACGCAGACAACTTAGTTTATGAAATGCTCGCTCCAGTCTGATCCAAGCCTCAATACGGAAGAAGCCCGTGGCAATATCTAACTCAGTCTGTTTCTCCAAAAAGATCAGTCTCTGGATCACGACTGCTAGTTTGTTTTTCTGATTATCGATGTAAGTAGGTAACGACATACAAAGCACCATCCTTTCAAAGATTTTGCTGATATCTGCGCAGCTTCAGAAGCGCTTTTTTCTCGATCTGGCGCACCCGTTCCCGCGTGAGGCCGAGGGGACGACCGATCTCAGCTAGGCTGTGAGGCTCATTGCCCGATAACCCAAAGCGGAGGATCAACACCTGCTGCTCCCTTTGGGTGAGTACAGGAAGATATTTCTGGATCCTGGACTGGACATCTATCTCCTCCCAGATTTTGGCCGGGTTCGTGGACTGATCCTGGAGACTATCCAACACAGAAGCCTCCTCATGGCTAAGGAGAGGAGCATCCAAAAAACCTATCCCCCGGCTCCAATCCAGCATCTGACGAACCGCATCAGGTGAAAGGTTGGAGGCCAAAGTCATCTCCTCAACGGTAGGAGTTCGGCCCAGCTCCTGAGACAACTGATGAGCCACTTTCTTCAAGAGACGGATCTTTTCCCACACATGACTGGGGAGCCGGACTAGACGACTCTGATTATCCAAAGCTCGCTTGATGGTCTGTCGGATCCACCAAATGGCATAGGTGGATAAGCGCGTTCCCCTGGCATAGTCAAACTTCTCAATTGCTCGAATCAGGCCAAAATTGCCCTCCTGGATCAGGTCTAGTAGATCCAATCCCCGCCCTTTATATTGCTTGGCGATAGAAACGACTAGGCGCAGATTATGAGTGATCAACGCCTTCTGAGCCCGGACAGCTCGATTAGTCCCCGCAAATCGGGCCATTTGGCGAAATAGGGTAACCTCTTCTCCCTGACTCAGAAGTGGATAGCACCCGATCTGACGCAGGTAAACCTTCAGGCTATCTTGCAAATCCTGTCGTGCAGCTCGTGCTGCTTCTTTCTGCTGAATGGAGCCGTGTTGTACGATTTGATGCTGGTTCTTTTGACTGGCTGCAAACGATTTTCCCTGTAAAGCGAGATTATGAATCCAGTTGATCTCCTGGTAGGAGGGATCCTGACAATTGATTTGGAAGCTGCAGATGCTTCCAGCCCGACCACTACTGGTCACATGTAGACTGCGATAGCCATCGACTGTGGCCAACAATAAATAGGATTCTGGACGCTGAGCCAGTCGCAGGGCAATCTTCTGCATCAACACCCCTAAGCCCATGCTTCCAGGGTTCACCTCAAACAGCAGCACCACCTGACGGGAGTATCCCTGATGGTACTCAGCCAGGACATGGGCAGCCTGCAATCTCTCCGATAGCTGAGCAGGCAGCTCCAGCACAGCCTTATTCAGAGGTTGGGCAACCACGGCATAACCCAGGGATCCAAAAAGATTGGCCACCTGGCCGGCAGTTTTCACCAGTTGGAGATCTTGCACATCCAGTTGAATAGCCATGACTGCGCTCCTGTTGTCTGGAGCTACTTTAGGCAGGATCTCCGGCTAAACCCTAACAAAAGAAAGTATTGGAGATTTTGGGTAAAGATCCTGATAACCTTTATCAGAAGCAGATTACAGACGTCAGCAAGAAAATAACCAATACTTTTTCTCACGAGCTTTTTAACCCAAGATCAGCTAGCGGTTCTGGTACAGGACTGAGATTGCTAACCCTGTGTTCTGGATTACTTGCCGGAGCGGCTCAGGACTAACTACTAACACCTCCCCTCCAAAACCGAGGATCCAGCGCTTTAGATCCACATCCTCCAGCGACCAGATGGGCAAGACCACCTTAAGCCGGTGGGGAAACTGGGGATCCCCGGTAGGAGGCAAATTGAAAAGGGACTTGGGCCGTGAAGATCCCGAAAGTCGCGGGGACATCTGTTGGTGCTTAAAGCGACGAGTCCCCTCACTCACAAAAGGGAAGATCCGATCGCTGAACCAGAGTTCTAGGGTGAATTCGGCTTGATGTCGCTCTTTGGGATCCCGACTGAGGATCTGTTTTTGCAACTGCGGATCATTCCCCAGAAAGATCCCGGCGCTGACATCGTAAAGCTTATGCAAACGAGACAGAGCGGCTAACTGTTCCTTGCGGGAGCCCTGCCCACAGCGCCGTTGGTGGAGAAAGAGCCGATCCATGCGCTCAAATCGCATCAGCCCCTGTTTCTTCCCGCTGTGGTACTCACAGCCCAAGTACCAGGCAATCTGATGAAACACCAATTGTAGAGGCCAGAGGCGAAAAATCTCAGTCGCTTCTCCAGGAAAGGTGGCTCCTGGGAGCCGTTTGACCTCCAGCAGCTCTCCTTGCTCTATCGCTTCCTCGACCACCTGCAAACCCCAACGATCCGCCAGGGTGCCGGAGGGCGCTAGGGCTGGATCCACAATGGACTGATTGCCCAGTTGGCGAATTGGATACAGCTCAGCAGTATCAATGCGACTGAGACGCATGCGCTGATCCACCAGTTCATAGACTTCCTGTTCCCAGGGATTCTCTAGGGTACGACTACTAACTTGCAGGAGTTGGTAGATCCGTTTAAGTTCATGGCGGCTAAAGATGCCGGAGTGGGTAAAGTACCCCCGCTTCATCGGGAATTGAGGCAAGATCTGATAAGGCTTCAAGACCTTTTCGATGTCCTTGCGGATGGCATCTTTGTTTTCGCCTTTCACCCAGCCCTGCTGCCGGAGTGCCTCATTTAAGCTCTCAATACTGCCCAGCTCCGGATCAAAGTGAAAGGGTTGGGTCAAGATCAAGCGGATGGTGTAGAACAAGCGGCAGAAGCTTTCCCAATCCGAATAAGCGTGAGTGGCAAAAGCCGTAGCACTCAAGGGCTCCGGGTAGACTAGGGGCTGGTCATAGTCCCCTGAGCTCAAAAACCCCCCTTGCTTGAGCCAAGTGAGATCCTCAGACAGCAGATCGGGATCAGCATAGACGGATCCCTTCTCCGAGGCCATCCGTTGAGTGATCTCTTCCAACGTGCTGCCAGGGTGATGAATCAGAATCGAGAGGAGATAAAGCAAACGCTCAAAATCAAGTAACCGAGAGTACCCGTGGAGAGTGACATGTTGAGTAGCGTTCTGCCGGTTGATCAGGGTGCGGGGAATGCCTTTGATCTTCGTGAGAATCTGTTGTTGAGTGGGCAATGATCCCGCTAGATCCAAGGTTAGCACCTCCAAAAATCCCTCAGCAGGAACTGGCGGGAATGCTTTCAGAGACCGGGCCATTGCTTCGATGACAGAGTCCGGTACCGGTTTTGGTCGCTTTTGGTTTCTTTGTTTGCAGACATCTAGAGGGGTGATTAGGTACCAGCTGACCCAATTCATGGCAGGGAGCTTTTGCAGCAGATCCAGTCGCCAAGAACGATGGGCGTTGGTGGCGTCGTAGATAACAGACAGTCCCTGCTGAAGGGCATGGTCTATGCCCTCAAGAACTCGTGTCTCAATCTCGGGCCAATGTCCTTGAATAGCAGGATCCCCGTATGAGTCTTGACGGATCGTATCGGTAGAAATAATACGAGAGCTAGGCAGGGTTTCAGCTAGGCAAGCAGCCAAAGTTGACTTGCCACTCCCCGGCAGACCGATGAGGATATGGCTAAAGCAAGTAAGATCTGAGGCCATCAGACAGCATCCAACTAACGTGTGCGCATATCTAGCAGAAGTTTTTCTCTAACCCAGTTTGTCAAATCAGTGTATGGGTAAAGATCAGACCCTGTAATGAAACGGTGTTTATGAGTATTGGGAAGTTTCAAAAGAGGAGACATAAGGATTTCACTTAAAACCTGAAGAATATTTTCAAATAGACAAGCCCCTTCTTTTGTTGCCTCCCCGTTAAGCTCTAAGATCCGCTTGCTAGAAAATCCCTGACTGTTGTGAATCATTTCGTTGCGCCGGTGAATCCAAAACTGCAAGCTATCGATTTGGCTTAGGAGGAGAGATAGTGAATTGTCCTCCTGATCTTCGTCTTTTCCTACATTTTTGCGAATGGCGAGAAGTATAGCCAGAAAATTAACCTTACTGGCACGGTAGACGATCTTTGCGTATTTGCTCTCCCGGTCATAGTCGAGAGATTCCAACAAGCTAAACTGATCATTAGGCAATAATCTCTTTATTTCCTGAATCTCAATTCGAGATCCGACAGTAGCTGGTTTCAGATATTTATTGCCACCGAGTTGTTTGATAACCTCATTAAGAACCTCCTCACAGCACGAAGACATTCTAGAGAGGAAGTGAGAAACTTGTTGATTCTGATTATATATCTTGCAGTGAGCATACAAATTAAGCAGGGTGCTATACTCGGCAATAGCTTGTCTAATGCAAGCATCCAGATCTGATGTCGGGTCCAGATCCATTTCTTGAGCAGACTCTCTAGCAGCATCAAGATCCAGATTCATAAGTGAGTCTGCTACCTCCAGTCCACTAATAGCCGCTTCGACGATCTTTCGGCTAGAACGCAGTTGTGGTTTACTCAGAATGTTTTGTTTTATTTGGAAAGATAGGATCGATTGCCAGTCCTTGAGAATTTTACAGGCCCCTGCAAAGTCAAATCGCTCTAGCAGTTGCATGACAATTCGATATTTCTGCGTCCGTTGATATTGCCAATAGGAGGTGAGAACGCAGGTGGAAGGCTGTCCATGTAGCACATTACGCTTGGACAGTATCGGATCAATGAAGAGTAGCTTGGGAATGTCAGCGGTAATCGACTGTAGGCGGAGTGCTGTTTGCATCGGTTGCGTCCCACCTTTGATGCTCACAAGAACGGTCTCGCCTGGATCGACTTGATCGACAAAAAACTGATAGTAGATGTTCAGTAGTTGATCTGCTTTGACTGGGGATACATCTTGAGGAATCATCCTTTTTAAGAAAATGATCTCTCCTCCCAGCTCAACCTCAGCCCATTTTTTAAGAATCTCAAACAAATAGCAGGTGTCTTGCTGATGTTGGGAGGGTTGATCGGTAACAAAAAGATTAATCTTATTAACAGAGAACTGATGGATCGCAGTATTAAGAATACCCCATATCCTTCCCGGTTTAATCCGACCTTGCCAGTCTTCAGGATCCTGCTGGTATGCAGAAAATAGTTTCTCGGTCAGGGTACGAAAGCTGTAGCTTTTCTTGCCGTTGTCTCTGGTTTTACATTCCACTCCTAGTTCTTTACAAAGTTCATCTATAATAAATTCGTCACGAGTATTCCTATCCCAAAGGGCTTGTTCATCAGGCGAGAGTATCTCATCCGACACGTTAGGCTCATCACGGTCAAAACCAATCGGGAGGAAATAGTCGAAGTCCTTGAGTTTTACAGACAGATCAGAGGTGCCGATATTGGCGATCAGAATAGCCATAATTCCTCACTCAGAATCAAAGTTAACTTTCTCGTAGATGTCTCTCATGGCCAGTTGGCACTGGATCGAGGGCAGCTCAACCAGGGCTTCACAATCAGTGATGTCTATCAGGATCCACTCTCTTTCGTTTTGCTTGCGGTAGTGCTCTAGTGCTGGAGTTGATTGAGCCACGATCAGATATTCTTGCAAAGAAGAAAGTTGGCGATAGCGGCTGAATTTCTCTCCTCGGTCATAAGATGCAGTGGAAGGGGACAACACCTCTATCAGCAAGGTGGGATTCAGCAGGGTATCCAGTTCACCGTCGAGAAACTGCGGATCCTCACAGGCCACGACGATATCGGGGTAGGTGTAGAACTCCTCCTGATCTACGGCCACCCGCATATCCCCCATATAGATCTCACAGGGTCTGTAGCGGAGCTGACTGTGGAGACTGGCAGCAATATTGAGAGAGATCAGGTTGTGTTGACGGCTAGCCCCGGTCATGGCAACGACATCACCATCAATGTATTCGCTTTTGAACTTGGCTTGCCGCTCTTGAGTTAGATAGTCCTGTGGAGGGGTTTTCGGGTAAGGGTGAGCGATCACGTCTTTTTCTCCAGGATCCAGTTGCGTTGGTTGCGTTCAACTCTGTTGAGATCGGTTTGGTGAGGTCGTTTTGCTAAGGCTGCTCAGGTCTTGTGACCAAAGAGATGAAGGCTGTTACTCATTCGATATAGGTCATCGAGGAAATGAGAACGTACATGCTGACTACCAGCCTGAATACCTCCCATAAAGAGACAGACAACTTCCTGGCAATCTGTGTCAACTTGGTTATGTCCAATCTTGTGTCTCCTAATGCTCACCCAGGAACAATGTGCATTGCCCTGGGCAGCGTTGCCTCCAAGATCAGGGTTTCGCTTGTAGTTTCTGGGCTGTTCGCTTTGATAAACCAACC
>JAUQVI010000067.1:0-14085 GCA_039794885.1 Thermostichus sp. DG02_5_bins_236
GGCACCATTGCCCTGATCGCCGCCCCTGAGCCGCGGGAGTTTCGTTCGGAGGAACTGTCTTTGGCCATGGCTGTGGCCGAACAAGCGGGAATTGCTCTTAAGCAAGCTCAACTCTACGAGCAAACCCGCATCTCTGCCCAGCGGGAGAGCCTCCTGCGCCAGGTTGCCCAGCGCCTGAGCGGTACCTACGATCCCCATCAGGTGGTGCAGATTGCCCTCGAAGGCATGGTTGATGCTTTGCAGGTTAACCGATGCAGCTTTGTAGCTTTGCAGGATCCCCATGCGGTTGGGTTTACCAGCCGCTTTGCCCAGAAGGATCACCTACCCACTCCCTCAGAACCGCTGAAGGTCTTACAGGAATATCGCCGTCAACCTGGGATCCCTTCCCATTTGGGACAGCCGCTACCCTCTGATTTAAACTGGCTGCTTTGGGTGAATTGCTATGGCAGCCTCGATACACTCCTGATTCAGGATGTGAATCAGTTCCCTTTGCCCCCCCAAACTCGCCACAATCTACTGCAATCCGGGATCCACTCCCTGTTGTGTGTGCCCATGACTACCGATGCCGACCAGGTAGCAGGGGTTCTCTGTGCTTTTATCTCACCAGAAGCCACTGAGACCGGTGGCACACTGACCCGCCCGGAAGAGGCCGGGTTTTCGGAACGGGATGCAGATTTGGTCAAGGCGCTGGCCGATATTGCAGCCGTGGCTCTGCAACGCGCCTTGTTTTATGAACGGGTGCGGCGTCAAGAAGCAACCGCAGCAGCCCTGCGGGGTCTAACGGAGGGGCGGGAGGCAGAAAGTCGTCGTTTGGCAGCCGATCTGCACGACCAAACCTTGGCGGATCTGGGGGCTTTATCCCGGCAAATTCAGGAGCTTTCTTGTGATCCCACCATTGGCCGATCCGGTCGGGAGCAATTGCAGGTGATGAGTGCTCAACTGCGGGAGACCATTGCCGAGTTGCGGGGAATTGTAGAAGATTTGCAGCCCACTGCTATGCGGGCCTTTAACCTTGGCCCAGCCCTGCGCAGCTTACTGGAACGAGCGGCCCAACGCTCTCCTCATCCCCTTGTCACTCGTTTTGATGATCGAGCCAATGGGTTGCTCTCCCACCTCAGCGCCGCCTGTCAAAGCAGCGTTTTCCGCATTGTGCAAGAAGCCCTGAACAACATTGTCAAACATGCCGGGGCACAACGGATTGATGTCACCATCCAGCCGAGAGCCCTCTCCACACCTCAGGATCTTTATACTCACTTGGAATTAAAAATCATTGATGATGGCCAAGGCATGCCGCAATTAAGTGACGAAACGGATCCCACTGAGCCACCGAGCCGCGGACATGGATTACTGAATATGCGCTACCGAGCGGAACTGATCGGGGCAACCATTGCTTGGCGAAACCGCCGCTTTGGCAGTGGTACAGTGGTGGAGTTGCTCGTACCCTTGCCGCCACACGCTTAGCAGAAAAGCACCCTTAGCTATCTAGGGATTTAGGACTCTATCACTCCCATCTAAATAGTTAGGATTATTGGCGACCCTGGGGTTTCCGTCCCCTTGCGGGGAAAAGAGCGAATGGCATTGTTCTACTGCAAACAGTGATTCATAAACTGTTACAACAGCTCTTCCCCCTACAACACCACGTAGTCAGGCGGTTGATAGAGAGGTGGGCCGCCGTAGATCTTAGCCTGCTCACGGTCTATTTTGTTCAGGGGATAGGCCCGCAGGCTGTCTGCAGTTGTCGTTGGTCACGTTCTAACAAACTAGCCACAGGGGAGATTCGGTTATCCTCAGTTGTGGGGGACGCGACAAAGTAGCCGGCGTATCATTCTCAATTCCAACATGTCTTATAGTCATCTCAGCTCCGGGGATCCCCGCCGGTCACAATCGGAAGACCAAGGGGTAACCCAAAATTGATGAACATTGAGCTGTGAGGAGAACATCCATGACCTACCGTGTGACCTTAATCCCTGGAGATGGTATCGGCCCAGAGGTGGCCAAAGCAATGACCACCGTTCTGGATGCAACCGGGATCCCCTTTGAATGGATCCCGGTGGAGGCAGGCGTGGATGTGATCGAGAAATATGGCACCCCCTTACCGCCGCAGGTGTTGGAGTCGATTCAGGAAACCAAGCTGGCCATCAAAGGCCCGATCGGTACTCCGGTGGGTACGGGTTTTCGTTCCGTGAATGTGGCCATTCGCAAGGAGCTGGATCTGTATGCCAACTTGCGTCCAGCCAAGTCCATGATTGGGGTGAAAAGTCCGTTTCAAAATATCGACTTGGTGGTGGTGCGAGAAAATACTGAGGATTTGTATGCGGGCATCGAGTTTGAGCAGAGTACTGTGGAGGCAGAGCAGGCCCGGGAAGAAATGATGCGGCTTTCCGGCAAACCCATCCGGGAGGAATCGGCAATCGGCATCAAACCGATTTCAGAATTCGGTAGCCGACGGATTGTGAAATTTGCCTTTGACTATGCGCGGCAGAATGGCCGTAAAAAAGTAACGGCGGTGCATAAAGCCAACATTATGAAGTTTACCGATGGGTTGTTTCTGGAGGTGGCCCGTGAGGTTGCCAAAGAGTACCCCGACATTGAATTTGAAGACCGCATCGTGGACAACATGTGTATGCAGCTGATGCAAAAGCCGGAACTCTACGATGTACTGGTATTAACCAATCTCTACGGCGATATCATCTCCGATTTGTGTGCAGGGATGATCGGGGGTCTGGGGGTGGCTCCAGGGGCAAACATTGGGGATGGCCTGGCAGTGTTCGAGGCGATCCATGGCTCTGCACCGAAGTATGCCGGCCAAAATAAGGTCAATCCGGTGGCGTTGATCCTCTCGGGGGTCATGATGTTGCGCTACTTGGGGGAACGGGAAGCGGCTGAAAAAGTAGAAGCGGCAGTTCAAGCGGTGATTGCAGAAGGTAAGCGGGTTACCTATGATCTGGCCAAAGGGGATCCTGTCGGTACCCAACAGATGGCGGAAGCGATTGCAGAGCGGCTGTAGATAATTTTTTTCCTGAGTCCCTTGAACCTAGGGTAGCAGAGGAGATTGGAGAATACTTAGTCTAGCAAAGTGTTTTTCATTAGGAGCTTAAATGATGTCGGATAAACCTGTAAGCACAAACATCTCGCTACAGAGTGATTGGCTGTTGGGTCATAGAAAACAAATCACTTCACAGTTGGGAGAAGATGGCATATTAGAAAAGATATTTGAAATAATTCCCGAAGGGAATAGATGGTGTGTAGAATTTGGCGCCGGAGACGGGAAGTTATTTAGTAATACCTACAACTTAATAGTCAATTACAATTGGTCTTCTGTTCAAGTTGAAGCCAACCCAGATCGGTTCTCTGTTCTTTCAAACAGGTATTCCGAACGCGAAGATGTATATTGTCTCAACAGGATTATTAGCTTTGAGGGAGAAGGAATGCTTGATGATGTTTTGTCGAGCACCCCAGTTCCAGAAGACTTCGATCTCCTCTCAATTGATATAGATGGGAATGACTACCATGTATGGTCATCCTTAGAGAGATATCATCCGAAAGTTTTGGTCATTGAGTTTAACCCAACGATTCCTCATTACGTGATTTTTGTTCAGAAGAGAGATTTTAATGTCAATCACGGTTGTTCTTTAGCTGCTCTTGTTGAGCTTGGCAAAGCAAAGGGATATGAGTTGATTTGCTCTACCCAGTGGAATGGAATTTTTGTAGACAAGAAGTATTACTCTGAGTTTAATATTTCAGACAATTCGATCTGGAAAATGAATCGCAACTATCAGTTTTGGACTTATATCTTTCAGGCATATGATGGAACAATATTTTTAGGAGGTATGAATAAGCTGTTGTGGCATGATATTCCCATTGATCTTGAATTGTTACAGGAGATGATACAGGTACTCTCTCCTGAAGAACGGGTCTTCCCAGACCATTTAAGGTAAAATATGGCTTGCCCTTCTGTCTAAGTTATTCAGGATTGTTTTCCCATGTGCCTGGCAGCTTCCTTAACAAGTTCAGGTCAGCTTGAGGAATTAATTTAGTCTTAAAAAATCCGATAAAAATCCGATTCCTTGTATTATGAGAGCTCATGTAAAGAGCCTAGGGCACTTCGATTAACTGCTTTGTTGTAAATCAAAAAAGGGCAGAATTCTCATTTTGTCGTAGGCACCCTCAATAATACGTGGATCTTTCGCGGTGTCATTATGTATCTTTGATGAATGACTTCTAGCTCTAGTTGGAATTCGTCCTGTGGAATCATCTTCCTAAGGTCGTAAAAGGATATCTTTCTGTTCTGTATGCTTTCCCTGACGACCTCCTAAGTCTCAAAAATCTGTCTTGCCCATTTTGAGCTTCGATTTTCAGGTTTTCTTATGAGCTTATACATTATAGGAAATTGGAATTTCTATATACTAGATTAATTTTTCAACATGCCTGATACGATAGCTAATCAGTCAGACTTCCTTTGAATTACTTGCACATTGTACTCGTGAGTAAGTCCGAGTTGATAGCTACAAGTTTAACTATAGTTTTGAAGTTGGTGCTGTAATTTTTTGCCTTGTATATCTGCTTTTTCTCGGTGGTGATAATGGTTCTGCGGTCAGCAGCTCTACTTTATTCCTCTACCCAATTCGTGGGGCAAGTTATAAGAACGCTATATGTTCAACTTTCCCTGACCAATGAAGGGAAGCTGATTACCGAGATGACTAACGTTCCACTGGCTGAAGTCGGTAGCCTATACCATGGACTGTTTCAATCAGATTCTGGGGGGCTCCGGCTTGAGAGAGTTTTTTGCGCAAGGACTTGATATGGGCTTTGATGGTTTCTTCGTTGGGGGGAGCGCTGAGAGACCAAAGCCGTTCGAGGAGGAAGGTTCGGCTCAGGACTCGTCGTCCATTTTGCATGAGCAGTTCTAGGATAGAGAACTCTTTCGGCGTCAAGCGGATCCCGGTATTGCCGTAGGTAACTTCGTAGGTGGTGGGGTGTAGGCGCAGGGATCCCCAGGTCAGGGCAGCGCTGGAATGACCTTGCCCACGACGCAGGCTGGCTCGAATTTGCGCCAACAATTCCTGCAGATCGAAGGGCTTCACCATGTAGACATCCGCCCCGGCATCCAGTCCCATCACCTTGTCATCGCGGGTATCCCGTGCAGTCAGCATCAAAATGGGTAAGGATTTCCCTCGTTCCCGCAACCGTTTACAGAGTTGGATCCCATCTAATTTGGGCAGGGTCACGTCCAGCAGAGCAAGGTCGTAGTCGCTGATTTGCAATTGGCTCCAGCCCGTTTCCCCATCTCGCACCGTATCGACAACGTACCGCTGGCTGCTGAGAGCATCGACTAGCGAATCCGCCAGTTGACGATCATCTTCGACCAAGAGAATACGCATGGTTTGAGATCAAATCTGAGATAGGCAGCAGGTTAAGCCAAGATGTCCCACAGGACTGTGTGCAAGGCTACACCTCAGGGATCCCACCTTGATCTTTCTTTACGATCTGGATAACCGGGAAAATAAATATACCCCATCCTGGTGGTAGAGCAGTTGAAATTGTTCCTCCCGCTGGAGTTCCCTGACCAAAGCCTTAGAAAACTCGCTACTGCTTCGCCATCCTGGGAAACGACTATTTAGTAAAACATAATCAAAGGGATCCCATTGCATTGAAGCAGATCCCTGAGACATTTCACTCTCATCAGTGAAATAGATCCCTGAGCGATGGCTCAGATGTGGACTGAGTTCATGAGTTGTTAACACTCCCCCTTTGGAAGTAACCTGAGCAATGGCCTCCCGACTTGCAGACCAAGTCTCTAAGGAGTTGAGATAGATAGACCCAAAGAAGCCGTATTTTCCCAAAGCCAAAAAAGCCAGTAGAGACCATGCCAAAGCCCTTTTTGCAAAGGGAATGCCGAAAGCAATGGTTCTCAGGTTTTCGATGACCGCTAAAATTAAAAAAGGGATAATGGGCAAAACATAATGATGAACCAGATCCCGATAGGCAGGGTTACTGGAGAGGATATTCAAAGCTAAGGTGGGCAATGCTGGAAACAAGGGATCCCAATGCTGCCAAGAGAGGCCCCAAATTAGAGGGACAAGGAGTAAGAATAGATAGAATAGAGTATCGATAGAGAACACACGACCCAGAATAAGCATTGGCTGAAAAAACAGGTTTCGCATAACCTCAACCACAGAGCTACCCAGGTAACTATAGTGAGAGATTGCTGCGGGAGCACTACCACTAAATTGAGGAATAATCCAGAACACTGCAATGACAAACCACACCGATCCGAGCACTACAGCAATCCAACCGGCTACTTGACATCTCTTTTGCCAGAAACCCTCAACTCGACGATGTTCCCAAATCAATAGCCAGACCCCCAGTGCAATGACAGTCAAGGACAAGACAGCCTTACAACTGAGGATCCCGGCCAGACATAAGCAGAAGACTCCCACATGGCCAGCGCGTACAGCCAACACCGATGCCAGCATCAGGGGAACAGCCAAGACCTCTGGATGAAAATCAAACAGATTGGCGTTGAAAATAGCTGGATAAATCAAGTAAGTCCCTGAAATGAACAGAGCTTTCCTGTGACTGATGGTTGCTTGTAACACAAGGTGGTAGGTTGGCCATGCCCCTAAAGCCAGTGCTAAAGATTGGATCCCAAAAAGCCAGTAGACAGAGGGAAAAATTCGATAAAGCAAGCTAATGGGATAAAGAATAAAGGCAGCATGATCCCCAAGGATATGGATCCCTCGAATAGTAGAAAAAGGAGCTTCCCCCCGACTGATTAGATAAATCGATTGATCGAAAATACCAAGATCATAACCGCCAGATTGAAACAAGTGATGTCGAGCTACACTACAACTAAAAAGAATAATACAAGCACAAGCCATCATCAGGATCAATGATCGTTTTGAAGAGTTGTTCTTCATGAAACTCAGATAAGTTTAGTTTTAGATAGGCTGATGATTTCCCTAGTGGGGATCCCTTTTTGCCACCAGAAGTAACCTTGGATAGGTTCCCGCCTAGCAAATCCTAGGCAACAATTCCCCCTGCAATATATCCAATATCCAAAATCTGCTCCGAGCCATAGGGGGTCTTCAGCACGGCGGTACCGGAATCCCGTGTTACCACTTGCTCGATCAGGGTGGTGGCCTGTCCGTAGGGATGGGATCGGAGGGCTGGGTTGGACATGAGCCCCTGGCACCACGGCAATCCGCTTACCTTCATTGGCTAGATAGAGGGGATCCAACCCAAAATCTCACACAGGGCCTCCAGGCGGATGGGCAAGGCCGATTCCTGCACGCGGATCCCCAGCGGCTTGGACCAGCTCGTTGAGGATGGTGGCTAGCTCCCCACAGGTGAGATTGCACAAGGCCCGTACCTGCGGACAAGTGTGTAACAGTGCTTGCCCCAGCCCACGCAGCGGCTGACCAGAATTGCCTCAGAGGCCGCGGCCAGATCGATCTGAATCAGGTTCTGCATTGGGTCATGACCGTGTAAGCTCCCCAGATTACGATCCGTACCGACACGTCAGCTGACGGGCTATGAACTGGATCTGAAGATAGGGAAGGCTCTGCTTTGGGAGAAGAAGTTGCTTCAACCCTCTGAAACTTAAGGGCTGGTTCCATCCTCAGTCAGGCTGGAAAGGAACCTCCAGATCGCCAGTTATCATCTTTTCTTTAGTCTCTTCATAAAGCGTTAGGACTTCGGGACTAATTTGAGTTTGAAATCTGGGATTGGTAGATAGCTGAATCACATTTTCAGAAACGCCCAAGGCATAATACTTATTCGCATAGTCATCGGATTTAATATCGACTAGCATTTGTCGGAAGAGAGGCTCAGTGTTCCAAACAATGCTGGCAACCACCACCTCTGGCCCAATATCGGTCATGTCCCGCACATAGCCAATCCCAAATCCATCCACTTCCTTAGCAGCTTCAATCGATCCCCAGGTGGGGCCTTGCCCGCAGCCAATCCAAAAATCAACACCCGTTTCTGCTTGAGCGAGAGCAGCTTCCTTGGCTCGGCCCACATCATACCAATCCCCAACGGCAACATCGGTGAGACTGGCCTCTGGATTGACCTGCTGAGCCCCTAATAAAAAGGCATTGCCCATCGCTTGGCAAACCGGTATTTCAAAGCCGTAGAGGGCCCCTAATTTACCTGTGGAGGAGAGATCTCCGGCCAGGATGCCAGCCAAGTAGGCTGCTTCAAAAAAAGGTTGGTCGTAGTCAGAAACATTTTCGCTAAATCGTCCAATTCCCGCTGCCCAGGCAAAGTTGATAGCTGGAAATTCTTCTGCAACAGCAAAAATAGCATCTTGATGACTAAAGGAATGCCCAATAATCAGATCAAAATCTTTTTCTGCATATTGACGGATCACCCGCTCAGCATCTGGATCGGGAATTTGTTCGAGAATCACGACCTCAACGCCCAAGTTCTTTAGATCTGATGCCCCTTCAGCTCCTGCTTCATTCCAAGACCCATCCTTGGCGGATCCACCAAGGATCAGTGCCAGCTTCATGCCGGAAACATCAGTTTTGGATTCACCCAGAACTGGAGCAATCCGACCGTTGATCAATACCACTAGAAAGAGTAACAGAAGCCCCAGCTTTTCGAGGCCCGTGTTTGAACAGAGCTCGAGGAACCTAGGGAAATTATGGGGATTCTTAGGCAAAACAAACCGTTTCATAGCTCTACCGTTCCTGGACTATTCTCGAAGCAGCATGATTCTTGCATTGCAAGTAAATCGTTATTGTATCTATCGGCACAAAACCTAAATGGCTTCTCCCGTAGGGTGTTCAGATGGAAGTCTATTTTAATTTCTAGGTTATGCCTGAGACTGTTACGCAAAATCTCATGTTTTCTTCTGCCCAAGGGATCCCTTGTGTTGATATTGCACCTTTTTTGAATGAAACGGACAAGACTGGGGTTGCTCGTGAGTTTGGCAAAGCCTTGGAAGAGATAGGTTTCGTGGTGATTACTGGGCACGGGATCCCTGAAACTCTATCCAAAGAGGCTTATCATCAGGCAATGAACTTCTTTGATCTTCCTTTGGAGAAAAAACTAGAAGCAGCTCTTCCTGATCGTATGGCCAATCGAGGTTATATTCCCTTAGGAATTGATAGTGTTGCTGCTACACGGAGTGAACAGGCTCCACCGGATTTGTGTGAAGCGTTAATGTTTGTCAGTCTGGTCAAAGAAAATCCTGGGCGGCCTCAGGGCGGTATCGATCCAGATTCTGGCAATCCTTGGCCGATGGATCCCTCTGATTTAAGAGCATCTTTCTTAAACTTTAGTCAGGCTTTATTGAGCCTCAGCCATACCTTAATGCGCATTAGTGCCTTGGCTTTAAATTTACCAGAAGATTATTTCCTTCCCTTTATGGAACCCAATGGGGGGGTGTTGCGAGCTGTTCACTACCCGGATCAACGGGAAGAACCTTTGCCAGGACAACTGCGATACGGCGCACATTCTGACTATGGGGGGCTCACGATTCTGATGCAGGATCAGGCTCCAGGTGGACTACAAGTGTGTTTGCAGTCTGGGGAGTGGGTGGATGTGAAACCTTTGCCCAACTCTTTTGTCATTAATGTTGGAGATTTGATCGCCCGTTGGACTAATGATCGCTGGCGTTCTACTCTGCATCGAGTCATTAACCCGCCTAGAACCCTCTCAGGATCGACTCGGCGACTTTCTCTGGTTTATTTCACAGGGCCAGGCTCAGATGCTTGGATTGAGTGTTTGCCAACTTGCCAAAGCGATATCAATCCCCCACGTTATGAAGCTGTGAGAGCTGGAGAATATATTCGCAGCAAGATTGAGGCATCTGTTGTAAAAGCGTAATCTCTTCTCAGGAGTATTGAAGCATGGAAAAATCCAGGTTGGTTCTGGTAAATGGTGTACTTGCTGATGGAGTCCAAGCTGATGTTGCTGTGGATCCCGTTGGTGGAGTGATTACAGCCGTAGGATCTGTCGAAATACTTCCGGGTGATGAAAAAGTAGAGTGTAGCGGAATGGTGATCTTACCAGCCGCGGCTGAGCCTCACGCCCACCTGGATAAGGCTTTATCTTCTCGCCTTGTGCCTGCCATGCCTGTAGACTTGGCGGCTGCCGTGGCAGATTGGCATCGTATTTGGCCTACCTTGACCCATGAGGATTTGGTGGGACGGGCCAGTGAATCGGTAGAGGCAATGGTGAGCCGGGGGGTAACTGCTATTCGTAGCCATGTGGATATTGGCTCTGGTGTGGGCTTGCGGGGGTTGCGGGCACTCAAGGATGTCAAAGAGCGATACCAGAATGTGGTGGACTTGCAGATCGTGGGCTTAATTGCCCATCCACTGGTAGGGCAAGCAGGGGCTGAGCACCGTGCCCTTCTGGATCAGGGTATTGCCGAAGGCTTGATGGATGTGGTGGGGGGAAGCCCTGATCTGGCTCCGGATCCCGTTGAGACCACTCGTGTCTCGGTGATGGCGGCGGCTCGCAGTGGATTGCCTCTGGATCTACATACGGATCAAACTGTGGATCCCGGCTTTTTCTATCTGCCGGAAATGGTGCGGCTGGTTCAGGAATACGGCGTGAAAAACGTTGTGGCTAGCCACTGCATCAGCCTGGCGACTCAACCGGAGGCTGTACAGGAAAAGGTTGCAGCTGAAATGGCCGAGGCGGGGATGGCTGTGACCACGATGCCCCTGACCAGTTTGTTTTACTTCGGATGGGATCAGCCTGTTGCTCCTCCACGGGGGGTCACTGCCATTACCAAATTAGAAGCAGCAGGTGTCGTGGTGGCGGCTGGAGCCGACAATGTTCGGGATCTGTTCTTTCCCTATGGCCGTTTTGATCCGGTGGAGACGGCAACGGTTTTGGGGATGGTGGCCCACTTCACGCCCGAGCACGTCTGGGATCTGTGCACCAATGCAGCGCGAAAGGCGATGGGCTTGCCGGAAGTGACCCTGGCTCCGGGATCCCCCGCCGAACTGTTGGCTATTCAAGGGCGTCATTTGACGGATGCTCTCGCGGATGGGAGTGAACGGCGGATTGTCTTTCATCGTGGGCGGGTGGTGGCCAATACTGCTGTAGAAAAACAATTGATTCGGGCTTGAACGCATCCTCTAGCTCCGATCCCGAAAAAAAGCTGAATAAGCCAGTGCTGTCCAGGGATCCCTTCTAACTTAGAGGAGATAACTGTGGGGGCACTTACCCTTGGAAAGTTTTGTTCTGATCAAGCAAGTTCCGGATCAAAGCTCGAAAGCGGGCATCAATAGCGATGGCACGATTGATCGGGCTAAAGCCAAGCGCATGCTCAACCCCTTTGATCGCTATGCCCTAGAAGCGGCCTTGCAAACCAAACGACAACACGGGGCAAGGGTAACAGCTATCACCATGGGGCCACCACCCGCGATAGAAATTCTCTACGAAGCCATTGCCCATGGGGCGGATCGGGGTCTTTTGATGACGGATCGCCGTCTGGCTGCATCGGATACCTTGGCAACAGCCTATACCCTGGCCCAAACGGTGCGATATGCGGGCTCCCCGGACTTGATTTTCTGTGGCTTACAGACCACCGACGGTGACACAGCCCAAGTGGGGCCCCAACTGGCGGAACGATTAGGGATCCCGCAGGTAACCTATTGCGAAGCCTTTGAGATTCGGGATGGCATTCTCCTGGCAAGACGGGCCATTGAAGGGGGATCCCAAACTGTGACTGTCCCTTTGCCGGCTCTGGTAACGGTTGCCAATTCTGCCCAACGCTTAGCTTACCCAACCCTGCGCGGTGCCCGACGGGTACAGCACCTGATGCGGGATGAAGCGGCGCGGGCTGAGGTGATTCAAATCATTAATTTGGATGATGTGGGCGCGGATCCGGAACGCTGTGGTCTGAAGGGATCCCCGACTATCGTGGCGGCTACTGAAAAAGTGGGGGAAATTGGCGGCAATTGCCAAGTCTTTCAAGGACAGTCGGTACCCAGCTTGGTGAAAAGCCTGACGGAGGCTGCCTCGATCTCTAGCTATAGCTATGCGGGAGCGAGATAGTCGGAAGGTTCATTGTTCACTCAAGGCCACCCAGCCCAACGTCAATCCTTATGGGAGTTGCAGTTCTATGGTTCAGAAGCGGGTTTTGATCTTTGCCGAGCAGGTGAATGGGGAATTGCAGCCGATTGGCCTGGAGCTGTTGGGCTCAGGTCGCTTGCTGGCTGATAAATTGGGGGCCACCCTGAGTGCGCTGGTACTGGGATCCGATATTGCCCATCTGCCACCTATTCTGATTGGCCATGGAGCCGATGAGGTATTTTTGGCGGATCATCCTGAACTGGCTCAGTACCGCACCTTGCCCTATCGTCGGGTGATTACCGACTTGATCAAAAGCTGGCCAGAGCCTCCCCACACCATCCTGCTGGGATCCACCACCACCGGTCGGGACTTGGCCCCACGTTTGGCTGCCCATCTGGAAACCGGGCTGACAGCCGATTGTACCGATCTGGATATTGGCCCCTTCGAGTATGCCAACAGCAAAGACCCGAGCAAATCTGGCCTCTTCCCCGATTGCTTGTATGCGATTCGGCCTAGCTTTGGGGAATCCCTGAAAGCCCGCATTCTAGGTCCTTGGAAAAACCCACAAATGGCTACGGTACGGCCGGGGGTGATGGTGCCGCTGGCTTGGGATGGATCCCGTCGGGGCGAGGTGTTTCAGGTGCCGGTTCAATTGGATCCCAGCGATTTGAGTTTGCAGATTGTCGAGACGGTGCGCAATCTTTCCCAGGCGATTGATCTAATGCGGGCGGAGGTAATCGTTTCCGGGGGCTATGGGTTGGGTTCGCCAGAAGGGTTTGAGTTGATGCAGCAGCTAGCAGCTTGTTTCCCCAACAGCGCTGTCGGTTCCTCCCGCAAGGCGGTGGATTCTGGTTGGATCCCTTATGCTCATCAAGTGGGTCAAACCGGCAAAACGGTGCGCCCACAAATTTATATCGCTTGCGGTATTTCTGGAGCGATTCAACACCGCGTCGGCATGGATAAATCCCAAACCATTATTGCCATCAACAAAGATAGCTCCGCCCCCATCTTCAAATTTGCCCATTACGGCATTGTTGGGGATCTCTATCAGGTGGTACCGGAGATGATCCGGCAACTGCAACAGGATCAATCCCAGCCTCAAGCCAACCTTAGTGAACGGATCCCGGTTTTGCAAGGGCACTGAGAATGGCTTTAATTGGACGTATGTCTGTTCTTTAGGTAAGTTGACTCTTGATCACATCGCTGGCGCAAGACTCGTGTAGCTTCACTATCCTTTGGTATGATGCTATGATGAGCCACTCATCGGGATGTAGCGCAGCTTGGTAGCGCACTTCGTTCGGGACGAAGGGGTCGCAGGTTCGAATCCTGTCATCCCGATAAGGGTCGAAAACTTGTATAGCAAGCCATTTTAGCGATTTCTCCCTTTATTGGAGAGAGCTGTTCAATTGGGACTTCGCTAGCTACTGCGAAGTTCTGACTTTGAGATTACATTGCTGCCTATCACCAGTCTCAGCACAGACTCATTTGCGGCTTAGCCATTGGCAACCACAGACTAAGGTCACAACCTCAGTTATGGAGCTTTCTATCCTCTCCCACAGGATAGGCAGTCCTACGGGGGCAAAGCTACTCTCATCAGAGGATGTCAGTGGAATTGAGGTAGAGTCTTTTCCCGCCGCTCAGGGACAAGTTGTAGTCAGCTCTACAGCGCAGCAGTGCTGTGGCTACTTCCTCTCTTCAATTGAAGTGTCCTTGCTTTTACAAAAGGAGTTTTGAGAACAACCGCATGCGTACTTGGCCATCTTGGATTTCATTGCTGTTGGTACTCTTTGCTGCGGAGCTGGACAGACCGGCTCTTTCCCATCCCCAATCTGTAACCTACGAATCATCCCCTGCTGCTGCTGCACAACGGGTGGCCGATATTCATGGGGGAGCAGGGCCTTGGGCCGTTGCCGGTTACCGCATGGGTTTAAGAGCCTTAAAGGAGTTGGATCTGCTTAGCCCCACCCCTCATACCTCCATGAACCGCTTTGCGGTGGAGGTGATTCATGAATCACCCAGGGAGATCCAATTTACCTCCGTTGT
>JAUQVI010000068.1:0-13967 GCA_039794885.1 Thermostichus sp. DG02_5_bins_236
TCCCTTGGTAGCCCAGCCGCAACGGTGGTCCCTGATAGGCATAGCCCAACCCACAGGCGATCAACACCAGTACCAGCACCGTCGCATCCGATTGCCGCCAGCTCAACCACAGGATCCCCAGTAGGCCAAGGGCCAAAAAGGCATTGCCCACCCAGAAGACCTGCTCCGGCTTACCTGTCAGATTCACCAGCGAGTGATACTTATTTTTGTCGATCCCGGTTTGCGCATCGAACACATCATTGCTGATGTTGGTCCAGGCTAATATGCAGATGGCAGCCCCGAGAAACACCGCCAAAACCCGCCACTCCATTGTCCCCACCTGAGCGTAAGCAACGGCGGATCCCACCCAAATCGGCATGATCGCCACACTGTACATGGGGGGCTTGATGGCAGCCATCCACAGTTGTTTGCGTGAGGGGCCGCTCCAGGAAGCTTGTTCTTGCGCTGGGCTAGCACCGAGTTCCATGCGAGTTCTCCTTGGCGGTTCTGGCTGGGTGAGCAAATCTGTATCTGTTCTGTAAAGTAGAGTGCTTCAAGTGGAATCCCTAAGGATGCTAAGAAATTTTGCGGATCGTGAAGAAGCCCGTGAAGATCCAGGTGTTAAAGGCAAGTTCGGGCCAGACCATCTCGTAATCTCATATCTTAAAGCCATCTTCGCCAGGCACTCCTCCTGATCCGGATCGGGCTTTTTTGCTGCCCATGGTGCAGAGCATGTTTCTGACTCCAATCCAACCCAGGCGGGTTTGTCCTCTCTTCTTCTCGCATGACCTCCTCTCTGTCTCCCTGTTCAGAATGGCCCGGCATTTGGCCAACGCTCCCGGTTCCATCTTCTCCTCGCATGGCTCAGGAAGGGGATCCCCACCGCTGGGATCCTGTGTTAGCCGCCTGCCAAGAGATGGCGCAGGCGCGGGGCATTCCCCAAATTCTCAGTCTGTCTCGTTCCTTTTCAGGGCTGGATCCTTTGGTGGTGCTGGCCCAATCCCTTGGCTCCAACGGTCGGAGTGGACTGGCGGATTCGAGCTACTGCTATCTCTCCCACACAGCCCGCCACGGCAGCGTTAGGGTGCTCGGCTTGGGATCCCTGCGGCGGGTGTACCTCTTGGGAGAGGGGCGCTTTCAAGCCTCACGGGCTTTTCTGGAGGAGCTGTGGCCTCATGTGCATGCGGAAGCAGGGGGTTGCGAATCCCCGGCTCTAAGCAGACAGGAACAGGAACAGCCTTTGTGCTTTAGCCGCTTTAGCTTCAACTCCGAGCGCACCTGTGGCCCAGCCGCCCTAGTGGTGTTGCCGGAATGGCAGATCTGGCAGGGGCCAAAGGGCCCGGGCGCAGAAGGATCCCGCACGGTGGCACGGTTCAACCTAGAGGTTAGGCCCGAGAGCGATTTGGTGGTCTTGGGCACTCGCATCCACCGTTTTTTTGCCCACATGTCGCGGCTTTCTCAACACCGGTTGCCCTGTTGGAAATTGCAACCCCCTCTCCAGGTGGCGGTGGATCAACCGGCTCTGCTGGCCCGTATTGACAAGGCTGTGCAGGCGATTCGATCCGGATCCCTGGAGAAGGTGGTCTTGGCGGAAGCCGTCGATCTGTCTTTGGCCACCCCACCCCCAATCCCAAGGGTGTTGGCCTATCTGGAACAGCGCTACGCCGATTGCAGCGTGTTTGCTTTTGCGGAGGGCAAAGGACTCCGTCCCGCTAACGCGATCGGCAGCAGGGAAGCTTGGGCTTTGGACACCGCCGCCGGTCAAGGGCAGCCTTTCCCTTCTCCAGAGCGAGTCTTTTTGGGAGCAAGCCCAGAACGGTTGCTCTCGGTTTGGCAGGGGCAAATCCAGATCGATGCCCTGGCCGGATCTGTGGCACGGGGGGAAACCGTCAGCCAAGATCAAGCCTTAGCCCAGCAACTACTTCAGAGTTCTAAAGACCGTCAAGAACACCAGTTGGTGGTGCAATCGGTGGCAGAAGCTCTGCGCCAAGTGGGAGTCAAGCCGCACATTCCCTCTCAGCCCCGGCTGTTGCGGTTGGCCAATATCCAGCACCTACAAACCTTGATTCAAGCCGAAATGCTGCCTGATCTCCATCTTTTTGACCTGTTGGCCCGGTTGCACCCAACGGCTGCTGTCGGCGGCTACCCCAAGCAGGCGGCAGTAAATTGGATTGAAGCAGCCGAACCCTTTGACCGCTCCGGCTATGCTGCGCCCCTGGGCTGGGTGGATTTCCAGGGGAATGGAGAGTTTGTGGTGGCGATCCGATCCGCTCTCATTTGTGGGGATCGGGCCCGTTTGTATGCGGGTGCAGGCATCGTGGCGAATTCTCGTCCGGAGCAGGAGGTGGCTGAGATTCGCCTGAAGTTGCAATCCTTGGCACAAGCTTTGGCCATCCAATGAACCCTCTCTGTCGAGATCCTATGAACATGATCCCCCTTGCCTTGCCTCAGGATGTCTACGAGCAGTTGCTCCAATTGCAGCAGGAGCGCGGGGATCCCTCTCCCGAAGCAACGCTATCGGCTCTGATCCAGGGCAATCTATCCAGCGGAGTGGCGGAACGGGTGCAGGTTTTGGAGCGGGAATTGGCCAGTATGAAGGAACAAATGGGGGCTGTTTTACAAGCCATCGCCCTCGTGGCAACACGGGTGGATCTGATGATCGAGCTGCCGGTGAATGAGGGAGAACCCGGTGCCGATTCTTGAGCGGGGATCTAGCTTCCTGGCCGAACACTTGCTACTGCTAGAAGCGCAGTTGCGACCCTTGGCAGACGGTCAAGCCTCTTTGTTGCTAGCGGAATCGGATCCCATTCAGGTGTGGGCCACGCTCCTAACCTGTCAACGTTTGGGGATCCCGCTGTTTTTGGGTAACCCCAGCTGGGGGGAACGGGAATGGAATCAAGCCTTGGCGCAGGTAGGATCCGGTTGGTCTTGGCGACGGGGGCAGTTGCAGCCTCACCCATCCGACTTGGTCAATCAACCCCTTCGGGATCTTCTCAAGGCCTTACCGGCGGCTGATTTCCCCCCTATTTGTATCCCAACCGGGGGATCCAGCGGACAGATCAAGTGGGCGATCCATTCTTGGGCTACCCTTACGGCTTCCGCTAAAGCCCATCAGCAGCATTTTGCCGTCGGGCCTGTCCATAGTTATTGTCTTTTGCCGCTTTACCATGTCAGTGGCCTGATGCAGGTGGTACGTTCCTGGTTGAGTGAAGGACAGGTGGTGCTCTGGGATTGGAAATCGCTGCTGGCCTACCCGGAGCGGTGGGATCCCCCCCTACCGGGAAGTTTTCTATCGCTGGTACCGACTCAGTTGCAGCGGCTGTTGCAGCAGGCTCACCCGGCTGTGTTGGAGATCCTGCGTCAGTTTCGCGCCATCCTGCTCGGTGGGGGGCCTACTTGGCCCAGCCTGAGAGAACAAGCTCGGCAACACCAGCTTCCGGTTGCCCTCACCTACGGTATGACGGAAACGGCTTCCCAGGTGTGTACCCTGTGGCCGGAGGCGTTTTGGGGCGGAAATAACAGCCTAGGTCGGCCCTTGCCCCACGCCAGGCTACACATTCACAGCTCTACCGGGGATCCCGTTGGCCAGATTCATTTGTGGGCGGAGTCGCTGGCGCTGGGGTACTACCCTCACCTTTGGCTACGGGAACAAGGCTTGCTCACAGAAGACCTAGGCTACCTGGATGAAGAGGGATCCCTGCATTGGCTGGGGCGGACAGATGATCTGATCCTGACAGGCGGAGAGAAGGTGATGGCGGCGGAAGTAGAAGGGGAGATTCGCGCCAGCGGCTGGGTGGAAGATGTCTGTGTGCTAGGGGTACCGGATGCCGAATGGGGGCAGCAGGTCATTGCTGTTATTGTTCCCTACCCAGACAAGGAGGCTGGGGAGCTCAAGCACCGGCTCACCCAACATCTGAGTCAACAACTCAGTCGCTACAAACGGCCCAAACACTGGCTGTACTGTGAACGGATCCCACGCACTCCGCAAGGTAAAGTGAACCGCCCCTATCTGCAACAATGGGCCATGCAAGCCTTAGGGATCCCTGCTCAATGATTCACACCAGAGTCCAAGGTGGGATCCCTAGGTCAACCCAAGAGGGTACTCCGCCAAAGTATCAATTCCTACAAATTGGCCGGTCGGAAGCCACTAGAGTCAGGGCGAGAATTTGGAGTGCCACCTGTGCCGAAAACCCTCTTCAAGGTGGATCTGACTAAGCCGATGGATCAGCAAGAATTGCCAGGACATAACCGCTGGCATCCTGAGATCCCGGCTGTTGTATCGGTTAACCCTGGTGATGTCTTTCGCATTGAAGTTTCCTCCTAAGGTTCACCGGATTCCCTTGTGAACCACAGGTCAGGGTCAAGGATGAACAAGGGGGGGAATCCTTCTGAGGCAGGAACCCATTGGATGATGCCGCGCCGGTGAGCTTGAGCGGCATTGCACTTAGGAACAGGCTGAAGCTGAGCAAGAGGTAAACGACGCAACAGGGGTGGGGTAGGGATGGGCAGACCCACGTGTTGTTGATCCGGTCGCCGCAACAGGATCAGGGCTTGGGGCCGGAAAGGTAGGTGTTTACCCAATAACAACCGACCGGGATTGAGCAGAGAAAGGGGCGGATCTTCGTGGCTGGATCGATGGGAAAGCCTGAGGCGGATTGATGGGATCCCATCGCCTGGGTTGGATCTGAGTTCCCCTTGAATATCCTGCCAAGCCAAAACCCGTTGTACCCGTAGAAGCGGCAGCCCAAAGTGAAAGGACTCTGTCCCGCCGCTGCGAGGGGATCCCAGTTGAAAGGTGATTAACTTTTGCTGATTCTTCAGTTCTTCCTGCCGGGCCAAGCGCCGGGAGCGCAGCGGAGATAAGGGTGCCATGGGCTATCTCCCCTTGAGCACAGCTGGGGTAGAAGCTTGCAGCATCTGCCGCAGGGAATGGATCAGCTCCTGTTCCTGAAAGGGCTTAGAGAAATATGCGCTGGCCCCCAAGCTGTGCGCCAATTGTCGGTGTTTGTTGCCGCTGCGGGAGGTGAGCATAATGACAGGTAACTGACGGTGGAGAGGATGAGAGCGAATCTGGGCCAGTAAACCAAAGCCATCCAGACGGGGCATTTCAATATCGCTGATCACGGCCTGGATCGGAAGCCCCCTCTGGAGCTGCTCAAGGGCCTCCTGCCCATCACGGGCTTGTTCAACGTGAAATCCGGCCTTCTCTAGGGTCATCGCTAAGAAACGGCGTACATTCACCGAGTCTTCTACCACCAGAAGGGTTGGCCGTTCCCACTCTGTGCCAGGCCAACCGGGATGGCTAGAGGGGAGGGGGGGAGGAGATCCCTGGGTTTGAATCCAAGCCAGCAGGGCAGGAATATCCACCACAGGCACAATCCGCCCATCCGCTAGAAGTGTGCAACCGGCAAATCCTGGCGGTAAAGGCAGCACCTCCTCCACAGGACAGAGGGTGATTTCTTGTTCCCGCCAGTAGCGATCCACCTGCAGCCCAAAGGGTTGGTTGCCCTCTACCACCAACAGCACGGTGGGTTGATCGATGGTGGGAGAATCATTGATGTCCAGCCGTTGCCGCAGTTGGCTGAACTGAAACCACCTCCCCAACCGGATGAGGGGAACTTGATAATCTTCCCAGAGAAAAAAGTCCGGGCTCTCAGGGCCGGTCGTCAGTTCTGAAGGAATGAGCAACTCCTCCACTGCATTGGCCGGGAAAGCCAACACAAGACCGTTGCATTCCGCCAGCAACACCCGCATTACCGTCAAGGAGAGAGGCAGGGTCAGGGTAAAGAGGGTGCCCTGCCGTGGCCAAGATTCCACCTGTACCCGTCCACCCACCTGTTCGAGATTGGTGCGCACCACATCCAGTCCTACCCCCCGCCCGGAAAGCTCACTCACCTGAGCCGCGGTGCTAAAACTCGGCTCAAAAATCAGCTCCAGCAACTCTTGTGAGGTGGCAGTGTTTAGATCAGATTTCTGAAAACCCATTTGCAAGGCCCGGGCCCGGATTTTATCCAGGCGGATCCCGGCCCCATCATCCCGAACCGTGACAAGGGTGCGATTGCCCCGTTGGGTAGCTGTGATTTCAATCAGCCCCTTGGCGGGCTTGCCCTGGGCCAGGCGAGTCTCGGAATTCTCAATGCCATGGTCGAAGGCATTGCGAATGAGATGGAGCAACGGATCCGCCAACAGCTCCAGAATGGAGCGTTCGATGAGGGTAGATCCCCCCCAGACCCGTAGCTCCACCGGCTTGCCATACTTCAAACTCATCTCCCGCAGAAAGCGGGGAAAGCGATCTGTCAGGTCAGACAGAGGTTGCATTCGCAACTGGGTGAGGCAGGTTTGCATTTGTCTGGAGCTGCGGCTCAGTTGTCGGGCACTCCCTTCCGTCTCCTGCAGAGCAGTGTCGATATCGCCGGTGACCTCCTCAATCTGAACCACCGTTTCCATCACCTCTTGGGCCAGCAGGTGCATCTCGCCGTAGCGATCCATCTCCAGCAGGTCAAATTCTCCGACAAAGGGACCCATCGGAAGGCTTGGCAAGGGATCGTCAATCGCAGGGCCTTCCGTGACAATCGCAGAACGACTAGAACCAATAGCAACCCGGTCGTAACTGCTGCGCAGGCGGCTGTTGATTCCTTCGAGGGTGCGCACCCGCCGTTTGAGCAAGCTCACCAGCTCCCGCAGCCGTTGCAGGTGGTCGTTCAGCCCATTGCGCTCGGTGGTGAGTTCCCCGAACAGTTCCCCCAACTGTTCCAGGGGTCGAGCCGGTACCCGCATCATGCCCTCGCCGACAGAGGGCAGGTTAGGCGCTAACTTGCGGTCGGAAACAATGGCTGCTGCCGAACCTGCCTCTGGGTTTAGGGTAAGGGTAGCTGGAGGCAGAGAGGGGGTAGGCTGCTCGGGTGAGGGGGGGAAAGACTTTGCTGCAGAGGGCTGGTCGAAAGTGGTGGGTAAGAGCTCCAACTGGCCGATCACTACCAAAGCCTGAGCTCGTCGCCACGCTTTTAAAGCAGCTTGAGCCAGGGTCAACACCTGCTCTTTGGCCTCTCCAGGAGTAGCTTCCAAGGTTTGGGTTATGGATCCGCACAGGGTGGTGAAGGCGGGCAGATCTAACATTTCCCCCAGGGCCCCTAGTTCCTGGCTGGCGATGAGAAACTCCTCCCGCAGACAGGGTTGTTGGGGATGGGCCAAAACCCCCTCCAGCCGCTGCAGACAGGCATCTACCTCCGTTTCAAACATCAGTACCCGCATGTCGCCCCCGGTCTCTGCCGAAAGCAAATGGGCACTGTCTTCCGGGCGCAGTTCCCCCAGTTGTTCTTGGAGTTGGCCAAAGAGGGGCTCTACCTGCTCTGCCAACCACGCCTCGGGTAAGGGTTGTTGTTGACGGTAATACTGGCTGATTTGACGCATAACGTCCAACCCAGCCAAGATGCCGCGTTCTACCGTGGCACTGGCCCTACGGGGATCCACCTGTAGGATTTTGAAATAGTCCTCCAGCCGGTGGGCAAGTTCGCTCAGCACTAGGAAACCCATCATCGCCGCGCCCCCCTTGATGGAATGGGCCGCCCGCAGGATGCGATCAGCCTGGCTGCGATCCAATCCTTGGGTGGCTAACCCCAGCACCCCTGCTTCGATGGTGTCGAAATAGGTTTGGGCCTCCCCGAGGAACTGGAGCCTTACCTCCCATTCCCGGTCACGGGTCTGTGGCGATCTGACTTCCTGCGGCATTTTAAACGGCTTCCCCTACTTTGAAGGTGGATACGGAGGTTTGAAGTCGGCGGGCCACGGCCACGGTGTCTTGCAGCGAGTTAGCCACCTGTTGCGAGGCTTCTGAAGTATGGGTGGCGATGCTGGCGATCTGTTCCATCAGTTGACGCACCATCTGGGAAGCATCCGCCTGGGAGTCAGTGGATCGAGCGATGGACTGGAACAGTTGGTTCACCTGCCGTGATACCTCCACAATCTGCCCCAGGCTTTGTTTGGCATCTTCCACTAGGCGGGTTCCTTCCACCACTTGAGTAGTACTGGCTTCCATCGCTTGAACCACTTCGCCGGTTTCCCGTTGGATCCCTTCCACAATGCGTTCGATCTCGCGGGTGGCTTCTGCAGACTGGGCCGCCAGTGCCCCTACTTCTTCAGCCACAACAGCAAAGCCTCGCCCTTCTTCGCCGGCGCGGGCCGCCTCGATGCTGGCATTCACCGCCAAGAGGTTGGTTTTGAGGGCGATTTGATTAATCAACGACACCACCTTGGAAATTTGTTGGGAAGATTCCCCCAAACGCTTCACCTTTTTGGCCGTTTCGGCAACAGTTTCCCGCAGTTGCAGAATGTTCTGTACTGTGCGATCCATGGTGAGACTGCTGGAGGTGGCGGTGGCAGCGGCAGACTCGGATACAGCGGCGGCCTGCTGGGCCTTGTCGGCAACCTCCTGAATAGAGAGGGTCATGTGTTCGACGGAACGCAGGGTCTCGCCAATTTGGGTGGCTTGCTTCAGGGCTGCATCCGCCAGTTCGCGGATGGCCACCTCGTTGTTGCCGACGGAGTTATTCACTTGGCCAGCAACCTGCTGCACCTGGGTGACGATATCCCGCAAGCTCTCGATAATGGCGTTGAAAAAGTCAGCCACGATGCCAATCTGCCCTGCCGTCAGTTGAGCTCGCACCGTTAGATTCCCTTGAGAGGCCTCCATCACATCGTTAATCAATCGCAGCAGTTCCTGCTGTAGGGCTTCGGATCGTTCCCGTTCTTGTGCTGCCACCGCTTTTTGTTCCAGTGCCCCCAGGTTACTCAGTGCCTGGCCAAGGCGGTTGGCCAACTCCGCTAGGCTTTCCTGTTCTTCTTCAGACCAACTGTGGCTTTGGGCACGACCAATCACCAAGAAACCATAAGGTTCATCGCCGCGCACCACCGGAGCCACCATCTCTGCTTTCAGTTGGGCCGTGGCCAGTAGTTGAATATAGTCGGCGCTCAGATCCGCCACGGGCACTTGGCTAAAGATGTAAATTTGCCCGCTGTTGAGGGCCTGTTGAATGGGAGCCGGGATCCCGCTCAGTTGCGTCCCCAATGTGCTGGCTTGTCGGTTGCTGCGGGCCTCGGCGATCACCTGAGCTCCTTCGGGGGGAGTGAGGCGGTAAACGGCAACCCGTTCTGCCCCATAGCGTTGCCGGATTTCGCTCAGCAGGTCAGTCAGGGGATCGATCAGCTCCTGATTCTGGCGGATGCGGGCGATATCTGCAAACCGTTGGGCCAAGCGAGTGTCGGAGACCTGCCGCTCGTAGGTTTCATTCCGTTCCCGCACAAAATTGCGCACCAAAACCAAAATGGTGCCCCAGCTGGCCAACAAAATGGGAAAGCTGATCCCAGAAAGAATCAGAGAGCGCAACAGCTCCCGCTCATAGAGCAAAAGACTGGCTTGAATGTTATTGCGAATTTCTTCGAGGGTCAGGTTGATCCCTTCGGCATAGATGCGCTTTTGCTCTTCATACTCGGGGCTGTGGAGCAGGCCAAAGGCTTGTTCCCGCTCGCCGGCCCGAACCAGGTCGAAAGCTTCCACCTCCCAGTCCACCAATTTGAGATTTGCATCTGTAGTTTGGGCGGCATGGGCTTCGTAGGAGACAGGATCCAACTGCTCAATTTCCGCCAGCACATCATCCAACTTGGGTACGTGGATGTTGTAGCGGGCTTCCCAGGCTAAGTCCCCTGTGGCGGATCCCATACGGGCGGACATGGTTAAGACTTCATCTAAGTAAATCACCTGATCGCTCAGCCTCTGTAGAGTAAATTGCCGGGAAATCCTGGGATTGAAATCAAAATATGTCCGCGCCACCGTTCCAGCAGAGATGGCGAATAACACCGAACTGAGTCCTAGAGAAAGACTAATGGCCTGCCCTAAGCGGGATTCCGTCGTCTTGCGTTGTGGTTGCACTCTGGAAGATTTGGAAGGAAGAGAGGAAAGCATTGATTTTGCCTGAATGGGGAAGAATAACGGTTGTGGTCTTAACTGTGCTCAAGGTTGAGTCAACAGGGGTTGTTTTCTCATCAGCCGCTGGCACGGGCTTGTTCAAGCTGTTGGGCGATCCCGTTCGGGTTGAGTACCCACAAGGGATCCTCTCCATCCATGACTTGGCCACTGAAACAGGGGTTGCTGACTGGGAACCCACCCCCAACGTCCCCAGGGGATCCCGACAAAGATTGAATTCGATCCGCTGCGATCCGGGTCACTCCCTTTACCCGCTGTACGGCCAAACCCAACCGCAAAGATTCTGCCAAGCGCACAACCACGAGGGGGTATTCGGGCAGGCCAAAATCCAAGGGATCCAAGCCAAGAAACTGGGGCAGGTCCAGACCCCAAATCACCCGATTTCGATAGTTAAACAGGCCCAGCACCCAAGCGGGTTGATTGGGCAGTAGGGTAAATTGCTGTGGAGTGACGATCAACGCTTCCTGAGCGAAGGGCAAGGGCATAACCACTTGAAAGTCTGACCGCGCCTGTAGCTGCAAGTACAGTTCTCCTGTACTGATGGAGGCATCTGTCTGTGGCGAAACCCCTACCCTTATCACGGCGCCTACCGCTTGCTTTACCGAATACAAGTTTTATCTAGCCACCACTGATTTAACCGCCCGTATAATCTCTTCGCGGCTAAAGGGTTTGGTGAGATAAAGATCAATCCCTTGCTTCATCCCCCACAGCTTATCCAATTCCTGATTTTTGGAGGTGCAGGCTACAACCGGTAGTTTTTCGGTTTCCGGATTCTTCTTGATTAAGCGACACAGCTCCAAGCCACTCATTCCTTCCATCACCAAATCCGTCAACACCACATCCGGTTTATCGGTACGAATGTGTTGTAGGGCCTCTGTAGCATTGGCCACAGGCACCACTTGATACCCCTCCGCCCTGAGGTAGTCGCTGATCATCTGCCGCTCTGAGGCCACATCTTCCACCACCAGCACCGTTACCATGACAACTCCTCCAGCAAAGAAAAATCCGACAAGACTTACGAATGAGCCAACCCCCAGGATCCCTATCTGAGATACCGAAACACAATCTGCAGCAATTCCTCTTGCTGAAAGGGTTTGGTCAGGTAGTCGGTGGCTCCGGCCATCCGTGCTTTCACCCGATCGATCAACCCTTTGTGACCGGTTACCATCACCACGGGCACCTCTTTCAGAACAGAGGATTTGCGAATCAACCCGCACAGTTGGTAGCCATCCACATTGGGCATGCCCACATCTAGGAGGATCAAATCCGGCTTGAGGCTGGTCAATTTCATCAGGGCCTTTAGGGAGTCACTAATGGTGTGAATGGCCAGGTTTTGTCCTTCTAGCAGACGGTAGATCTCACTCAACATCGCTTGACTATCGTCAATGCACGCCACAGTCCAAGTTTGGGTGGCTCGAGTGGTTGGGTGCAAATCTTGAAGTCCGTCGGCGAGCTTGGCTGTCGCTTGCAGGGGTGTGGTGGGAGCTTCCGATAGGGTTGGCACCATTGCAGCCCTGGCGGCATAGGTTTTGGGCAATTGGTCAAAGGGGGGCTGGGGATCCCGCAACAGAATGATACCGGCGTTGATCAGCGGATGAAGACGGCGGGCAATCAGCAGGTCATCCTGATCCAGCAGGGCACTGAGTTGACGAAAACTAAACCCCCGCAGCAGTTGGCTGAGTTGCTCCTGGTGTTCAGGCGGCAGACGCTCTGCCTGGGCACGGCTGGTAAAGTAGGGCCGTTGGTAGGGAGAGGTAATCTGAGGGCCTAAGGCATGCCAGGCTTCTAGCCGCTTTTGCAGATGGCTAAGCAGGGATCCCACTTCCCACTGGGCAAGGGTCGGTAGAGTCCCGAGGCGGATCATCTGCTTTTTCAGATCTGGGCTGGGGGAAAGAAGCAAGTTTTGCAGCACTTCCTCGCTCATCCAAGCGCTTAATTTCCGAATGGCCTCAGCAGATAGCAGCTGCTCTTCCGCCATCCAACCCAAAACTTGAAAATCTGCTGCCATGGGACCAGAGTCTTGGATTAAAAGTGATTCTGCTTGCTGACGAATACGCAGGCATCTCTCACGAGTTAAGGAGGAAATCTGGTGACTAAGGCGACGCAAATGACGATCCAGCCGTTCTAGCGGGTCAAGACTGTGGCTGGCAAAAACAAACTGACCTTGACTAAAAAACAGTGACCAAGAACTGAGATCTTCTGTAGCAATTGAGTCAGCCTGATAGCGAACAATTCCGGTAAAACCAGGCTTTACTTCCAACAAATGGGTGGGAACTTCCATGAAAGCGGCTGGGCAATCCATTAATTGAGTCATGCTGAAGCGATTCCCCACACTTATATCCCCATCCAAACCCAAAAACATCTCTGGCTAATGTTGAACTTTTTGAAAATCTAAAAACGATAGATGCACAAAACTGATGAAAAACATTAAATAGAAATCATCTAAGCCCCAAATCTCAGCTCCGACTTGAGGCCTAAAGCCAGTTAAGACAAACAGTCGAGAGGCAGATCCCGTTCAGTATTGATGCATTTCTCATTGTAGAAGTCAAGAAAGATGGATCTCTTCCGCAAAAATACCGAAAGCCCCTGCAAGAATGCTAGGCATTCCCTAAAGCTGATTTAACTGGAACTGGCAGCGGCGCAACAACTGCCGACTTTCCTCGAAGCTAATTTGCTCTAGGGCTTCATCGAAAGAGCACCAACAGTAGTCTGCCACCTCTTCCAGTTGTAGGCGAAGGGTGGGGGGTGGGAATTGGGGTGGGAGTAACGCAACGTAGTAGGTGACGGTTTTGGCGATCACGTTGCCCTGTTTGTCGGTGAAATGATAAGCCTCCTGTAACGTCAGGGGGGTGGATTGATCGGGCAGGGTGAGCAATTGATAGTCGCTAAGGCCGGTTTCTTCTTGCAGCTCCCGCCGGGCAGCTTCTAGGTCAGTTTCTGGGCCATCCTTGTGCCCCTTGGGAAAGGCCCAATGCCCTTTCTGATGCTGAATCAGGAGGTACAAAGAGGGGGATCCCTGCGTAGCAGGAATCACGGGAATTATGCCATAGGCAGCATCCGTCAGCATGGGAATCAATCAATCTCCGAACAATTTAAGGGCAGGGGGTCTGGGGCCAAATACCTCGTTGGGATCCACCTTGGGGCTGTCTAGCCCTTGCAAGGGCGACAGGGGACGGCCAGTATCGAATTGAAACAAGTAGATGGGTAACTGGTCGGAGCCAAGGGGCAAGAAGGCCAGCGTATCGATTTGAGTCAACACATTGCGGCTAGCCGGTCGAGTCAGATTAAAAGCAGCAATCCGATCCTCTAGGAGGGTTTCCGGTGCGCTACGCCCGCCAATACCAATGCTGAACTGTTGGTTGCCCTGCTCATCAATCCCCAGCGCTCGTACATCCCCCAACTCAATGCGTGGGGTACTCTCTGACAACCCGGCCACCACCGGCAGCTCATTGACGGGAGGTTGTGAGGGTACAAAGCGCAGCTGGGTTCCCTCCGGCAAAATGCGATACTCCTGATAGTCGTGCTGAATGGAAAGGGATCCCCTAAATACCCGCCGAGTCAGGCCCTCTAAGGTCCAAAACCCATAGCCCAAATGGATGCGGGTGCTCTCCGGTAGCCAGTAGCTTGCTCCCCCTTCAGCAGGCACAGCTGTAAACCCAATCAGAGCATAGGCTTGCCCCCACACCCCCGACAGAAACAGCAACACCTGCCGCGGCAACCCAGATTCGGGATCCAGCCACAGTTCCCGCAATTGGCCCTCCTGGATTGGCTCTAGGCGCAGATGCTGGGCAGGGGATCCCGCCAAATCCACTAACTCTGCAGAGAGCAAGCGATAGCGGCTGGGGGAAGCCTCCAGATTAAATCCTACCGAGGGCAACAGCGCCTCTGGTCGGTTTACATACACCGAATACAGCCCCAGCAAATCCGATTGGTTCACCACCTCCAGTTGCCGCGAATCCAGTAGGCGAATCCGATCCCCTTCCGCTACCCAAGCTTGCCAACTGCCATC
>JAUQVI010000069.1:0-13654 GCA_039794885.1 Thermostichus sp. DG02_5_bins_236
AGCGAATCAACTCATCCGACCCATTGCCAACACTGATCTGACTGGGATCCGCGCCGGCATAGGCAGCAATCGCTTGTTTAAGGCCGTGGTGGTTGGCATCAGGATAGCGGTTGCTAGGGATCCCTTTTTCCCAAAGGAGGGAAAGTTTCTGTTTGAACCCTTCCGGCCAATCCAAGGGGAACTCATTGGCATCCAACTTGTCGGCGGCCAGAGGCAACACGGCATCGTAGGGCTTGAGATGAAGTAGATCGGGACGCAAATATTGCAAGGCACACATCCCCCCAGGCGGAGCCAGGTATTTATGATAACAGCTGATAACAGTGCCAACCCCGCCACCAGCTCATTTGTCACGCATCCCTGCCAGAACAAAGGAGGCCATTAAGATTTACAAACGGAGATCACCTCCAAAAATCTAAAGACTACTGGCTGAAGGGTAGAGATTGTTGAACATTTGAACTTCTTTCCCAGTTGGGCTGTCAGGCAGCACAGTTTTTTTCATTTCAGCAGCGACCTTTGTCCGACTGCTCGATCACCCTACTCCAAGCGCTCTTCCGTCCGCTCCAGCATCGTCTCCTGAATGTGGGCTTCCTGCTGGCGGTGTTTTGCCAAACTTTCCCGCGCCTGTTCTAGCACTTCACTGTGCTCAACCCCATGTTCGAGTTCCGCTTGCTTGCGAGTGCGCATAGTCTCTTCTAGATGCTCACTGTGCTGGCGTTCTTTAACCGCCTGTTCTCGAGATTTTTCATCAATAATATCCATAGTCCTAAACAAACCTTAACTGGATGAACTGCATGAACAGGCAGGCAAGATCCTGCCCCTATTTCTCAACTTGCCACATCCCATAGTAGAGAGAAGCACAATGCAACAGAACTCTACGTTCTCCGGATAGCAGTCAACAGGCAATCTCACCGATAAGGGCGCTTTCTGGTTCCCTAACTTCCCATTCAAGAGGGTTATTGCTTTGTGCTGCATGTGGACTTATGTAAAGATGTGAAGAGTTTTCCAGGCTTGGCAGTCTAAGCTACATAAATAAAGTTTATATTCTTTACTTATTCCTAGGAGCTGAGACATGCTATCTTCAGCTCAGTTACTAGGTTTCCAGAGTTCTAATCATCGTAGACTCAAGGTTGCCGACTCAAAAGAAAGTTCTTTCTCATGCTGAATGGGAGCAAGCCATGAATATTGAAAATCGGATTGAAGCTGCTGCTAAAAACATTGAGGGCAAGATCCAAGAGGCAGTTGGTGAACTGACCGGGGATGAAAAACAAAAATTAGAAGGCAAAGCTAAGCAGGCGGAAGCCTCGGCCCAGCATGCTAAAGAAGATGTCAGGGATGCTGTCAAGGAGGGTGTTGACAACTTACTGGGTTAAGCAGCTATGGCAATCTATTCTGGTTGGCAAGAATCCATCTTTTGGAAAGAGCAGTTAGGCAAAACTGGTTCTTAATACTTCAACTCACACTTTAACAGGGATTGCTGTAGTCATCTATCCGTGAGACACAGCTACCCCCAAGTTGAGATCCTTTAGGATTTCTACTCACCTCTTTTTGGGTCAACTTTGCGGTCGGGTTTTCCCAAAATGGGAGAGGGGCACTATGAAAGTTGAGGAAAGCAGCTCAGGCCAGTTGATTGTGAGGCAGGATGCTTCCTTGGGCCTTGCCCTTTGGGTGAGTGTGCTCAGTCCTCTGCTAGCCCTTGCGCCCCTGAGCATGGCCAGTCTCACCACCTTCACCTGTAACCGCCAGGCAGGAAGCTGTGAGTTCACCCACCAACCCCATCCATTTACTGCAAAACAAGAGCGGCTCCTTCCCATCGAGACCGTTCGCGAGGCCAGGCTAGACACAATTAAAGGTAGAGGCGGTTCCCCCAGCACCTACCGGGTCTCTTTAGCCATTCAAGAGCCCGGTCAGTGGATCCAGCAAGTCCCGCTGCAAGACTACAGCCGCAATGCTCAGCCCAAAGAACGCCGTGCAGCAGAGATCAACCATTTCTTAACAGATCCACAAATCGAAACTTTATCTGTTATCCAAGATGAGCGGTGGATACAGTATTTCTTCTCCGCTGCCACTGTGGTTTTAGGAGTTGGGTTGGCTTTGGGATTTGCCAGGCGTACCACCTTTATTTTGGATCACCTGCTGGGATCCCTGACTGTACAAACCCAGGGCTTGGTTTATAAAAAAGCCGAAGCTTTTCCTCTGAGGGATAATTTGAGGGTAAACCTCAAAGCCATCAAAAGTGGCAACATGGCTACAGCCTATGTTGTCGAGTTGCAAATTGGATTACCAAGGGATCCCCGTTCTTTTGTCATCCATACCTCAAGCAACCGCGAATCCCAACTCCAGCTAGCAGAACAGATTCGCCAATTTCTCCATCTGTCCACTCCAGTAGTGATTCTGGATGAGCAGCAGCAAAAAACTCCTGTACAAGGGTCGGCTCTGCTCAACTTGGCAATGGCAGGTAAGGCTGGTCGCGACGAAGCCATTCAAACCTACCGAGATGCCCTCCAGCTCGCCCCAACCGATATGGCCACCCATCAAAAATTGGTCATGGGATTGATGATGCAAAAACGTGGGATCGAAGCCCGCGAACACCTAATCCATCTCTGTGAGCAATTGGAATCTCAAGGGTTAGTTCACCCGTTGGCAGAAGCCAAGCAACTCTTGGAATTACTGGATTCCATGCAGGGCAAATCCTGATGAGCAAATATGGAACCATCGACCTGAGCAGTAGGATTTTGTTACCGCTATTCACCCTGGAGTATGGCTATGGATCTCCGTGCTGATAGTGTTGAGATTACCAACACTTCTCAAGAGCTAGAATTTCTCTACACCCGTGATATCGAATTTCGCCAAGAGACCCTTTACTTTTTGGTGGTGGATCGCTTCTTCGATGGGGATCCCGACAACAACGAAGGCCCCAATCCAGAGCTTTACGATCCCACAGGTCAAGATTGGGGCAAATACTGGGGGGGAGATTTGCAAGGGGTAATCGAGAAGCTGGACTATTTGCAGCAGATGGGCATCACAGCCGTTTGGCTTACCCCCTTGTTTGAACAGGTGGAGCGTCTATTCATTGAAAGTGCCGCCATGCACGGCTACTGGACCAAAGACTTCAAACGGCTCAACCCCCGCTACATTGGCAAAGGAGAGGATCCCTCCCTCAACAATCCGCAGCCCACTACCTTCGACCGGCTGATCCAAGAGTTGCACCGGCGCAAAATGAAGCTGGTGCTGGATATTGTCTGCAACCACAGCAGCCCCGATACCGGTGGGGTGAAAGGGCAACTGTTTGACGATGGCCGGTTAATTGCCGACTTCAATAACGATGTTAACCATTGGTATCACCACTACGGTGAAGTCACCAACTGGGAAGATGAGTGGCAGGTGCAAAACTGTGAGTTGGCCGGCTTAGCCACCTTCAATGAAAACAATCCTGACTATCGCAACTACATCAAATCTGCCATCAAACAATGGCTGGATCGGGGTGTAGATGCTCTGCGGGTGGATACCGTTAAGCACATGCCCATCTGGTTCTGGCAGGAATTCAACGCTGATATTCAGACCCATAAGCCGGATGTGTTTGTTTTTGGGGAATGGATCTACAGCGGCCCAGAGGTAGAGACGTCACTGCAATTTGCCAACTGCTCGGGCATGACGATCCTGGATTTTGGCCTCTGTGTAGCCATTCGAGCAGCCTTAGGACAGGGGGCAGAGGGCGGATTTCACCTCATCGACGACATCATTGCCAAAGATTATCGCTACAACGGGGCCACGGAGCTGATCACCTTTATTGACAACCACGATATGTGTCGGTTCCAAACCTTGAATCCGGATCCAGAGATGCTGCGGGTGGCCGTCGCGATCATCTTCACCAGCCGCGGCATCCCCTGTCTCTACTACGGCACCGAGCAATACCTGCACAACGACACCGATGGTGGTAATGATCCCTACAACCGCCCGATGATGGAACACTGGGATCCGGAGTCTCCTCTTTATCAAGACATTCGCCGCTTGTCGGGGCTACGTCGTCTTAACCCTGCTGTATCGCTGGGGAGTCAGTGGCGCAAGTACCTGACGCCGGATGTCTGGTGTTATAGCCGCCGCTACCGAGACAGCCGCTGCTTTGTGGCCCTCAACCGAGGGGAAACCACCCATCTGGAGCAGGTGGATACCGACTTTCCCGACGGGGAGCACACCTGTATTCTGACCCGGCAAAAGATCACCGTTAAAGACGGAGCCATTCGTGGCCTGGAGTTGCCCACCCGCGGCGTCATTGTCCTCAGCCATGTGGGAGAACGGGTCAAAGGACAGGTCATTGTGCGGGCACAGCTCAATGGTGTCAACACCCAACCGGGGGAGTGGATTGTGGTCATAGGAGACTGCCCCGAGTTGGGCAACTGGGATATTGCCAAGGGGTACCCTCTGGAATACATCAACGCCAACACCTGGTTTGGCGAGATCCCCTTCAACGAGAGCACCGGCAAGGCCATCGCCTACAAGTACGTTTTGCTACGGGAAGGGCGCTCCCCGATTTGGGAAAATGTGGTGGCCCGCCGTTGGCTACTGGCCCCAGAAGGCATCGTCAAGTGGCGGGATCAATGGGCAAATTAGCTCTGAGATAACCGTTTCACCTCCGCTCCAGACAGCAAGCGATGGGCTTCTTGTAGCAAAGCAGGGATCCGCTCCCGGTGCGGGCTGTGGATGAGGTAGGGTTGCAAAGTCTTAGCATCTACTTTGTCCGCCCGTTGCCCCGGTAGCCAGTTGCCGGCATTGCCCAATAGGTTGTAACGGCCTCTGGCGTAGTCCAGCAGGTCATAGGCCAAGACCAGATTGCGCAGCAGCAAAATAAAGGGGATATTCACCCGACCAGGGGTTTGATCGTAGCGGGGCAGGCCCAGATGCCAAGTTTTGGCGTAGCATTCCCCCACCTGCTCAATTAAGGCTTGCTCAAGCCGGGCCAAGATCGGTGGCAACAGTTCATCCGCCCGGTCAAGCATCTGTACCGCCCGCAGATGTTCCTCAAAATCGCTAGGTCGAGCTGCCCCAATACTAAGGGTATGCACCTGGGGGTGGGATAGACAAAACAGGTCATTAAATACCATCGGACTGAGGGGCTGACACAGCCGCACCAGCTTGGCAGGCGGGTCATAGAGCTTCCCCCCTTTGTCGGAAGGACTGATGATAAACACTCCCATATCCTGTCGGTGAGCTGCCTCGATGGCGGGCCAGTTGGTCTGGTTGACGAAGTACCAGTGCAGGTTGACGTAGTCAAACGCCCCTGACTCAATCCCCTTGACAATCACTTCCGTCGGCCCGTGGGTGGAGAACCCCACAAAGCGCACCCGCCCTTGCCGCACCAGTTGCTGACAGACCTCTAGGCATCCCCCCAGGCTGTAGTCTAGATCCTCCCAGGTGTTCAGGCCATGAATGGCCAGCAGATCCACGTATTCCAGGTTGAGGTAGGCCAGCGATTGCTCAAACTTAGCCAGAAATTGCTTGGGATCGCGGCTAGGGCCAATCTTGGTTTGGACAATGATCTCTTGACGGGGGAGCTGGGGCAAGATCCGGCCCAGCTGCATCTCAGAGGTACCGTAGCCACGGGCAGTCTCGATGTGGTTAATGCCCACCTCCAGAGCCCGTCGAATGGTGGCTTCCAGGTTTCGCTGTCCTTCCTCTGGGATCTCCGACCAAGGGGCATCCTGCCACTTGTGCTGATAGCGCATACCACCGCAACTAAGCACAGGCATAGCCAACTCGGTGCGCCCAAATCTGCGATACTGCATCGTTTCTCACCCTGGATCAGCCCCATTCTGACTAGCCTCATTCTAGAGCGAGCCTCAAGAATGACTGACCCCGGGCAAGTCCTGCGCAAGCTGTAAGTTAGATTGTTCTGAAGAGTACGGGGCTGACGGGGCTCGAACCCGCAACTTCCGCCGTGACAGGGCGGTGCTCTAACCAATTGAACTACAGCCCCAGTAGTTGCAGATATCAATTCTACAGTCTAGCGAGGATAATTGTCAATCATGGTGGTGAATTTAGGGGCACAGGCAGCAGCACTTGTGGATTCGGCGCCTGAAAACGGGATCCCAACGACAGCAATGCAACAGGTGGCGGGTGTGCTGACGGAGGTGGCCCAACACCTGGATCACTTACAGTACACAACCTTGCGTTACCCAGATGGCGGTTGGCTAACGGTACGGGTGGTGGAAAAGCCTACTGAAGAGGGAGCCGAACCGATTACCCACCTGTGGATCCCGGCCTTTGGCCACATCGAAGATGCCCACACCACACTGGCAGAACTGAACAGCCAAGCTCCGGATCTGGAGGCTGCTCCCTTTGGGGTTCTGGAGCTGTTGTTCTTGGGATTGGGCCTCTCCCATGCTGATGGGATCGTTTTTTATGATCAAGCTGGAGACCGTCAGATGGGTAAAACCGTGGCTTCCCAACCTCTAACGGAGCGAATTAACCAAGCCATTCGAGCAGTCGCTTCACCACCAGATTCTCTGGCTTAGGGGGTAACAGCGCTGGTCAAGAGGGCCAGCTTGAACTGGATGGCTCGTTGTTGTTATTGGCTTTGCTCTGTCTCATCGTCCGTCCCTTGGGTTAGGACAGATTTATGACAGAAACTCCTCGAACCTTCCCCTCTCCTCCTGGCTGCCCCCATCAACTGAAGGGGTACCCTTTAGGCGTAGAACGGATTTTCACCTATACCCCCAAGGGGATTCGAACCCCTGTCGCATCCGTGAAAGGGATGTGTCCTAGGCCTCTAGACGATGGGGGCATCTAGAAATGACGCGATCCTGATCCTAGAGAAGCAAGTGTGATCTTGTCAACCTACACTTTCCCCAGAACTAATCTGCGTTGTTTGACCCACCACCGGCCAAGTTCAAGATCAGGATTCCCAGCAGGGCCAAACCCAGCAAGCTGGCGATCACCATCGGCTCATCAGAGATGAAGTCCATCTTCTCCTCACACTGTCAATAGAGTTCTTGAATGGGCCTGTTCCACAACTTGACTGAGAATCACTACCCCCTGCTCAATTTGCTCCACGCTCGCCGTTAAGCTGATGCGCGCACACTGATACTGATGAGACCAGCTTGGATCCATCCCCGGGAAGAAGGGGGATCCGGGTACAACCACGACTCCCTGTTGTTTGAGCTGTTGGTAGAGTTCTCGGTCAGAGATGGGTAGATCTGGCAACCACAGCCAGGCAAATAGAGCCCCTTCTGCTTTGTGCAAAAACCAGGGCAAGTCCGGTGGGAACTCCCGTGCAAAGGCTGCCTGTAGGCGTTCCATCTTCTGCCGGTAGTGGGGGCGAATCACCTGCTCTGAGAGCTTGGCCAGTTCTCCAGAGCGAATCGCCCGTGCCGCAATTGCCTGACCCAGTTGCGAGGAGTGAATATTGGCATTGGCCAAAAAACATTCCACAGGCTGCAAAAGATGCTCTGGCCCAATGGCAATCCCCACGCGTTCTCCGGGTAAGCCAGCTTTGGAAAGGCTAAAGCAGTGAATAACATTTTCAGCCCAGGTCAAGTTCATGGGCACATAGGTGAGATGGGGGAAAGGAATGGCATAGGCAGAATCGATGATTACAGGCACCTCGACAGCAGCAGCCCGTTGTACGATCTGGGCAACTTCCCCATCGGTGAGCACATTGCCGGTTGGGTTACAGGGTCGGGAAAACAAAATTGCCCCCACCTGCTCATTGACCTGCAGCCGGTCTAGATCCGGACGATACTTGAATGTATGGGATCCCTGTTTTTCAATCCTGGGGGGCATGGCCTGGAGGTCGGACTCCGCGATGAGGATACCGCCATAGCCGGTGTAATCGGGGCTTAAAGGTAACAGTAGGGTTCGTCTTTGTCCATCAACACCTGGCCCACAGAACACATTCACGGCAAAAAAATAAAAGCTTTGACTGCCAGGGGTAATCAACACATTCCGTCGCGTAATGCCCCAGCCATACTCCTGGTTGAAATAATCCACCACAGCCTCGATCAAGGGCCTGTAGCCTTGACTCACCCCATAGCGACAGAGCACGTTGCCAAACTCTGGTTCTGCCATCAGCTCTTGGGTGTAGCGGCGCCACATGGCTTCTACTTCCGGTAAAATCACTGGGTTACCGGCCCCTAAATCAATCCAGTTGGATCCCCCTTTTTGCAGAGTTTCGGCAATATCTTTGTTGATGGCTCGCACTCCCGATAGACGAGACATGCGCCGGCCCAAATGAGATAAACGGGGATCCACAGCAGCTTTCCTTTCCCAGTCTGGGGATGACAGGATCCATAGGTTTCGGAATCTTAGCAGACCCCCCTACCCACCAGACTAGGTACAGATTGCCGCAGATTTGCCCGGTACGGATCGAGGGCGGTAAACCGTCCTGAACAAAGGATCCGTCCGGCGGCTTACACTAGAAGGAACTGACCCATCGCTTGGACTGGCATGATTCCCACCGTTATCGAGCAATCTGCGCGGGGCGAACGCGCCTTCGACATCTACTCGCGTCTGTTGCGGGATCGGATCATCTTCTTGGGCACCCAAGTGGACGACGATATTTCCAATTTGATCGTCGCTCAGATGCTCTATCTGGAATCTGAGGATCCTGAGAAGGATATCTATCTCTACATCAATTCCCCCGGCGGCTCCGTTTATGCTGGTATGGCCATTTACGACACGATGCAGCATATTCAGCCGGATGTGTCCACCATCTGCATTGGTTTGGCTGCCAGTATGGGTGCCTTTTTGCTGGCCGGGGGCACCAAAGGCAAACGGATTGCCCTCCCCCACGCCCGCATCATGATTCACCAACCCCTCGGCGGAGCTCAGGGGCCAGCCACCGACATTGAAATTCAGGCCAAGGAGATTCTCTACATCAAGCAAAGCCTAAATAGTCTGTTGGCTTACCACACTGGGCAGCCCTTAGAGCGCATCGAACGGGATACCGATCGCGACAATTTTATGACCCCAGAACAAGCCAAGGAATATGGCCTGATCGACCAGGTGATCAGCAAAAGGCCCCAACCAACTCTGGCGGCTGTCTCCTAGGGGTTGTTATTGCTCTTTCCATTGTCATCGCGCCCCCTGGCTTAGGGGGTTTTTTGTGGGCTTAAGAATCCCTCTCCAGAGAGATATTAAGAAAGTCAAAGAAGTCTATATTCTCAGCGTAAAGGGATACGGCTTGCTTTAACTAAACTAATCGAACTCATAAAGAAAGTAATAATCAGCCCATCATTGTGGGTGATAACTTAGGATTAAACCTAATGTAAGCCTGTGTTTGACAGGGATCCTAGCTTAAGCAACGGGTGTCAATCTTTCAATTGGGTTTTCATGAGTCAGCCTGTTCAAGCTAGCGAGCGCTCTTTGGATGATCCGGGGGCATCGATAGGAGATTAAGGCTTTCATCCGCTGGGTGAAGAGTGTCTTAAGAGCCCAAATTGGGTCTCACTGTTGTGGGACAGGTTTTTCGCGGAAATTCAATAGTCTGGGGCTTTGGCTCTGGATTTCTGCATCTTTTTGTTGCATCCGTGAATGGTAGTTTTGGATTTCGTGATTCAGTTCAGAGGGAGATTAACGTGGCCTATTCAGCAACCCAATCCAAAGCCGGCTATCAAGCCGGGGTAAAGGATTACAAACTGACCTACTACACACCCGATTACACACCTAAGGATACCGACATCCTGGCCTGTTTCCGGGTTACTCCCCAACCAGGTGTTCCGCCTGAAGAGGCAGGGGCGGCGGTGGCGGCTGAGTCTTCAACCGGCACCTGGACAACGGTGTGGACGGATTTACTCACCGACTTGGATCGCTACAAGGGCCGTTGCTACGACATTGAGCCGGTGCCGGGGGAAGACAACCAATACTTCTGCTTTGTGGCCTATCCGCTGGACCTGTTTGAGGAAGGTTCTGTTACCAATTTGCTCACCTCGATTGTGGGCAATGTGTTTGGCTTCAAGGCCCTGAAGGCACTCCGTCTAGAGGATCTGCGCATTCCGGTTGCCTATCTGAAGACTTTCCAGGGGCCTCCCCACGGCATTCAGGTAGAGCGGGACAAGCTGAACAAGTATGGTCGCTCGCTTTTGGGTTGTACCATCAAGCCGAAGCTGGGGCTGTCCGCCAAAAACTACGGTCGGGCGGTGTATGAGTGCTTGCGGGGTGGCTTGGACTTTACCAAGGATGACGAGAACGTCAACAGTCAGCCTTTTATGCGCTGGCGGGATCGCTACTTATTTGTCATGGATGCGGTTCACAAAGCGCAAGCGGAAACTGGGGAAATTAAGGGGCACTACCTGAATGTTACGGCTCCCACCTGTGAAGAGATGTTCAAGCGGGCCGAGTTTGCCAAGGAGCTCAAGGCCCCGATCATCATGCACGACTACCTGACCGGGGGCTTTACTGCCAACACCAGCCTGTCCAAGTGGTGCCGTGACAACGGTATCCTTCTGCATATTCACCGTGCCATGCACGCGGTGATCGACCGGCAGAAAAACCACGGCATTCACTTCCGGGTGCTGGCCAAGTGCTTGCGCATGTCTGGGGGGGATCACCTCCATTCCGGTACCGTGGTGGGCAAATTGGAGGGGGAACGCAACATCACCCTCGGCTTTGTGGATCAAATGCGGGAAAACTACGTGGAAATGGATCGCTCTCGCGGTAACTTCTTCACCCAAGATTGGGCTTCTATGCCCGGTGTGATGCCGGTGGCTTCTGGCGGGATCCACATCTGGCACATGCCAGCGCTGGTGGAGATCTTCGGCGATGACTCCTGCCTGCAGTTCGGTGGCGGTACCCTCGGTCACCCTTGGGGCAATGCGCCGGGTGCTACGGCGAACCGGGTGGCTCTGGAAGCTTGTATCCAGGCTCGCAACGAAGGCCGCGATCTGGCCCGCGAAGGCAACGATGTAATTCGCGAAGCGGCCAAATGGTCACCGGAACTGGCAGCTGCCTGCGAGCTGTGGAAAGAAATCAAGTTCGAGTTCAAGGCCGTCGATACCCTCTAGAGATCCACTGGGGGCAAGGGAGGGTGTTCGACCCATCCTACCTTTGCTCCCCCGCTCCGGCCCATCCCTTGGATCTGCAATGGATCTAAAACAGATCGCCAAAGATACTGCCAAAACCTTGATTAGCTACCTGACCTATCAGGCCATGCGCACGGTGCTGGCACAGCTTAGCGAAACAGATCCCCCCAGAGCCTTTTGGTTGCAGCAGTTCTCAGCTCGGCAAAATCTCCAGGATGGGGAAGCCTACCTGCGGGCTTTGCTGGCGGAACGCCCTGATTTGGCCTATCGGATCATGACCGTCCGAGAGCACATTGCTGCCGAGGTGGTCGATTATCTGCCAGAAATGGCCAAAACTGGCATTCAGCAAGCCAACATGGAGCACCGCCGCGAACACCTGGAGCGGATTACCTCAGGATCTTCACCCGTCAGTTCTACTCACCCGGAAGCGGGATCCCCTGTACAAGACTCAACACCTGAAACGGAGTAAACATCGCTATGCAAACCCTACCGAAAGAGCGTCGCTACGAAACCCTCTCCTATCTGCCCCCCTTAACGGATATGCAGATTACCAAGCAGCTGCAGTACATCCTGGATCAGGGCTACATCCCCGCTGTGGAGTTTAACGAATCCTCTGAGCCGACCGTGTACTATTGGACGATGTGGAAGCTGCCCCTATTCAACGCCACCTCCACCCAGGAGGTGCTCAGCGAAGTGCAATCCTGCCGCAGCGCTTACCCCAATTGCTACATTCGCGTGGTTGGTTTTGACAACATTAAGCAGTGCCAAATCCTGAGCTTCCTGGTTCACAAGCCCAGCAGTGTGCGCTAAGAAGTCCTGACTGGGCTTTGAGTGCCCCCAAACAGTTCGGGAGGGATCCATCGAGTGATCTCTCCCGATTTTTGTTGTACCGCAGAGCAGATGGCTGGAGCTGTGTGGGGATCCCTTAGGGGTTAGTGGGCAAACTGAGTACCGGGATAATCAGCTCTTGGACGGGCAGAGCGGTCGATTCTTCCGTGGCACCGGTAGAGACATCGGTAGGGATAGAAGGGCTGGGTGCTACACTAGCCGGGCGCAGTTGCCAACGGATGATCTGCTCACCCCGGTAAAAGGTGATAAACAGTTGCTCCCCTTGGGCTTGGATTTGCCAGGTACCATCACCACTGTTGACAGAGGTATGTCCGCCGGAGAAAGGAGCGTTCAAAGCTGGCCCCGATTGCGTCCAGATGCGACCCCCACCAGTTTCTACGATGAGTTGCACAGTTGCTCCTTGCCCATGTCCACTCAGAATTTGGCCGGTGCCGCTCCAGGTGCGAGTTTCGGTTTGAGCCAGAGCTGGCTGCCCCAGCTGGAGAGCCATTAGCAATAGCCCTGTCCAACCCAAACGACTTCGTGCCGGTACCATCCAAGCCGAAGGAGGGGAAGCAGTTCGAGAGAAGAAAGCCATTGCACTCACGTTAGTACCACACGCCGTGATAGGACTGAAACACACGAGGAAGAAGGAAAAAGGGTCAGCATTCCTTTACACAACCCATTACACAGTCTACCGAAAGCCCCTGGGGATCCCTATTCTTCCTGGCCCTGGGTTGAGCCTTCTGCCTGAATCCTCTACTGGGCTGATCCCAATCTAGGCAATCCCCAGACCTGCAGACAGGATGCAACCTGAGTCTCTAGCTGCGGGGATCCCCACTAGCCATTTCGCCAATGCGCAGAATAGGGCTTGTTGCCAATACCACAACCAGCTTGCGAGCCGGAGGAGATCCGGATGATCCGGATGTGCAACCTCAGCTCAGGGTCAGAAAGCGCTCCAGAGCGGCTACGACAGCAGGTGGCCAGCGGCGGATTGTTTTCACCCACTCCAAATCGCCATAGCGCGGATCTAGCCCTTGCACAGCAACCCAATGGCTTTCCGCTTCTCCTGGGCGGCCTTCTGTCCAGAGAATGGCGCTGAGAGCAGCCCGCATATCCGGAAACTTCGGATACTTCCGTACCAAAGCCCGCATCAATCGCAATGCTGACTGGGTTTCTCCCACTTGGTACAGGCTGAGGGCATAGTTGGCTTGGGCAAACGCATAGTCTGGGGCCAATTCTGTGGCATGACGGTAATCCGCTAGGGCCTGTTGCCAGTCTCCCAACCCAGCTTCCGCATTGCCGCGGTTATTGTAGGCTGCCGGATCGTTGGGATCCAGCTGTAAAACCCGCTCGTAGTCGGCGATGGCTTCTTGCCAGTGCCCCAAGCCTTCCAGGGCAGCTCCCCGATTCAGGTAGGGATCCGGGGCATTGGGGGCCAAACGAATGGCTTCCGCATAATCGGTGAGCGCTTGCTGCAACTTGTGCTGGCTGACGCGAGCATTGCCACGGTTGCTCCACAGGGCCGGGTTATCCGGCTGGCGTTCTAGCAGTTGGCTCCACAGGCTTTCCGCCCGGGCGAAATCCGCCTCGTTGGTGGCGGTAAAGGCTTCGTCAAACAGTTGGTTAATCTCGGCACTCACCGTTTGTAGGTTTGCTTTGGGCAATCCCTGAGCCTCCATCGCATCGGCAGTTGGGATCCCCAGCCAACCTAAAAGCCCCAACAGCAGTAAAACAGGGATAACTTGGATAGCCCGCATGGTTTTGTTGGATCTTTTGTCGGTTTCCCACTCATCATAAGCTGCCTACACACG
>JAUQVI010000070.1:0-13609 GCA_039794885.1 Thermostichus sp. DG02_5_bins_236
ATCAAGCCAAGGGCAAGACGGTTGTCTTTGAGGCCGTAAACAAAGCCACCACTGAAGCTGCCATCCAAAATCGGGTAACCGAGGGTGTGCCACACCTGTCCTTGCAGGGATCCGGGAATTTGCCAGACTTCTTTCACCCCAACCGACCACAACTGCGGATTAGGTCGCAGTTGAAACTTATCAATCAAATCTTTGGAAATGAAGCCCTTGTCGCCAAAGCAGGTGAGATCAGCAAAGATGCAGTCTTCGTAAATCTGGCCGGAGTCGCTAGCCCGCACCCCGATTACTCGTTCTCCATCATACAAAATCTCATGGGCAGCAAAACCCGGAAACAGATCCAGCGTAACGTTGGGAATCCCTTTGGCTTTTTCTTGCAATTGCTCTGCCAACCAACGAATAACGTGGCTGAGGGTGAGGATAACTTGCCCCTGTTTGCGAAACCCTTGTGGGATCACTGCTTCCGGTAGATCCCAGCGCTGTTGGGATCCCAGGACACTCAGATGATTGACTTCCACGTGCCCTTCGATGGGGAAGCCCTGATTTTCAAAGTCGGGAAAGAGTTTGGAGATCACTTGGGGATTGCAGATGGCACCGCTGACGATATGCCCACCGAATTGCCGTGCTTTTTCCAGAATGGCAATCGAGATCTTCAGGCCAGATAGCTTGGCTAGATCCAAAAGGCGATGGGCCAGGATCAGGTTGGAGGAACTTCCCCCCACCAACAAAAGGTCATAGCGGATGGCTTCACTCATCAGACAAAATTCCCACTAGACGAAATTCCCACCCAGAGGCTTTGGGTGCGCTGCTTGTATGCTAAGAGGGCTGCTGCCGAAAGGGCGGAACCTTCACACCTTCTAAAGCCTCTTGGGAGGCCGGTGATGTTGGGGTTCAGGAGCGTTTGATTGAGAGCGGGTGTAACGTCGAGGGTGCAGGGAGATGGGGGTGGAACCAGAAAGTCGTCGCTATGCGCCGGCAACGCTACGCAACCGGGATCCCATTCTGAAGGTGCTCAAGCAGGTTCTACCCAGCAGGGGCACGGTGTTGGAAATCGGCAGTGGCACAGGGGAACACGCCATCTACTTTGCTCCGCGTCTGCCCCATTGCATCTGGCAACCGAGTGAGCCGGATCCGGAGCTGCTGCGTAGCATCCAAGCTTGGCAACAGGAGTTTCCGGCAGCCAACCTGCGTCCTCCGATGGCATTGGATACCCGGGATCCCATCTGGCCGGTGGAGACCTCAAGCCCAGATCCACCCATGACAGCCATGGTCAGCATCAACATGATTCACATCAGCCCTTGGGCCAGTTGTTTGGGATTGATGGCCGGAGCTGCCCGAGTTTTGCCACCCGATGGGATCCTCTATCTCTATGGCCCTTTCCGTTGCCAGGGAGAAGATATGGCTCCCAGCAATGCCCAGTTTGATGCCGGCCTAAGGGCACAGAACCCAGAATGGGGAGTCAGAGACTTGGAAAAAGTGGTTGAGGTCGCTGCGAAAAAGGGGCTTGTTCTTCAGGAGGTGATTCCTATGCCTGCCAACAATCTTTCTGTTGTTTTCCGACGAAAGTAGTTTATTGCTGAGGAAGTAACGGTGCAATATTAGGAAAATCTGCAAAATGATTGTCATTGGTTTAATGTCAGGAACTTCCGTAGATGGGATTGATGTAGCTATTGTGGAAATTGAGGGCAGGGATCCCTTAACTTGGAATCTTCTTCATCATGAAATAATCTCTTATCCCGATCAGCTCAGAGAAGAAATCTTGCGAGCCTCAGATCCGAAAACCAGCAGTGTTGATCAAATCTGTGCGTTAAATTTTCGGCTGGGTCGAGCTTTTGCCGAGGCGGCTTTACAAGGGATTCACTCAGCAAACCTGACCTCAGCAGAGATCGACTTGATCGGCAGTCATGGTCAAACCCTTTGGCATATTCCCACTGGCCCTAATGCTTCTACCTTACAAATCGGTGAAGCGGCTGTCATTGCCGAATTAACCGGGATCCCTGTCATCAACAATTTTCGAGCCCGAGATATGGCCGCCGGAGGTCAGGGAGCCCCACTGGTGGCATTTGTAGACAGGCTATTACTCAGTAATCCTCATTTGAATCGTGTTGCCCAAAACATTGGTGGTATTGCCAACCTCACCTATCTGCCCAAAACTTCTGGGTCAGGCTCCCCCTTAGCCTTTGATACCGGGCCTGGCAATATCTTGTTGGATTTGGCTGTGATGCAAGCCACCCAAGGTCAACAAACGTTTGATCGGGATGGACAGTGGGCTGCCCAAGGCCAAGTGGATTGGGAAAAGGTGACCAAATGGATGCGGGATCCCTATTTTCAGTTGCCTCCACCCAAAACCACTGGCAGAGACTATTTTGGAGCGGCTTACTTAGAACAGGTTTGGCCCCACTTCACTTCAGCCGCCGATTGCATCGCTACCCTCACGGCATGGACGGCTTGTTCCATTGCCCATGCCTATAGAACTTTTTTGCCCCATCTGCCCGATCAAGCGATTATGAGCGGCGGTGGCACCCAAAACCCAACTCTGATGAAAATGTTGCAGATGCAGCTTCCGGAAGTGAGCTTGATTACCAGCGAACAAATGGGGATCCCGTCGGCGGCAAAAGAAGCCCTAGCCTTTGCTATCCTGGCCTACCGGACTTGGCAAGGTCAGGTAAACACTTTACCAGAGGCAACTGGAGCCAGTCGAGCTGTGGTTTTGGGTCAAATGACCCCGGGTAATCGATCCCTTGCGATTCAGTAGAGTTTGGGAACAACAAAGCACTAGATATCTTCTTCCTCCTCTTCAGGGGTTTCGAGGTTGGGATCCCGTTGGCGGATTGATTTGGCTTTGCGCTGTAAATTCTTAAAGAAATCACTTTCCACAATTTCCGATACTTCTTTGGCCTTGCGGTTTTGGTCGATCTCGATTGTGAGCTGACGAATTTGCTGTCTTAATTTTTGTTCTCGCTCGATAATCTTGTTGATCATGGTCTGGAAAATGCGACTGAGCTGACCCAGCTCATTCTCCTGTTTCATGACATTCGATAATCTGCGGAACTCCATGTTATCTACATCTTCTTCGGTCTTGATTTTGCCAGCCCCCATCAATTGAGAAGCTTGAGCTAAGATCTGAATAGGCTTGATCACTGTAGAATTAAGAACTCGATTCAAGGTAATCAAGGCGATAGCAAACATCACTAAGAAAATAGCCATAATCACCAAGAAGGATTGCCGTGCTTGTGAGAAGATTTGTTGGGCAGGTATATACACCATTTGTGCGCCAATAGTGGCTCCCAGTTGCCAGTTAAACCCATTGTTCGGCCCGTACACTTCCACCATTCCGCGCGGGGCGACATCTGGGGTGCTATGGCAAACTAGGCAGCTTTCTCTGCGGATGCGAATGGGATGCGCAATGTAGAAAATGGGGCCAATGTTGCGCACTTGCCGAAAGCCGGAGATTTCCTCTAAAGATTCATCAGCAGCAAATTGAGCCGTCAGTTCTGTTTCAAATTCATCAGCTCTATCGTCAGGATTGGTGGGATCCAGTACAGCTTCTTTGTAGATCTTCTGCTTGAATTCGAAACCCAATCTCTGTAAATTCTCAAAAACTCGACGGGCTCCATAAGAGGGAACAGTTTCTGCGATGAACTGATCCGTACCAAAAGCATTTTCCAAAAGGGGACGTACCTGCTGATCTGTATAGATTCTTTGGGCATTGATCGTGTTGATCATCACCAAGGCTTCCGATACTACTTTGGCTTCGGATTTCTCTTGAAGAACCTTGGAGAGAGCAAAGCCCCCTGTCAAGCTGCCCAGCAGATAGACACTCACGAGGAGTAGATTAAATTTCGCGCCCAGTTTGAGTTGATTCAGCATGGGATCCCTCTTCAATAAGAGCTGAGGCAGTGAAGAAAACGGCTTTAATCCTAAACCGATCCTGTTGTTCTCCACCGGATATACGGAGGAGTCTTAACAATTGGATTGGTTCTGGTGCCCTCTCAACTTGAGGTTACCTATCCTTACTGAGAAAACTCTTAAAGGAAGCTTGTCCTAAAATAAGTTGCTCAAGCGAGTCTGAAAGGCTTGGTAAGCTTCTGTGTAAGCATCTACCCATGCCGCCTGCGGTTGGATGTAGCGTTTGACTTGCACCAATCGTTCTACAGCTTGCTGCACAGAACAACACCAATGGGCAGATGCGGCCAAAATGGCAGCACCCACAGCCGGTTCTGGGTGCTTGACCAAAGTGAGGGGGCGATTGAGCATACTGGCGCGAATGCTAAGCCAAAGCGGGCTGCGGCTGCCTCCCCCTGTAGTCAAAATGGGCCCTTGGACAGGGATCCCTTGTGTAGCCAAGGTTTCTAGGCCCAGCCGTTCCACCATCGCCACTCCTTCTAGCAAGGCAGCATAAAAACGGGGGGATCCCTTCTCAACTTCCGGCAAGAACCCAGCAAAGTTCGGAGCAACGATAGGAAAACGCTCTCCCGGTTGCGTCAGCGGGTAACTGACTAGCCCGGTGGGAATGTAGGCTTGGGCCTGTTGATCCAGAGTTTCAAAGTTGCCACCTGGGAAGTACTGGGGCAAAATCCCGCCCCCACAAAAAGAGGCTGCCCCCGGCCACCAGCAGGTTTTGTCGGGGTGCAAATGGGAGTAGACGGTTTGGGTTTGAATGGGCGCGGCGCTATTGGCTTTGAAAATCAGGGTTGTACCCAAACTGGTGGAGACCTGACCGATTTGACTGGCCCCTGTTGCCAATTGTCCGGCCCCCCCATCAGTGATCCCGGCGGCGATCAGCACCTCTTGTCCTAGACCCCACTCGGATCCCACTGTTCCCAAAGCGGTTCCTGGTGCAACCACCTCAGGAAAGTGTTTCGGATTTAAGCCCTGCCGGGATAGCCATTCTTTTGGCCAAGTGTAGGCTTCCAGATCAAAGCCACTTTTTAAGGCGTGGGTGTGATCTGTAACCTGCTTTCGCCCCCCCAATTGAGCCAACAAGAAATCGGCTGGATGGGCTAAATAACTCTCTTGGTACCGCTCAGGATAAGATTCTGCCCACCATAACCAGCGGCTTAGCCCCCAACTGCTAGGGATCCCCAGTTGCTTCGCCTGGGCTTGCCCCCGCCCATCCGAGTAGAGCCATGCCTGTTCCATCGGGATCCCACGCCCATCTACCGGCAGTACCGTTCCCGAGGTACTACAAGCGCTTAAGGACACAATCCCATAGGCATGGCCCAGTTCTATCTTTAGTTGCCCCAGCAGAGCTTTCAGGGTACGTAACCAGCGACCGGGGTTGGTTTCAGGGGAATCCCATTGGCGTTCGGCTTTGCCCACGACCTCCCCTAGCTCCGAGAGAGCCACCACCCGCATCCCGGAAGTCCCCAAATCAATTCCCAAAAAAACTGTCTGCATCCCGTCTTTGCTCCTCGGGTTTATCCTAATTGGGGCAACCGCACTGGCAAAAGGGGAGTGTATGGCTACCCATATTTATTCAAGATCTCCACGGGGAGGTGCTGTTGTGATTTCTTGTTCTAACCGATAGTTGCCCAAGCCCTGGATTCGCCAGCAGAGGCACGCTCTCTTCAACTAAAATAGGAGACTTGCAGTTACGGGGGCGATTTGAACCCACTAGACGCCGTTCAGGAAAGGACATGCAGGGAGCAGACATGGGACAGGAACAGCGGGTAGCCATTTTGGGGGCGACGGGGGCAGTGGGGGCGGAATTGCTCACTTTGCTCGAAGAGCGTGGCTTTCCTCTGGCCAGCCTCAAGTTGTTGGCTTCTGCACGCTCGGCGGGAACTTATTTGAGGTTCAAAGGGGAGCGGATCCCGGTGGAGCCGGTCTCGGAGTCTGCCTTTCGGGGTGTGGATTTGGTCTTGGCCTCTGCGGGGGCTACTGTTTCCAAAACTTGGGCCAAGACCATTGTTGAGGCGGGGGCGGTGATGATCGATAACTCCAGCGCTTTTCGCATGGATGCGGAAGTGCCTTTGGTGGTGCCGGAAGTCAATCCCCAGGAGGCTCTTCGCCATCAGGGCATTATTGCCAACCCCAATTGCACCACGATTTTGATGTGTGTGGCTATTTATCCCCTGCACAAGCGGATCTCGATTCGTCGGGTGGTGGCGGCCACCTATCAATCGGCTAGTGGAGCGGGGGCGCGTGCCATGCAGGAGCTCCAGGAACAATCCCGTGCTTATCTAGAGGGCAAACCTCTACAGCCGCAGGTCTTTCCCTACCCAATTGCCTTTAATCTCTTTTTGCACAACAGCCCGCTGCAGGAAAACGGCTATTGCCAAGAAGAGATGAAGATGGTGAATGAATCTCGCAAGATTATGGGATCCCCCAATCTCCGCCTGACCGCTACCTGTGTGCGGGTACCTCTGATGCGCACCCATGCCGAGGCCCTGAATCTGGAGTTTGAGCAGCCTTTCCCGGTGGAGCAGGCCCGTCAAATTTTGGCCAATGCCCCTGGGGTAATCCTTCTGGAAGACTGGCAGCAGAATCGCTTCCCAATGCCGATTGATGTGGCCGGCAAAGATGAGGTGGCCGTAGGCCGTATTCGGCAAGATATTTCAGAGCCCAATGCCCTTGATCTATGGCTGTGTGGGGATCAAATCCGCAAAGGGGCAGCCTTGAATGCCATTCAAATTGCTGAGCTATTGTCGGTACCCCAACCCGTTACTGCCTAGGCCAAACCAATCAGTCCTTACTGAGGTTAGGATCCGCTGGGAATTTTCTGGGAGGGCAAGACCATGAGCTGCACTGTGATCCGGAATGTAGTGCTCTTCACCCTGGATGAGCAGGATCGGGTTTATCGGGATGGCGCGGTAGTGGTGCGCGGGGATCGCATTGCGGCGGTTGGCCCTTCTGATCAGGTAGGGATCCCTGCCGATGCCGGTCGGATCATTGAGGGTAAACAGAGAATGGCCCTGATCCCCGGACTGATCGATACCCACAGCCACTCCAGCCTATTGCGCGGGGTTACGGAAAATTATCAGCTTCTGGATTGGCTGCCCCGTTACCAACTGGAACATCGTGCCCTCACAGAAGCGGATGCCTATTATGCCGCCCTCCTTAGCTACCTAGAAGCCTTGAAGGGGGGAACCACCTGTGTGATGGATATGTACCGCTTTATGCACCGCTGTGCGGAGGCAGCTGGAGATTTGGGCCTACGAGTCAATTTGGTGCCCTACACTGCTGATGCTCCTGGCAAGGACTTTTTTGAAACAATGGACAGTACGCGCCAGTTGATCGAAAGTCAGCATGGAGCGCAAGGGGGACGGGTGCGGGTTTGGGTGGGGCTAGAGCATTTGTTTTATTGCTCGCCACGGGCTTATCAAACCGCTGTTGAGTATTCCCGCCACTACGGGGTTGGCATTCATACCCACAGCAGCGAACAAAAGGAAGAGGTGGAAGCAGTAGAGCAGCACTTTGGCTACAAACCGATTCACCTGTTTCAGCAGTACGGCATTTTGGGGCCGCAAACAGCCATTGCCCACTGTGTTTGGTTGGATGAATCGGAAATTCAACTGCTCAAGGAGACGGGGACTGCGGTTTGTCACTGCCCGATTAGCAACGCCAAGCTGGCCGGCGGGATCGCCCCCATTCCAGAGATGCTGCAAGCTGGGATCCGCATTGGCCTAGGCACCGATGGCAATATCTCCAACAACAACCTGGATATGTTTGAGGAGATGAAGTTTGCTTCTTTGCTACAAAAAGTCAAGCACTACGATGCCGCTGCCCTACCTGCCCCCACCATGCTGCGGATGGCCACGATAGAAGGGGCTAGGGTATTGGGATTGGAGCAAGAGATTGGCTCTATTGAAACCGGGAAAAAAGCCGACTTAGTCTTAGTGAATTTAGCCCAACCGAACCTGATGCCCTTAGTGTGGGATCGCAGCCCCAGTGGCATTGAAGAAACCAATATCCTTTGGAACTTGGTCTATGCTGCCCGCGCCAGCAATGTTCACACCGTGTTTGTGGACGGGATCCCTGTGATTGAAGCCGGACAAAGCACGCAACTTTCAGAGGCCAAGGCCCTAGCAGAAATTCAGGCACAAACAGAAGATCTGCTGCGCCGCCGGGATCCCTTCAAAGCTACCCTTACCCCTGTTGTCGGTTGAGGCCATTCAACCGGTTGGGATTGACCCGCTAGCTTTGGGATCAGTTGTGCAGCAGCAGCTCTGCCTCACTTCTGCATTACCAAAACCCCCATCATGCCCCCCATCAAAGGGAAAAAAGTGACCCGCTCAAACCCTGCTGCCAATGCCAGTTGCTTTTGTTCTGCCCCGCAGGGAAATCGATCCAGGCTGGGATCAATGTAGGCGTAGTCCTCTGCCAAGCCAAGAGCCTTGGCTTGAGAAACCACCTGCGTCTGCAAGTACCAGCGTTGGAACTGTTCTAATAGAGGGTCTGTGGGCCGGTGAAAGTCTAAAATCGCTGCCCGACACCCCGGCTTGAGGACTCGCTTCATTTCCCCCAGGGCCCGCGGAATATCTATAACATTGCGCAAACCATAGCCCATGGTGATGCCATCGAAGCTGTAATCGGCAAAGGGCAAGGCCAAAGCATCACCCAAAACCCACTCTAGAGAATACTTCGGCAGCAGCCGTCGAGAACGGGATCTGGCCATCGACAACATGGCCGGCGAAAAATCGAGGCCGATGACATGCCCCTGCCGACCGGCGCGACGGGCTAACAGCAAAGCCAGATCCCCGCTACCGCAGCAGAGATCGAGAGCTCGTCCCCCGCGGGGCAGATGGGCCCAGCGCACCGTCATCTGCTTCCAAACCTGATGCAACCCGAGGCTGAGCTTTTGATTGAGGTCGTCATAATGGGGGGCAATGCGGTTAAACAGTTCCCGGATTTGCTCCGGTTGTTCGGCAGTTGGACTGGGCACATCAGCTCCTTACCAGTTTTCTCAAAGATTTTGTGAAAATTTTGCCCTTGCTACAGCTGTTTTGCGAGCTACAGCACCTTTAGGAATCATCCAATACAGTGACTACCGCAGTCTCTCCGGAAGAAAGTTACGATCAGAGAATGGTGTGGTCGGAGGCTGTTCCAAGTCCTTCTATGGGAGAGGGTTGCTCTCCCCATGAGCTGAAATACAACTTTAGGGTAGGAATAACAACTCCTCACGCAAAATGCGTTCTACTTCCGCTGCGGTAGAAACTCCTCTGGCGGTCAATTCAAGGCTTTCCTCTTCCAGGATGACAAAGGAACCCTCTTCTTGTTGCTCGTAAAGTGTGATCACTGGAAAAGGAATTGCCCCTGTCGATCCTATGCCAGTAATATAACTGGAGATGGTATAAATATCTCCCAAACCGTCGAAGTTGAGTTCTGTAAATACAACGGCATCCAAACTGAGTGGAGTGTAAGTTTTTGGTATTAGTTGCTCAGAAAAGGGTAATTCCTGACGTACTTGCCCAGAATCCACCAGCCAGTGGGTAATTGTCAATGGCTGATCCAGTAAATCTTGGTCGAAAAAGGATAGAAAATAAACGTTTCCATAGCCAGCCAAATGAACCGCAAATGATTGCTTCAAAATAGGATCCAGAACAGGTGGTTCAGTTTTCCAAAGGTTGGAGAGAGATTCTAGTTCCGTTTCGGTGATCGGGCGAGAGGTTGCGATCTCTAGCGCAGGCTGAGCAAAACCTACCTGAGAACATTTTTCTGCAAAAGTTAAAGTCAACAAAGTCAGAGTCAACGCAGCCAAAGACAGAGTTTTCATAAAAGCTCGCAGGGAGGGAATAAGTGGAGATTCAGTTGGCTAGATTAGCAGGCGAAACACTGCCAATCTAGCCTTTCATCCCCAGAGGGATCGGCAATGTAACTGTTTGCTGGGATGAAACCCCAGGACTATCTTAAGGAAAACAGACAGGGATTTAAGGATTAAATCTTCAAGGCAGCGCGTGGGTCGTAAGACTGAACTTGCTGAAGCTTTTCATAGAGCTCTCGTTCTTGCTCTGATACCTGACTGGGGAGATGAATTTGTACCACCACGTAAAAGTCCCCTCTCTCCCCCTTCCCCTTGGGAAACCCCTTTTCGGCTAGGCGCAACTTGCGGCCTGATTGAATGCCTGCCGGGATCCGCAATTTCACCACACCATCGAGGGTAGGCACTTCCACTTGGGCTCCCAAAACAGCTTCGCTAGGGCTAATCGGCAGGTCACAATAGATATCGGATCCCTCTAGACGATAGAAAGGATGGTCTTTGAGCTCAATTTTCAAGTAAAGGTCGCCAGCACCGCCGTTGGGGTTAGGGTGCCCTTGTCCGCGTAGCCGAATCCGTTTGCCTGGGGTGATTCCCGGCGGGAGGTTAACTTCTAGAGTGCGATCTCCACCCACACGCAAGCGCCGTCTACCCCCCTCATAGGCTTCTGGGATCGTGATCTGGATGGTGGCTTCGGCATCGTAGCTGGTATTGCTGGTGGATCCCGAAAAGCCACTGCTGCGGCCCGAGGTTTGGCTTTGAACCCGCCCGAGGAGCTGATCGATAAAATCTTGAAAATCATCAAATTGGCTGAAATCAACGCCACTTCCAAATCCACCTACTCCAAAGTCTTCAGGGCTGAAAGGGCTACCGCCAAAAGGACTGCCACCATAGACATCCCGGCTGGAGCGAAACCCCCCCTGCTGGTAATACTGGCCGAATTGGTCGTATTGCTTGCGCTTACCTGGATCAGAGAGAACCTCGTAGGCTTCGTTGATGTCTTTGAATTTCTCCTCTGCCGTTTTATCCTCAGGGTTGACGTCTGGGTGATATTTCCGGGCTAGGCGGCGAAACGCTTGTTTCACCTCATCGGCTGTGGCCGTTTTGCTGACCCCCAAAATCTTGTAGTAGTCCTTGAAGTTTTGCATGGAGGCGTTCGCAGGTTAGTCGGCGTAGAGAGGAGTCCTTCAGGATCTGCTGTGTTTGTCAAGAGAACAGAATCCCTCAAACTGGCGGGCAATTGAGATCGAGAAAGAGAAGAAGGCGGGTTAGACCCCATTGCCCATCCCGTCTCTTCTCATTATCAACGCTCTGGTTAGGGACGGGATCCACCCCGACTGAGGCCATGGATGGATCCCTTAGGGTCTACCACTTACTTGGTTTCGGTTTACTTGGTTTCGGTGAAGTCGGCATCGATCACATCGTCGCTGCCCCCAGCTGCACCGGTGAAATCTCCATCCGGGCTGGGGCCAGAGCTACCCGGCTGCTGATAGAGCTCACTACTCATGGCGTAGAGAGCCTCTTGCAGGGCGGTTTCCTTGCTTTGGATGGTGCTGTCGTCCTCCCGCTGGATGGCATCGCGCAGTTCTCGGATTAGGGTTTCCAGGTTGCTGCGCTTGTCGGCAGTGACCTTATCGCCTAGCTCCTTCAACTGCCGCTCCGCTTGGTAGGCCAGAGAATCAGCTTTGTTACGACGCTCGATTTTCTCGCGACGTTCGCGGTCTTCTGAGGCGAATTTCTCCGCTTCCGCAACCATGCGCTCGACTTCTTTGTTATCCAAAGTAGAGGCTCCGGTAATGGAGATGCTCTGCTCTTTGCCGCTGCCCTTATCTTTGGCAGTCACTTTCAGGATGCCGTTGGCATCGATATCGAAGGTGACCTCGATTTGGGGTACACCGCGAGGGGCGGGTGGGATCCCATCCAACTTGAACCGACCCAGGGATTTGTTGTCGCGGGCCATTTCCCGTTCCCCTTGCACCACATGGATTTCCACAGAGGTTTGCCCGTCTTCTGCGGTGGAGAAGGTTTCCGACTTGCGGGTGGGCACGGTGGTATTGCGGGGAATCAGCTTGGTCGCCACACCGCCCAGGGTTTCTACACCCAAGGACAGTGGCGTCACATCCAGCAGCAGCACATCCTTAACTTCACCTGCCAGTACGCCCGCCTGAATGGCAGCACCCACCGCCACCACTTCGTCGGGGTTGACGGTTTCATTGGGCTCCTTACCGAGCAGATCCTTCACCAACTGCTTCACTGCCGGAATGCGAGTGGATCCCCCCACCAGCACCACCTCGTTGATGTCAGATTTGGTTAGCTTGGCATCCCGCAGGGCTTGTTCGACCGGGGCTTTGCAGCGCTCAAACAGATCGGCACAGATGTTTTCAAACTGAGCGCGGGAAAGTTTTAGCTCCAGGTGTTTCGGCCCGTCGGCAGTCGCGGTGATAAAGGGGAGGTTGATGGTGGTTTCAGAAACGCTGGAGAGCTCAATTTTGGCTTTCTCGGCAGCTTCCGTCAGTCGTTGCAGAGCCTGACGATCGTTGCGCAGGTCGATCCCTTCCATTTGCTTGAACTGGTCGGCCATCCAGTCCACGATCTTCTTATCGAAGTCGTCCCCGCCCAACTGGGTATCGCCGCTGGTGGATTTCACTTCGAATACACCATCCCCCACTTCCAGCACCGACACATCGAAGGTGCCACCACCCAAGTCGAACACCAGGATGGTTTCGTTGTTGCGCTTATCCAGGCCATAAGCCAAGGAGGCAGCTGTTGGCTCGTTGATGATGCGCAGCACTTCTAAACCGGCGATTTTCCCGGCATCTTTGGTGGCCTGCCGTTGGGAGTCGTTGAAGTAGGCGGGTACGGTGATCACCGCTTGAGTCACCGTCTGGCCCAGGTAGCGGCTCGCTTCATCCACCAGCTTGCGCAACACCATGGCCGAGATTTCTTCTGGGGCAAACTCTTTGTTCAAACGAGGGGCAGACACTTTCACATTGCCGCGCTCATCCCGCAACACGCGATAGGCAACGCGCTTGGAGTCGGCATTGAGTTCATCGTATTTGCGCCCAATGAATCGCTTCACTGAGTAAAAGGTATTTTCGGGGTTGAGCACCGCCTGACGACGGGCCATTTGGCCCACCAGCCGCTCTCCGTCTTTGGTGAAGGCGACCACTGAGGGTGTGGTACGAGTGCCCTCCGCGTTGGCAATCACGGTGGGGACACCACCTTCCATCACAGCGACAACCGAGTTGGTTGTGCCCAAGTCAATTCCTACGACTTTTGCCATCGGCTTCTTGTTCTCCTCTTATACGTCGCTTGGGTTACCGCCGCTAGCCCATCCGCTGTGTGGAGTAGCTTGGGCAGCCAATCCATAGAATGATTCAACCGTTTTCTGGATTGATCCTAGCCAGCTAGGGATCCCGGCTAGGGCGAGAATGCCGCCCATTTCCAGCCTGTTGGTTGCGCTCTAGTTACGGATCTCCGCACCTGGACAAGCCGCCTTTCAGTCGCAAGCCTCAGGGAAGCTGTCAAGCCTGAATTTGCTCCAGGGCTGCCAACCCCCGCTCTACCACTGACTGTTCCAGGGGAAGGTAGCCCAGTTCCTCTGCCAGGGCTTGTCCTTCGGTGAGGCCCCAGCTCAGCACCGCCCGCAGGGCTGCGGCCATGGCAGGGTTGGGGTACTGGCGGTAAGCCAAGATCCAGCTGTAGGTAACAATCGGGTAGGCGTCTACCCCAACGGGATCCGGGATAAAAGCACGCAGGTTCTCAGGCAGCTCCACTTCACTCAAGGCTATGGCTGCCGATTCTAAGGTGGGTAAAATGTACTGACCGGCTTGGTTTTCCAGAGCTGCTACAGTTAGATTCAGATCGCGGGCATAGACGAATTCCACATAGCCGATCACCCCTTCACTGAGG
>JAUQVI010000071.1:0-13592 GCA_039794885.1 Thermostichus sp. DG02_5_bins_236
GCACCGAATAGCCCAAGCGCATCAGGGCAGCAGCCAAGAGGCTATTCAACTCAAAGCAGAACCCACCCCGCCGTTCCACCACAATTTTTTGAAATAAGGGATCCCGTTCTAGGCGAATTGGACGACCCCAATGAATATCCAGGTTTTCGAAGGGCACCGTCAGCAGGTGGGCCAGATGGATCTGCTGTAGGGTTTCTAGGGTGGGCCGGGTGGGGCCGCTATACCCGATTCGGTCTAGGTAGGCTGTCAGCTGGGAAGGAGTGAGAGCTTCCATGGCTCCATATTAAGCCGTTCTTCCCCTAACCCGGGTCTGGGATATCCATACGGGAAACATTTAGGAAGTATGACGGTGACGATGGTGTAAATCAGGGAGGTGAGGATGACTGTGCACAAGGGGGCTGTGCTGATGTCGGTGCCGATGATGGGTGGAGGAGAGAAACTCAGAATGAACATGCTCATGGTGCCCATCTCCATGATGGTGCCAATGCTCATGCTCGGTTGCCAAGTGTTCATGCTCGTGATCATGTTGATCCCGAAACAAAAGCCCTAATGAAGCTGCAACCAGTCCCATTGAGATCAGCTGTTGAAAGGAAATCTTTTCTCCTAAAAGAAGTGTGGCAATCCCAACTCCAAAATAAGGGGAGGTAGAGAAGAGCAGTTGACTGCGGATAGCCCCCAAACCCTGGGCAGCAATAATGTATAAAACAAGGCTTGCACCATAAGAGATAATACCAATTCCCAGAGCAGATATCACTGTGAACCCACTCGCCTGCCAGGGTTCTAGGATCAGCCCAATACTCAGATTAATAGTGCCGGCTACTCCACCTTTCCAAAAGGTCACTTGGGTTGGTCTTAGCCCATCAATCAGTGCTGTCAAATTGTTGTCTATCCCCCAGCACAAGCAGGCCATAGCCACCCACAAACCCGCCTGAAAACCAGCAGCTCCCTCTCCCCATGACAGAAGCAAAGAGGCCAAAAATAGGATCCCGGCTGCTAGCCACCCCAAACGTCCAAGCTGATCTCGAAAGAGAAAATGCCCCAAAATGGCTGTTGCAAGCATCTCCAAAGGAAGCCAAAGTGCCACTGAAGCAGCAGAAGCCAACTGCAAGCCCAAAAGGAGAAAAACCGGCCCCAAAACTCCTCCACAGAAAACCGCTCCAGCCAAGCGCTGGCGATTGCGTCGATCCACTTGTGGTAAAAGGTAGCGGGAAGGATCTCGCCAAAGGTTAGGAAGTATTCCCACTGCCGCCCCCAAGTAGAGGATCCCGGCCAATTGAAAGGGGGAAAGCTCTTCTAGTAACAGCTTGCTCACCGGTGTAACCGCTGCGAAGCAAGCTGCAGCAGCCAAAGCTAAGAACCCAGAGAGGTGTTTCATGGGAAGTTATGACCCACTGGCCAGAGGCAGGAGCTAATCCGTCCGACTCCATTCTGGGCTTAGGATGAGCTATGGACACCCACCTATAGGCAAGCCCATTGTTCAGCCGATACGATGAAAGCTAACCCAAAGGTTGAAAGTCGCCAATTCTTGATCACCCTGAAGCTCTTTGCCATTTACCAAGAGGTGATCGGCCAAGCGGAACTGAGGCTACAGGTTACTCCTGGTACCACTGTGGGACAGGTGTGCGATTATTTGATCCAGCGTTACCCGACCCTTGCCCCTTGGCGTTCCCAAACCCGATTTGGCCTCAACTTGAATTTTGTCCCTGCCGATACCCCCCTATCTACCGAGGACGAAGTGGTGTTGATCCCGCCAGTCAGTGGGGGCTGAGGAGGAGAGTGCTACGATAGCGGCAAGAAAAAAAGAAGGCGAAACGTTACATGGCAGAATACACCCAGTCGATTTCCTTTTATGGACGGGAGATTGACATCAATATCGGTTTGTTGGCCCCGCAAGCAGGTTGTGGGGTTTGGTTAACTTCGGGCGAAACCTCCATATTGGTCACGGCTACCCGGCAACCGGGGCGTCCTGGCATCGACTTCATGCCTTTGTTGGTGGACTACGAAGAGCGTCTCTATGCAGCTGGGCGCATCCCGGGCGGGTATCTGCGGCGGGAAGGTCGCCCACCGGAACGGGCTACTCTGATCTCTCGGTTAATTGACCGGCCCATTCGTCCTTTGTTCCCGGAATGGCTGCGGGATGATGTGCAGGTGGTGGCCACAACCCTGTCGGTGGATGACAACGTGCCGCCGGATGTGTTGTGTATTTTGGGCGCTTCCTTGGCGATTCGGGGGGCTAGGATCCCCTTCAATGGCCCTGTAGCTGCTGTGCGAGTGGGGCTGGTGAAAGATGAATTTATTATTAACCCCACCTACGCCGAAATCGAAGCTGGGGATCTGGACTTGGTGGTGGCGGGCTGTGCGGATGGCGTGATCATGGTGGAAGCCGGGGCCAACCAATTGCCGGAAAAAGATGTAATCGAGGCGATCGAATTTGGCTTTGAAGCGATTCAAGAACTGCTCAAGGTGCAAAACCAAGTCTTCCAGGATCTGAAAATGGATCCTGTGGAGTTGCCGCCCCCTCCGCAGAATGAAGCCTTAATCGCTTTTGTCAAAGAGCAGGCTCAAGAGGCAATCCAGTCGATTTTGAAGCAGTTTTTGGACAAAACCAGCCGCGATCAACAATTGGATGAGATCAAGGCCAAGTTGGAAGCCGAAATCCAAGCACAACCGGAAACGGATCCCTTGCGGCTCTACCTCCTAGAAAATCCGAAGGAGCTGGATACGCAATTCAAATCCTTGACCAAAAAGTTGATGCGGCAGCAGATCATCCAGGAGGGGGTGCGGGTGGATGGCCGCAAACTGGATGAGATCCGACCGATTTCCTGCCGAGCAGGGTTGATTCCAAGAGTCCATGGCAGTGCCCTGTTTAACCGGGGCCTCACGCAAGTGCTCTCTATTACCACCCTCGGTACTCCTGGTGATGCCCAAGAGCTGGATGATCTCCACCCCAGCGACGAAAAACGCTACATGCACCATTACAACTTCCCGGCCTTCTCGGTGGGAGAAACACGGCCCTCCCGCTCTCCGGGTCGGCGCGAAATCGGTCATGGGGCTTTGGCAGAGCGGGCCTTGGTGCCTGTGATCCCCGACAAAGACAAGTTTGCCTACGTGGTGCGGGTGGTGTCGGAGGTGCTCTCCTCCAATGGATCTACCTCGATGGGATCCGTCTGTGGTTCCACCCTGTCTCTGATGGATGCTGGAGTACCGATCAAAGCGCCGGTCAGTGGCGTGGCGATGGGCCTGATTAAAGAAGGGGATGAAGTGCGCATTCTCACCGACATTCAGGGTATTGAGGATTTCCTCGGGGATATGGACTTCAAGGTGGCCGGTACCCAAGTGGGGATCACCGCCCTGCAGATGGACATGAAAATTACCGGCATCACCGTCGATGTGGTGGAACAAGCGGTTCACCAGGCCAAAGCCGGGCGGGAGTTTATCCTCAGCAAAATGATGGAGGCGATTTCTACCCCTCGACCCCAGTTGGCAACCACCGCCCCCCGTCTGCTCACGTTTAAGGTGGATCCCGAAGATATCGGCAAGATCATCGGCCCTGGTGGCAAGATGGTTCGCAGCATCACGGAAGCGACTGGGGCAAAAGTGGACATCAGCGATGATGGCACCGTTACCGTTTCTTCAGCAGTTGGCGGCCAAGCGGAGGCAGCCCAGGAGATGATCGAGAACTTGGTGCGGCGGGTACAGGAGGGGCAGGTGTACTTGGGCAAGGTAACCCGCATCATTCCCATCGGTGCGTTTGTGGAGTTTTTGCCCGGCAAGGAAGGCATGATCCACATCTCGCAACTAGCGGACTATCGGGTGGGCAAAGTGGAAGATGAAATCGCCGTGGAGGATGAGGTGGTGGTGAAGGTGCGCAGCATTGATCACAAGGGCCGCATCAACCTTACCCGTCTCGGTATTAGCCCCGACGAAGCGGCTCAGGTGCGTAACAATCACCATTGAGGCTGCGCTTCCGCCCCGCCAAGTTGGAGCTCAGGGATCCCCTCAGTCACCAAAATGAGTGGTCAAGATGGCAGAAGAGACCATGCCCGACTCGATGCCAGATAACGTCCATCAACCCTCGCCCACTCAAGAACGGAAACGGAAGGGTCTCCCCTCTCGGCGGCTCCCTTGGGCCTTGGGCTGGGGATTGGGCTGGGCGACGTTGCTCAATCTCTCGGCGCAGCATCCTTTGTTGGTGCGCATGGAGAGCGATGCCCAACAGTGGTTGTACGGTTGGCGAGGTCCACAGGAGCCCTCTGCCGATGTGGTGATCGTGGGTATTGATGGCCGCATTCAGGCTGGGGGTGAAGGCACGGATGGTAGCCAAAACATCGACTTTCTCTTGGAACGAGCCAACTATGCCGGCTTGACCTTGCGCCTCTTGGAAGAAGCCGAGGCCAAAGTGGTGGTTCTGAACCTGCCCAGTAGCTTCGTGGTGCCACAAAACTTGGGTAACGAAAACCTGGATGCGCCTCTGCGGCAGGTGGTGCAGCGATATCCGGATCGGTTGGTGTTGGCCACCCGCAGCAGTGAGAGTTTTCGCCGGGCGGAGATCAGCATTTACAACCACTTCCTGCCCTTTTCTTCCTTGCGGCTGGAGTACTTGGTACCCCCGGAGCATGTGCAGGGGGTGGTGCAATATCGGGTGGATGGGGCTGGGATCCTGCGCAAAGCCCAACTGCGAGGGCTGTATCTGCGGCGCGATAGCCAAGAGGAGCAGATGTTTGCTTCGGTGGAGGCTCTTGCCTTTGCCAAGTATGACCCGGAGCAGGCCAGCCGCTGGTTTCGGGAACGGGGTTTAGGCCCGGTGCAATTCAATCCCCTCGGATCCCAGCACGGCATTCCGATTATCCCGATTGAACAAGTCTGTCCTCCAGCCATCCTGCAGGTGGGATCCGGAGCGGCCTCACAAATTGTCAACCCTAGCCAAGCCTGCCTCAGCCAAGAAGGGATCCCTCCCCTCAATGCCGAAATTGCTGCGCAGCTACGAGACAAAGTGGTGTTGGTGGGCTTTATCGGCGGCTACCCAGAAACCTTCCCAGTGCAAACTGCGGATGGATCCCTGATTGCCGCAGTAGAACTGCAGGCGCAAATCCTGTCCAGCCTGCTCACGGGTGAAGTATATCGTTCGGTGCCCTCCGGGTTGGCGATCTTTGTGGTGTTGCTGATGGGGGGAGGTACGGGCTTGCTCCTGATGCTTTACCACCCCCACTTGAGGCTGAGTCGTCAAGACTGGAAACAGCAGCGATTTCTTCTTTGGCCTGTATTGGGGCTATTGGTTTACGAAAGTTGGGCTGTGGCTCAGTTCCTCCTCTGGCGGTGGGTTTGGCCGCTGGCTCTTCCGGCTCTGGCCAGTGGTCTGACGGGGGTGAGCTTACTGTTGACATTGATCATTTTGCAGAACCAAGAGCGGCTACTGGCTCAACAGCAGGAATTGGATCGGTTGCGTCGTGCAGAACAAGAAGCCGCCATTGATCAAGCCCGCAAGTTGCTTTACCGCGTGGCTACCGATATTCATGATCGGGAGCTGCAAGAGCTAAAGCTGGTCATGGATGATTTGGAGAGTTTGCAATGGCAACAGCAGCAGGGAAAAGAACTTAGCCCCGCCGCCTATGATCAGCTGTTGGGACAACTGGAAGGGATCGGACGTGGCATTCGGGAGCAGCTCAATGATGTGCGAACCTTAGCTACCAAGTTGCGCATTTCCCCCAGTTTGCGGGAAGGCTTGCATCGGGGCATCGAGACCTATTTGGATGAACTGGTGCAAAGCGGCGGCCTAACTCTATCAGTAGAACGGCAACTGCAGCCTCTGAATGAACCCAATACGAGCGAGTGGTTTGACCAGCGGGAAGATATATTGCGGTTTTTACGGGAGGCCATCGGCAATGTGATCGCCCATGTGCAACCCCCGAAGGGAGATGCCTCGTTTGTGAGTGTGTCACTGTTGCAATCGGAGCATCACTGCTGCTTAGCGGTGGTCAATGATGGTGTAGAACATGACCCTAGCCCCAGTGGCGGTTATGGCAGCAAAGCCATGAATACCATTGCCCGTTACCTACCCAAGGGATCCTGGCACCGTACTCATACCCCGGAAGGCCATACCCACGTCGAGCTGCATTGGGAAATGCCCAGCCTCTGAATGGACACTCTACCAAAATCTGCCGCAGTGCTGCGCCTATACCGCGTTGGCAAAGCCTGCCGTAGGCATAGCGGTTAGGGGGTGGTATAGCGACCCAGTGCCAATAGCCAGTACCTGACAAAAAGCCCCAGTTTGTGACTAGGGCAAGCTTAGAGAGAATTGTATTGCTCAGCATTTTGTTCAGATTAGAGCAGCCAGAACTTCAACTGCGCTAGATCCTTCTCGAGCAGCCTACTGACCCAGAGATTGCAACCAGCTGATCAGAGAAGTACCCAACAACGCTTCAGTCACGATCAAGGCGACAAAACCAATCATTGCTAAACGCCCATTCAAGCGCTCTGCATAGTCGGTAAAGCCCACGCGAGGGGTACTATCCACATACATTTCCGGCTCGATGGCATAGTTGTTCAAACGGCCACCTTCTTCGACTACAACGGAGCGATATCTGGTCATACTGTTCTCCTGGTTCTTCTAAAGCTAGTGTAGATCATTTTACATAGATTTGTAAAGTTTTATTTACAGGGCTAGACAAAAGGGCCCTGTCTTATTCAAGTACAGCCCAGAAGACGACTAAGCCAGAAACAGCTTGTAGGCGGGGTTTTGGCTCTCATCCCAGTAGCGGAAGCCCAAGGTGTTCAGAAAGCTTTGCCACTCGGGCATTTCGCAGGTAGGCACCTGGATCCCGATCACCACTCGACCATAGTCAGCACCGTTGTTGCGGTAGTGAAACAAGCTGATATTCCAGTTGGGGCTCATGGAGGCTAAGAATTTCATCAAGGCACCGGGCCGCTCTGGGAACTCGAAGCGGTAGAGCAGCTCCTCTTCGGCCAGTGGAGACCGGCCTCCCACCATGTGGCGCAGGTGCAATTTGGCCAGCTCGTCCTCCGTCAGATCCAGTGTTTTGAAGCCTGCCTCCTCGAAGGTCAAGGCCATTTGCTGGGCATCCGTACGATCTTTGACCTGTAGCCCCACAAAGATGTGAGCCTCCCGGTCATCGGCAATGCGGTAATTAAACTCAGTGAGGTTGCGCTGGCCGATACAGGTGCAGAACTTGAGAAAGCTGCCCCGCTGTTCGGGAATGGTGACGGCAAAAATGGCCTCCCGTTGTTCCCCAATCTCAGCTCGTTCTGCCACAAAGCGCAGGCGATCGAAGTTCATATTCGCCCCACAGGCAACAGCAACCAGGGTTTGTCCTTGGATGCCGGTGCGGTTGACGTAGGCTTTCATGCCGGCAATGGCCAAGGCCCCAGCGGGCTCTAAGATAGAGCGGGTGTCTTCAAACACATCTTTGATGGCAGCACAGATATCGTCAGTGCTGACCAAGAGGATCTCATCCACATATTGCTGACAGAGGCGAAAGGTTTCTTCCCCCACTTCCCGCACCGCTACACCATCGGCAAACAAGCCTACCTGAGATAAGCGTATCCGCCGCCCTGCTTGTAAAGATTGATACATAGCATCGGAATCCACGGGTTCCACGCCGATGATCTTGATGTCGGGGCGCAAGCGTTTGACATAAGCGGCAATGCCTGAAATCAATCCGCCGCCCCCAATAGCCACGAAAATGGCATGAATCGGCTGTTGATACTGGCGCAGGATCTCCATGCCAATGGTGCCTTGACCGGCAATCACCTCTGGATCATCAAAGGGATGGATAAAAGTTAAGCCTTTTTCAGCTTCCAATTGCCGTGCATAGGTATGGGCATCGTCAAACGTATCCCCATACAACACCACTTCTCCGCCCCGAGCCCGTACAGCGTCCACTTTCACCTGCGGTGTGGTGACGGGCATGACGATAATGGCCTGTGTCCCCAACCGTTGTGCCCCCAGTGCCACCCCTTGCGCATGGTTGCCGGCAGAAGCCGCAATGACTCCCTGAGCCAATTGTTCTGGAGGGAGTTGCGCCATTTTGTTGTAAGCGCCGCGCAGCTTGAAGGAAAAGACCGATTGCACATCCTCCCGTTTCAGCCAGACTTGATTTTTTAGGCGACGGGAGAGATTAAAGGCCGGTTCGAGGGGGGATTCTTGGGCAACATCGTAAACACGGGCGGTGAGGATTTGGACGAGATAATCACAGTACATGGATGGGATCCGTTATTCATCTGGTGTGGGTGTCCATGGACACCGCGCCTGAGCTTGAGCTCTGGTGATTGAGGGTGAACCCCATTATCTCAGCTATCCCTGATGAGATAGGAGCTATTTCCCGCTAAGGCGGAGATGGCATTTTGGAGATAATGACGAAGCCTGTGTGAGAACTGTCTATGTCTCCTTTGCAAAGCCTGAATGCCTTACTCGATCAGCAGCCGGTGGCCAGCTTGGCGGTCTTGGAGGCGGGATCCCCGGCGGTATCCTTGGTGCCCTTTGTGGTACAACGGGATCCCTTGCGGTTTGCCATTTTAATCAGCGAGTTGTCTTCCCATACCCAAGCCCTGCGTGCGGATGCCCGTGCCAGTTTGATGATTCATGAGCCGCCGACACCCGAGGATCCCCGCAGTAATCATGCTCTGGCGCGGGTGATGGTGACAGGAGAAGCGGAGTTTCTCAGTCGAGAGGCGGCGATGGAGCGGGGGTTTGAGCCGTTGTATCGGGCCAAGTATGAAATTGCCGAGATGCTACTCGGCTTAGCAGACTTTCACTTCTGCCAGATTACCCCCCAAGCAGGCAGCTTCATTCAAGGATTTGGGCAAGCGTTTCGCCTCAGTGGCCCTAATCTGGATCAGCTAGAGCATATCAGCCGTTAGTAGGGGCCTCTGGAGATGCTTGTTGGGACAGGGATCCCTGGATCCAATCCAGCAGTAGTGGGTTGACCAGCTCCGGGGCTTCATCCTGGGGGCAGTGGCCCACTCCCGGCAAGGGAATAAACCCGACCACACAGGGAAACTCGGCCAAAGCCCGCCCTAGGGCAATCGGCTCCCAGGGATCCGCTTCTCCCCAGAGGATCAAGACCGGGCAGGTGAGTTGGGGCAAGAGATCTTCTGCCAAAGGCCCTTGGGAGTAACGCACAAAGGCCAAGAAGACGGCTGCTGCCCCCGGATCTAGGGCAGGTTTGAGCAACAGCTGCACCAGTTCATCGGTCACCGCCTTCTTGCGCCCGTAGGCTTGTAGGAGGATATTGCGAATGGCCTTGGCTTGGGCCACTTGAGCGAAGAAGAAGTTGCCAAAGGGCGGCCAACCGAGCAGGTTTTGAATTAGGGGGGTTGACCAGCGCCGCAGCGACGAGATTTCCCCCCGTTTCCGTTCGTGCAACAGCCGCAGCGAGGGGTTCAACATCGCTACCCCCAAAATCTGAGCCGGCTCCAGAACAGCAGCCTGCAGCGCCACAATGCAACCGATGGAATTGCCGATCAAATGGGCGGGATCCCCCACTACCAACCGCAAAAAATCCACCACTAGGGATCCCCAGGTTTCAAAAGTATAGGTGAGGTCGGATCCTGGCAAAGGCTTAGCCGATCCCCCAAACCCGAGCAAATCGACGGCATAAACCCGAGCATGCTGCCCCAGTTCCGACAGGTTTTTGCGCCAATGGTCACTGCTGGCCCCAAAGCCATGGATCAAGAGGACTGCTGGACCGGTGGAGCCTGCCTGTTGGTAGCGAATTGGGTATCCGCGCCACTGCCAGTGCTGCTCTGTAGCTGTTGGGGGGTGGGGCTCTTCCGTGCGCATCAGGGATCCTGAGTCGGGTGCTGATCCCACTTTTACATATCTTTATATCTGCGTCCTGAGATTCAAGGGATCCCTGTCAATCCAGGGGAAGGAGAGGATCCCAACAGGAGCCCAAGCTGGGGGCTTGCCCCACTTGCCACAGCGAAAGGCTCTCTGCCCCATGCGGGTGAAGGCTCCACGGATCCAGGTCGGATCCCAGCCAGCCATAGGGATCCACCGCAGCCCCGGAGTGGGTGTTGTTGAGCCGCCGCACCTCAAAATGAAGATGAGGCCCACTGGAACAGCCGCTATTGCCTGACAGTCCGATCACGTCTTCTGGAGAAACTGTTTGGCCCTCGCGCACTTGAATTTCGCTGAGGTGGGTGTAGAGGGTTTCAAACCATTGGGGCTCTGGGGATCCCAATTCATGGAGGATGCGCACCCTCAACCCCCGCACAGAACGCCCCAAGGCAGGACAGTAAAACTCCGGTTCGGCTCGGGCTAGGCTAACTCGACCGGCTGCCGCAGCCAGGATGGGGGTGCCGATGGGCATTTCCCAGTCGTAGCCGGCATGGCCATCGCTTTTGCCACAGGGGTGTGATGGGTTCGGGATCCACACTTGCCCCTGTACCGTTAAAAATCGGTTATTGTCATCGGCTTCGCCGAGGGGCAGATCGTGATCGAAGAGATTGCTGACCGGAAATGCGCCCGCAAAGGGCTTGTGAAGGAAGGGCAGAGTGGCGGGTTGAGGCGGAGGGGGCGGAGGGTAGACCCGCTGCTCCAACTCCAGTCGATAACTCTCTAGGTCGTAGCGTTGAGCTGGATCCCTGGCCTGACGGCGTAATTCATCCACGAGGCGCAAGGCCTGCCGCCAATCCTGTCGATCCAAGGCGCGCACCAGCTGGCTGTACAATCCCACAAGGGATCCCGGTCTGGCGGATTCCGTCAAACCTTGGGCAAAAACAGGCGATATGTTTACGAATTGATACAATAGGGCGGAAAATATCAGCAGTGTCGCAACTGCCCATGAAGTCGCCAACCGTTTCACCTTTCCTGCCGGCATAGGCGCGATGGCATACAGCCACCTTCTCAGGGCATCCCGTTTCCCCTCAATCTGCCGTGTGGGTTTTGGGGAGGTGCAGCGGCCCTGGTCAACCATCCCTCGGGAGTCCCTCATGCGTTGGTTCTCATCCTCTAGTGTCCCTGTCAGCCTAACTGTTACCTCGGGGCTTACGAACCCCAGTCCCAAGCCCTCCCTTTGGCAAACCGTCCTGCCTGGGTCGGGATCCCTGGGGCGGAAGCTGGAAACCCTGGCCCTGAGTTTGCACATCCTGTCTCTGTTCTTTGGGTTGGCGGGGTTGCTTTGGGTTGTACCGCATCCTGAGTGGATTGCCAGTTTGCCCCCGATCGGTATTCAGGCATTCTCTCTGAGTATGGGCAATGGCGGAGTTGCCTACATGGTGTTTGGGATGCTTGCGGCAGCCTTGATGGGATCCCGCCTGTTGGGGGTGCGGCGTATGCTGATGTTCTTGATCCCGGCGGTAGGTATTTCTTTGGCCAGTGAGCTGCTGGGAACCAGTACCGGGATCCCGTTTGGGGATTACGGCTACCTGAGTGGGCTGGGCTACAAAATCGCCGGATTGGTGCCCTTTACGATCCCTTTGTCTTGGTTTTATGTGGGGTTGTCGGCCTATTTATTGGCTCGTGTGGCCCTACAAGCCCAGCGCCATTGGCTGATTCACTTCGAGGCGATTATGTTGGGAGCGCTGCTGCTCACCGCCTGGGACTTCGTGTTGGATCCAGCTATGACTCGCGGTTTGATCCCGTTTTGGACGTGGTTTCAACCGGGGCCTTTCTTCGGGATGCCTTTGCAAAACTTTGGCGGTTGGATGCTGACGGGAGCTGCTTTTATGACAGTGGCCAACCTGCTCTGGGGTAAAGAGCAACCCAATCTGAACCGCACCGAGCTGTTGGGGCCGCTGCTGCTGTACGGGGCCAATTTTGGGTTTGCTCTGTTGATGAGCCTGGGATCCGGTATTCTTGCGCCAGTGGGATTGGGCTTGCTATTAGGCTTAGGCCCCGCGTTGGGGTTATGGTGGATGGCTCAGCCCGCACCAGCGGTTCCCCCGAAGCTTGAGTCTGTGGATGAACCCGCTCAGACAGAAGCAGATTCGACTTGGGATACCTTAGAGGATCCCGGCCTGGTGGGAGTGAAATAAGAAAACCTCAGTCCTACCCTAATTTCATGAATTTTCCATGAATTTTTGTAGCGACAATGTGACAGGGGCTTGCCCCGAGGTAATGGAGGCTTTGGTTGCTTTGAACCCGGGCTCCGCCATGCCCTATGGAGGCGACGACTGCACAGCTCGGTTGCAGGGAATCTTTGCGGAAATCTTCGAGCATGAAGTGGCGGTGTTTCCAGTGACAACGGGATCCGCTGCCAATGCCCTGGCACTTTCGGTGCTCACCCCTCCCTATGGGGCGATTTATTGTCATCCTCAGGCCCACATCAATGTGGATGAATGTGGCGCACCAGAACTGTTGACGGGTGGGGCGAAATTGGTGGGGATCCCTGGAGACCAGGGCCGCATCGACTGGGAGAACTTAAAAACTGCTCTCGCCCAGGCGGGTTTGGGAGTGGTTCATCATGTGCAACCCGCCAGCCTCAGTCTCACTCAAGCCACTGAAGCGGGCACCCTCTATTCCCTGGATCAGCTCGGATCCCTGGCGGATTTGGCCCATCAGTTTGGCCTCAAGGTTCACATGGATGGGGCACGCTTTGCCAATGCTTTGGTCAGTTTGGGCTGTACTCCGGCTGAGATGACCTGGAAAGCGGGGGTGGATGTGCTCTCTTTTGGGGCCACCAAAAATGGTGCTTGGGCTGCGGAAGCCGTGGTATTTTTTCAGCCGGAACTGGCGGGAGATTTTGAGTTTCGCCGTAAGCGGGCCGGTCATCTTGTTTCCAAACTGCGCTTTCTCTCTGCTCAGTTACAGGCTTATCTAACGGATGGAGTGTGGCTGCGCAATGCCCGTCATGCCAATGCGATGGCCCAGAAGTTGGCGCAGGGGCTGGGATCCCTGCCGGGAGCGCAGTGGGTGCATCCCCCCCAGGCCAATGAGCTTTTTATCGAGCTGCCGGAACCAGTTCTACAGGCCCTAGAACAGGCAGGGTTTCAGTTTTACCGCTGGCTGGGGGAAGACCACAATCAGATTCGCTTGGTGACGGCCTTCAACACCACCGCAGCCGATGTAGAGCACTTCTGCCAGGTCGCCAACCAAGCCAGTCAGGCGGTATCAGTATCTCCTGGGAGCACGGCCAACAGGGCAACCTGACCCTTAACCAGGGCAAAGGATTCGTGCTGGGTTGGGTTGGTCTTCAACACGCCCCGAACCTAATCTAGATTTGATCGGATCAGCCTTAATGGCTGTGGGGCGGGATCCCTTCATCTGATTTTCCTTCCGGATTGGGTAAAGCGGGGGGTGGTTCCGTTTTTTTCGAGTCGCCCCGTAACAAGCCAATCAGCAGGCAAGCAACCCCAATGTTGATCGCCACATCCGCCACATTGAACACTGGAAAGCGGATCAAAACAAAGTTGAAAAAATCCACCACATAGCCTGTCGTGAAGCGGTCGATGCCATTCCCCACCGCCCCCGCCAACACCAAGCCATAGCCCGCCTGTTCCCAGTGGCTCATGATCCCGCCGCGAATCGCCAGCACCATCAAGGCCAGCGAAACCCCCAAAGAGATCCACTTGAGGAACTCTCCCGAATCTTCAAACAAGCTCCAGGCGGCTCCGGTATTTTCCACGTAGGT
>JAUQVI010000072.1:0-13276 GCA_039794885.1 Thermostichus sp. DG02_5_bins_236
ATCAGAAATGAAGGCTTGCGGATTTTGGCCTCAGGAAGTGGGGCTTCTGCTTTGGGAGGGACTGTAAGACCAAAGGGAGGAAGGCGCAAGTCTACCCTCTCGGAGGCAAGTCCCGATGAACAAAGAAACCCGCGCCCTATTGCGTAGCAATGAGCGTCGGGTACTTCACAAAACCTCTTGCCACCAATCCCAAATAGCTTGGGAAAGTGACGGAGCACCGTTCTCAAAATGACCTGGCATGGGGCGTTCCCTCAGTTGCCCCATCCGCGAAATGGAGTCATTCGGCCAAACAGATGGATAAAGCTGACAGGGGATCCCATATGCTGAATCTGCGATCGCATGGAAGTAATGGGGTGAACAAGCCTATGAATATAATCAGGATGAAGACGCTTCAAATTCTCTAGATTACTAGCCTCATTACATACCAAAACACAATTGGGAAAGGGCTTATTAACTGAGGGAGTTTCCAAGACAACGGGCGAAAAGTCTCCAGGCCTATCAAGATCTGAAACTGTTATTACCTGAGTGTAAACATTTAGATCCAGGCTTTCTCTGCTAGTTTTGCGCACACAGAGAATCTTAGAGAATTCTGATCCTTGATAAGGATTAAGGGACTCGAAACCATGTTCACAAACAAGAGGGATCCCTCTTTGTAAGGAGTAAACACGTTTGATATTTGGGATCCACCTAGGCAAGGGGAGATTGGGGATCACCGTATTGTAGATTTCAAACTGCACTTGAGGTTGGTGGAGAGCCAGCGCCAAGATCCTCGTCCAGTGGCCCCAGCCCGCCATATTGGCCACAACTTGAATGGTGACAGATGACATGCTTTTGAATTCCCAGTCCGGATGAACGCACCCTAAAAGGGATTGTAACCTCGGGCACTACATCCACCAAGAGCATAACCACTTTGGCCAGCTACTTCACGATAATCCCACAATTCTTGTTCGGCCAAGTCAATTTCTGTTGGATTAAGAGAAGTACTGGGGTCAGGGGTTAAATAGGAGTAGAACCGACTCAAATTGGGTATAGCACTAACCGATTGCAAGCCCGACAGGCTGGTTAAGGGGTTGCGAGATATATCTAAAACCCGCAAATTCGATAGATTTTCAGGTAATCCTTCTAAGTTTGATAATGTATTGTGATTGAGGGTTAGAACCTGTAAGTTGAGCAGGTTGCTTGGCATTGCTGGAATTTGAGTGAGATCATTGTAAGGGTACCCAACACAATTCAGGTTAAAGCATAAGTACAGCTCGGTAAGATTAGGAGGGAGTTCGAGTAGGTTGATTCCATATGGCCCCACTGCACAGTTGAGATTTACTCTAAAATTAGCTGTACTGCTGGCCTTAATCCCAGCCATGGAATCAATAGAGTTAGCTCCTAAGTCTAGCTCCTGTAATTTGGGCAAATTAGGATAACCCCTCAAATCTGCCAGGCTATTGTAAGTCAGGAAAAGCCTCTGTAACTCTAGCAGATCGGGTAACCCTTTCTAGACTGGTTAACTCGTTGCCCTCTAGATTTAAGCTCTGTAGGTTAGGCATAACAGGCATACCTTCAAGGGTACGAATCTGACGATAGGAAGTATCGAGCTCAGTTATAGAAGATAAGTCGGATGCTGTGATTGCACCTATTGGCTTGTCAAGTGCCGCACGAATAGCAGCACTCAAGCCAGGATCTATTCCATCCATACCCACCAGGTCAGACTGTGAACATTCAGAGCCTGATTTCTGTGGACTCAGACGAAGCTCAACTCCTGGCAAGACAGAAGGTAAGTTGTCTAAATAGCTTTGTGCCAAACAGTTAAAACTCACATCCAAAACATCACCATTATCAAGCCCATTCCCGTACAGGTTAGGAATAGGCTCAATATCAGTTAGGAAATTAGCACTAACATTGATGTTTTGAATGTTAGGAAGATCGGCAGGTAAACCTTCTAAAGACTGAAGTTCATTCGGCCAAAGACTCAACAATTCAAGAGTAGGCAAACTACTGGGCAAGCCCTCTAGAGAAGTTAGACCTGTTCCATTAATGGAAAGTACTTTTAGGTTTGGCAAAGCATTGGGAAGGCCCACTAGACTGCGTAAGGTGCCACCCCCAACCCCAAAAAATTCAAGCTTGGGTAGATTGATAGGCAAACCCCTCAAGTCATTGAGCTGATTTCCACCTAGTGAAAGAGTACGCAGCTCAGGTAAGGCTGAGGGTAATCCATTCAGATTCTGCAATGCGTTATCCGAAATATCCAGGGACTCCAAATTGGAAAGGACCGGTAGACCTTGTAAAGTTTGGATCCCGCGGTTCTTAGCATTGAGCTCTCTTAAATCCTCTAAATCTGATGGAGAAAGAGGACCTGTGGGCTTGTTAATTGCTTCCCGAATGGCAGCCTCAAGACCCGGATCTATAGCAAGCGGTTGATCTTGAGCAATGACCTCCACAGTTCCGTCTTCGGTAACGCTCTGGTTGGATTGATCCGACAACGTCAAGCTGTAGTTGTATGTTCCTGGCAAAAGGTTAGAGGGGAAAGGATAAGTAAACTGACAAGTACGAGCGCCTGTCGCACATCCTGTTATTGACTGAGGTAAAGTTTGGTTGAAAGTTAACTCAGGACCATTGATCACCAATCGAATGGATTGCAGCCCACCGGGGATATTGGCAGATAAGCCCAATGTGACAGGATCCCCTAGAGAGACTTGTTCTGGTACAGTCAGGATAACTGTGGGTGGATCTGCTAGTTCTAGTGATTCTGCAGGTGGGCTCACCTGAGTGAAAACCTCAGCAAAAGCTTCACCTCCGATGGCCACATCCACAATGCAGGCTTCTAGCAGCGCAGCCTCTATAATCCCTCGACCTAGACAGAAGGTTTCTGCCGCTTGTCGATCTACTGGGTCCAAGGTTTCTGAGGTTACAAACTCAGTAGGAGTGTTCGTAAAAGTGTCAGTGCTCTGACCGGACTCGTAATCGAATAAAGATTCGCTTTGGGAGATCCGCCAACTTTCCCCGAAGAGATTGTATAGGTCTCCTAAGGCAACTGGAGGAGCTAGGACTTGCCCAGTTCTTGTAGTAATGTCATTGGCGCGATTTCGATCAAAATTACCTAACAAGCCTGACACGCGACCTAACCGAGCTGAGGAGATAAAGACCTCAAGATCTACTGACTGAGAGGCAAATGAAGGCTCATTAAAAATGTTGACTCGGATGAACTCCCCAGTTGGCCATACCAAGCGATATCGAGAACCAGACTCTCGTACCAAGACTCCGCCGTTATCAAATAGAAATCGGCTTCCAGTATTAATCGAAACTAGGGATCCATTTACCCGTATCTGCGGGCCATAAAATCCCACCCGCTGGGATCCCATCTTGATGGCAACAGCAGCATTGAGAGTGACATTGGCTCCCGGCCTGACAGGTATTTGCCGGGTTTGCACTTGAATCTGATCATCATCAGACTTGATTAGCCAGAACTCCCCTTGTCCATGGAAAGCGTAGTAAAGTCCATCCAGCGTTTTGAAATGGGGATCCCCGATTGTAAAGCCGTCACTGCAATCTTCGCACTCTGGCAAAGGGGTTGGGGTTGGCCCTGGCGTTGGAGTTGGCCCTGGCGTTGGAGTTGGCCCACCTCCTCCAGGACGACTACCACCACTACCAAAGCCGCCAATTCCGATGGGGATCCCTCCACCTGAAGGAGGATCGCAGTTGGGCTCGATGTCACAGATATCCACTGCAGTAATTGTTCTGCGGTCTTCGAGCACAAGAATCTCTCCGTCAAACTCTGTGGTGCGACGGACAATAACCCCCAGCACTAGCCTGCCAAGGTTTTGATTCAAAGTAGCAGTGGTTGTGAAAACACCCTCAGCACTCGTTGTTCCAGTACTCTGCGCAACTGTTCCGTTATCGCTCAAAACAACGATCTCAACATCGAGGGACTCACCAAAAATGATATCTCCCGATCGATTCCGCAAGCCAGCTTTAATTGTCAGAGGATAGGTTTGTCCATCTTCGATTTCACGAGGAAAATCGATCGATTCAATCGCTGGATCCAAATCGGGGCAACGAATCTCAGGAGATGTAACAGTAATATTGACAGACTGACTCTCTGCCAGAGGATTCTCACCATTTTCATCAGTAGCACTAAAGATAACTGCAGAAATTTGTCTTTGACCTTCTTCACCTTCTTCATAGAAACAGCTATTCAACCAAACTACCTGATCTAGTTCACTTTCTGTAATAAATCCAATCTGTGAATCCTTCCAACCCAACCAAAAAGTTGTCTCACCTATAGCAGAGCGATTGAAGGGTAGTGGTATACTAAGTAAAGTCTCTTCTTTAAGAGGAAATTCAAACCGACCCAAATCTATTTGCGGGAAGGGGCCTACTTTTTTTGCACTGAATGCAGTCACCTCTAGAGCGAGCTTCCCATCAATATTTAGGGTAGGTGCGATCTCTGCTGTTGCCAACAAAGGGATTTTATCAGAACGACTAAAGCTTTCAGCTACCAGAGGAAGCTCAGGGTCAATATCAAAACCCCTTTCTGAAGGACTGATATTGGGGGTAAGAGAAGGAACAAATCCTACTTTAGGGCCGCCGATACTGTAAAGTTTAAATGCAGCTTCGGTCTTGATTTGGTTTTTGAGCGCCCCCTCTAAGTGAAAGTTTCCCTCAAAAAATTCATTAAATTCTCCATCTGCATTTGCTCTGCCAGTCCAGTTACCATCGGTGTGATTGACATTAAGATAGTAGTCAAAATTCTGATTAAATCCAAGCTGCCCACCTCTGACCTTTACAGAGGCTGAAGGCTCGGTTGCTAACTTTGAGCTTAATTCGATCTGTATCCAGGATGGAACTGGTCCAACCAAAAATGGTATTGTCTTTGCTGGGATTTTAAATAACTCAATTTCAAAGCCTGTATCTAGTTTGAGAATTCCATCAAAGGCGATTCCTAATAGTGCACTTTGCTTGCCTTCTAGCGTGAAATCAAAATAGTTGAGACCAAAATCAGAGCTGAATGGATTTAATCCAAAATCCAATTCTCCAGACACCAATGGCTCGAAGTTAAAACCTCCATAAACTTGAGCTAGAAGCTCCCATTGAGTTCTTAATCCCGAACGCTTGAAGCGACCTCTCTCACCCTTGAGTAGGCCCAACTCAACTCGACTGGTTGGTGTTGCAATTAATGTCCTTACAAACTGAGCGTTTCCCGGTATAGCTTGAGAATATTTTGTCTTGAGAAGACTTTCAGAAACGGGATCGACTAGAAAATAGGATAATGGGTTGAATGACAGCTTTTGAGGATCTAATCGGAAGTCAAGTTGTGAACGATTCTGAGGAGTAAGATTGAGGCTGAGATCTACCTGCTGTCTAAATCCTGCTGATCCTTCCAGAATGAGATCTGAGAAAGGTGTTAGTTCAACCGTCATCCTCAAACTGTTTCCCTCTCTCTGAAGGGTCTTAATCTTCATCGGGGGAACCCGTGTGTCGGCTCCGACGATTACGTCGTTAGGCCTTAGTGTAGGTAGGTTTTCGTTATCTACTAGAACTAGAGAAAATTCATTAGATCCTATCTCTTCATCTTCGGGATCAAAATCAAACTCTAAAATCTGAGTTCTCTGATCAGGCAAGACCTTAACATTGGGAGCAACACTTATATCTGGAGTGCTCAGTGTAAAACTGACTCGATCAAAACTTGTGCGTCCATCAAAAAGCCGCACTCTGGCAGTAATCGTTTCCATTAAAGGGCGGAATCCACTGTTGTAGGTAAAGTTGGGGCCGGATCCCATGGGCCTTCCCTGATGATCTAGCCACTCAATTAAGCTAGACCAATCTTTACCCTGATCATCTACAGCTGTTGCCTGGAGAGCGACAGAAGCTCCTGTCGTTTGGGGCTGACCATCTACTTGGTCTCGATCGATGATTGTTACTACTAAACCATTCGCTGGAGGTAACCCGCCTATGCCTTCACCGCCTGTGGGCGTTGAGATGGGAGTATGAGTTGAGATTGGCTGAGTACCCCCGCTTTCTTCTGAAGTTGGTGGTGAGGGTGAGACTGTGGGAGATGGATTTTGTATTGGGAAAGAAGGCATTAGAGAATCTAGCTGAGGCAACTCAATGCCAGGAGCTAAGTTGCAGGAGATCTGCAGCACTTGAATGCAAATTTGTTCCACACTTTCAGGAATTCCTGAGCCAAAGAGTATTCCTAAGATCACTCCGAAGTCTTCAAGGGTTCCAAGTATTCCATCTCCATTAAAATCGTAGAGTACAACAGGAACAGGTTGGGCAGCATTGATGTCTTCTTCAGAAAGCCTGATCCCGAAAATATCAAAGATAATTCTTTGGATTTCCAACAGTGTTGCATTTGGGTTGATAATTCTTGCCAAAGCAACCATGAAATCTCTGATGTCAAAGGTGATGGATTCCCCACCAAATGAAATAATAACTGCATCTGTGATTGTACCAGGAACAGCCTCAACACCTGGCTGGCTAGGGGTAGGCTGAATGGTTGGAAAACCGGTGGGTACAAGGGGTACTGACACTGTAGGCACTTGTGTAGCTGAAGGCGTGGAAAGAGAGAGGGTAGAAGGGGATCCCCCGCTGCATCCCATTGTCAATCCCAGAACTGAAGTTAGAGCCGGGATTAGAACTAGCTTCCCGACAAAGTTAGCCTTATCGCCCACGATGTACCTCAATAAATTCAATTGTCTTTCTGTTGTTGGATTTTGCTAGCCAACCTATGGGCAAGCAAAGATTCCGTATAAACGAAAGCGAGATCTATATTGACATTACATTGTTAAGGAAATATGAGACTGAGGTTAAGTATTGGTTAACCCTCAGTCTCTTCTGAGTTCGGATTGATATCAGATGAGGGATATCTTTACTGGGGATTGTTTGGAAGAGGGATCTTCATGGCCTGTGAAGTCTGTCGTGTGAGCCTCTAGGGCCAGCTTCAGCTACACTGTAGGGCTGACAAACCTTCTCTTTTCGCAACCCCTATGGCCAGGATCAACGACCACTACCTCAAACTCAAAACCGGATATCTCTTTCCCGAAATTGCCCGCCGGGTGCGGGCTTTTGCCGAGGCTAACCCCACTGCTTCTATTATCAAAATGGGTATTGGTGATGTGACAGAACCTTTGCCGCAAGCCTGTCGGGCAGCCATGATCCGCGCTGTGGAAGAGATGGGGGATCGAGCCACCTTCCGTGGCTATGGGCCAGAGCAGGGCTATGAGTGGTTACGCCAAGCGATTGCTGAGCATGATTTTCAGGCGCGGGGTTGTGATATCGATGCTTCTGAGATTTTTGTCTCTGATGGCTCGAAGTGCGACTGTGGCAATATCCTGGATATCCTCGGCCATGACAACACCATTGCGGTTACGGATCCGGTTTACCCAGTATATGTAGATACCAACGTGATGGCCGGACATACGGGCCCGGCCAATGAATGTGGCGAATACGAAGGGCTGGTCTACCTGCCGATCACCGCAGACAACAACTTTACAGCTGACCTACCTGAGCAAAAGGTGGATGTGATCTACCTGTGTTTCCCCAACAACCCAACCGGAGCAGTGGCCACTCGCGAGCACTTGCAAGCGTGGGTCAACTATGCCCGTGCCCACAGTGCCTTGATTTTGTTTGATGCCGCCTACGAAGCCTACATTACCGAGCCGGGGATCCCACATTCCATCTACGAAGTGGAAGGAGCTAGAGACTGCGCCATTGAGTTTCGCTCCTTTTCCAAAACCGCCGGCTTCACAGGTACCCGCTGTGCTTTTACCGTGGTGCCTAAGTCCTTACAGGGGCAGGCTGGTGATGGATCCCGGGTGGATCTGTGGAGTTTGTGGAACCGTCGCCAATCTACCAAGTTTAACGGAGTGTCCTACATTGTGCAGCGGGGCGCAGAAGCCGTTTATTCAGAGGCAGGACAGGCGCAGGTACGGGGCTTGGTGCAGTTTTATCTGGAGAATGCTCGTATTATCCGGGAACAACTGATGGCTGCCGGGATCCAGGTTTATGGCGGCATCAATGCCCCTTATGTTTGGGTGAAAGCGCCCGCCCGCCTGAGCAGTTGGGATTTCTTTGATAAGCTGTTGCACCATAGTCATGTGGTGGGTACGCCCGGCTCGGGGTTTGGCAGTGCTGGGGAAGGATATTTCCGTCTGTCGGCCTTTAATAGCCGCGCCAATGTCGAAGAGGCGATGCGCCGCATCACCAGCACCTTTTGAGAGTATGGGAGAGTATTCGTGCAAGCTAAGGGCTGTTGCTTGGACTTGGTCTCAGTCTTGGATACGCATCACCTGTTGGGTTTGGGCAGACCGCTCAGCAGCCTCAGCAATAGCTAAAGCATGGAGCATTTTCTCAGTATTCACGTAGAGGGGGCTGCCGTGACGCAGGTGCTCTAGCACCATGTGGGTATCCTGCTCAAACAGGCCATGACGGGATCCCGTCTCCAGCGGATGGGCACTGCCGGGGCGCAGCAGCATCGCCTCCTCCCCATTGATTAACAGCCCCCCCCGTTGGCCGTGCAGCTCCAGCAGCCGCTGCGAACACCACAAGGAGTCCCCCTTGCCATAGGCCAGCACCGCCACCAAGCCATCGGCAAAACTGAGTTGGGCAGTGCAATAACAACTGTTGTAGCGGTGAGGCAAATCCGGGCCATCGTAGCGCAGCTGGCAACTGACCCGTTCTACCGGCCCCAGCAAATCCACCAGACGGTGAATGCGGGAAACAGCCCCCATAAGGGGAAAGCCAAATAGCTGCGGCTGATAAGTCCAGCGGTCGGGAGCGGGGTGGGTCGCAGTGAGGGTAATGTAGCGGACGGCAAACAATTTGCCCAGTCCCTCCAGTTCTCGCTTCAGCAACAGGTGCACGCCGCTAATCAGCTCAATATGCTCAACATGCAACAGCACCTTGCGCTCTGCTGCCAGTTGCACCAAGGAACGAGCCTCGGCAACGTCGAGGGCCAGGGGATACTCCACAACGGTATGGATCCCTAGGCCCAAGGCAGCGCGGGCAATGGCGGCATGCTCCCGGTTAACCGTGCTAACAAACACCAAATCCAACCGGTGGTCGTGTAGCAGGCTCGACCAATCAGGACAGGCAGCCGCTCCGAATTCTGCCGCAAAAGCGCTGACCCGCTCGGGATTTCGACCGGCAATCGCCACAATCTTTGCTTGCCCATCTTTTCGCACTGCTTCCGCTCGTGAGCGGGCTGCATAGCCAGTGCCAACAATCCCCACCCGCAATGTCTGTTTCCTCCCATGAGTGGCTAGAACCAGTCAACCTGTGAAGCCCTGTTTGTAGCATCACACAGGAAGGATCCCCTATACCAGCCTATAATCAACTCATTACCCAGGATCACTTGGTCTGCTTTGCGGTATAGCATTCAATTTTCCGATTCCAGATCTTTTCAAGACCCCACCTGTTGAATCAGTGCTGCGACCAAGCCGGTCCAGCCCGTCTGGTGGTTGGCCCCCAAACCGCAGCCACGATCCCCGTGGAAGTACTCGTAAAACAGGATCCAATCCCGCCAATGAGGATCCGTTTGAAAAAGATCGTATTCTCCATGAACAGGCCGCCGCTCCGTTTGCGGATCCCGTTCAAAGATGCGGATTAAACGGCGGGAGATCTCATCGGCTACCTGATCGAGGGTGAGCCACTGCCCGGATCCGGTTGGGCATTCTACCCGGTAGTCTTCCCCCAAGTAGCGGTGAAATTGCCGCAGAGATTCGATGATCAGATGATTCATGGGGAACCAAACGGGGCCGCGCCAATTGGAATTGCCCCCAAACATGCCGTTGTCCGACTCAGCAGGATTGTAATCCACCCGGTGCTGCTGGGATCCGACATAGAACCTGTAGGGGTGCTCGGCATGATAGCGGGATAGAGAACGAATGCCATAGGGGCTGAGAAACTCCGATTCGTCCAGCATTCTTTGCAGGATCAGCCGCAGCTTATCGGGGTTGACAACCGAAAGTAGAGTCTTCTGCCCTGAACCTTGCGGTGAGGTTTGCACCAGCCTGTGGATACATTGCCGCAGCTTAGGGCGATTAACCATGAACCAGTCAAAGCGGCGTTTGAACCCTGGGAATTGCTCAAAAACCTCCGGCTCCAAAACGGCGACGGCAAAAATGGGGATCAGCCCTACCATGGAACGCACCTTGAGGTGATGGCGCTCATTTTCAGGGGTGTGCAGCACATCGTAAAAAAACTGATCCCCTTCATCCCAAAGGTTGACGCTATCCACCAAGTGGTTCATGGCGTCGGCAATATAGAGAAAGTGCTCGAAAAATTTGCTGGCAATATCTTCATAGGTGGGGTTGGTTTTGGCCAGCTCCAGAGCAATGGTGAGCATATTCAAACAATACATGCCCATCCAACTGGTGCCATCTGATTGTTCTAAATAGCCACCGGTGGGCAGCTCGGAGCTGCGATCGAAGATGCCGATATTATCCAAGCCTAGGAAGCCCCCCTGGAAAACATTGTTGCCGTTGTTGTCTTTGCGGTTCACCCACCAGGTGAAGTTGAGAAGCAGCTTCTGAAACACCCGCTCCAGAAAATCGGGATCCCGGCGCTCATAAAATTCCTGCTCAATCTGGTAAACCCGCCAGGTTCCCCAGGCATGCACAGGGGGGTTCACATCGCTAAAGTGCCATTCATAGGCAGGGATTTGCCCATTCGGGTGCATATACCACTCGCGGGTGAGCCGATCCATTTGCCGCTTGGCAAAAGCGGGATCCACCATGGCCAAAGGCAAGACATGAAAAGCCAGATCCCAGGCAGCGTACCAAGGAAATTCCCACTTGTCGGGCACAGAGAGAATATCGTCGTTAAATAGGTGCTCCCACTCGCTGTTGCGGGCCTGGTGGCGGTGGGGGCGGGGATGAACGGGATCCCCTCGCAACCAATCTTCGATCACGAAGTGGTAGTACTGCTTGGTCCAAAGCAACCCGGCGAAGGCTTGTCGTTGAATTTGCTGGTGCTCTTGACTACAGCCTTGGGGCACAAAGGTTTGATAAAAAGCATCGGTTTCCTGCTTGCGGGCCAGCAACACCTGCTCAAACTCTGCTCCAAACGGATCCTGAAGATCAGACCGATCCGCCAGGCGCAGCTGAATCACCTGGCGCTCTTGCGGTTGCAGCAGCAGTTGATAATGGGCTGCCACTTTGCTGCCAACGCGCTCTGGGTTAATGGCTGCTTGCTCCTGCTGAAGGACATAGCGATGGAAGGCATCTCTGACATAGGGTGTTGGGTTGGCATGGTTGTATAAAGCCGCATAGTTGGTCTCGTTTTCTGTAAACAAAAGATTTTGGTATCCGCTTGAGATTTGTGCGTATAACCACCGTTTGCCCAGGCTAGGGAAAAAAGGATCCTCTTCTGAGCGGCGATCTTCCGCTTCAATCAAGACAAAGGTATCGCCACTAGGGATCTGGCGCAGTTGCGGTCGGCTCCGGCCTTCATCCCAAGACCAGATGTTGCGAAACCAAAAGGTGGGCAAAATGTGCAGCGGTGCAGGGGTGGAGCTGCGATTGATAACCTCAAGGCGAATGAGCAGATCTTCAGGTGCGGCTTTGGCATAGGTGATGAATAGGTCGAAGTAGGCGTTGTCCTGAAAAATGCCCGTATCGATCAGCTCAAACTCCGGGTCATGATAGCCGCGTCGCCCATTCTCCTCTACCAAGGCTTGATAGGGAAAAGCCTGCTGCGGGTACTTGTAGAGGTAGCGCATGTAGGCGTGGCTAGGACTGTTGTCGAGGTAAAAGTAGTACTCTTTCACGTCTTCACCGTGGTTGCCCTGAGGACCGGTAAGTCCGAACAGGCGCTCCTTCAAAAAGGGATCCCGTTCGTTCCAGAAAGCAAAGGCGAAGCACAGCCGTTGGTGATTGTCCGAAATGCCGGCAATGCCATCTTCTCCCCAGCGGTAGGCACGCCAGCGAGCATGGTCATGGGGAAAATAAGCCCAGGCATCGCCGTTCTCGCTGTAGTCTTCGCGTACCGTGCCCCATTGTCGTTCGCTCAGGTAGGGGCCCCAGCGCAGCCAGTGGGCTTGACGAGCCTGGTGGTCGGCAAGACGTTGCAGTTCAGCGTTCATGTCAGCATCCATGGCAATCATTTCCCTTCTGGCTTAAGAGCAGGCACAGCTCCAACTGGGATCCCCTAAGGTTCAACGAGAGGCTGCGGGCTAGGCAGACCAAGCTTCCCGAAAATCAGCGTACAGGGTGAGGCCACCATCGATATAAAGAGTCTGCCCGGTGATGTAGGCAGCCTCATCGGAGGCTAAGAACGCAGCAGCAGCGGCCATCTCTGCAGCAGTACCGGCCCGGCCCATGGGAATGTGACTCTCCACCACCGCTTTTTGCTCCGGATCCTGTACCCAAGCCTCGTTAATCGGGGTGATGGTGGCACCGGGAGCAATGCCATTGACGCGGATGCCTCGACCGGCGTATTCCAAAGCCAAGCTACGGGTGAGGTTACCCATGCCACCTTTGCTGAGGGAATAGGTGAGATAAAAGGGGCGGGGAATGATCTCATGCACGCTGGATACGTTGATAATCACACCGGATCCCTGCTCCAGGAAATGCTTAAGGGCTTCTCGGGCACAGAGAAAGGAGCCGCGCAAGTTCACATTCAGGACGCGGTCGTACTCCTCTAGGCTGATCTCATGGGCAGGTCGCTCTATTTGGATCCCGGCGTTATTAACCAGAATATCCAGATGACCCCAGCCTTGAATCACCTGTTGCACTAAGTTAATGACATCAGCTTCTTGAGAGACATCCCCCTGGATCAGCAGCGACCGCACATGGCAGGCCTCCACATCGCCGCACACCTTCTGCATAATGGCGGCTTGGGTATCTTCTGCTTCTTGGACACTTTTGCGGTAGTTGATGGCAACATCGCACCCCTCTTGGGCAAAGCGGAGAGCAATCGCCTGACCAATACCAGAACTGGCCCCGGTTATCAGTACTGTTTTCCCGGCTAATCCCTGCATGAAACTCCTGGGGCAACACCAGCCACATTTTAGCTATTAGGCGGGAAGCCCCGCGCTGTACCGGAACGGTCAGCGTCGGGATGAGAGCCGCGTGACTGAGCGAAGCGAAGGAACAAACTATCTAGGAATCCTGACAGATAAGCCTTTATCGCAATGATGGGTTTATGTTAATATAAAGACATGTTGAAAGCAGTCAAGGTCAGAATTTATCCCACCGATGAGCAGTCCATCACGCTAGCCAAGCATTTTGGTTGTACTCGATGGCTGTGGAATCATTGCTTGTCTGTCATGACGGAAACGTAC
>JAUQVI010000073.1:0-13158 GCA_039794885.1 Thermostichus sp. DG02_5_bins_236
TTCTGCTTTGGGAGGGACTGTAAGACCAAAGGGAGGAAGGCGCAAGTCTACCCTCTCGGAGGCAAGTCCCGATGAACAAAGAAGCCCGCGCTCTATTGCGTAGCAATGAGCGTCGGGTACTTCACGGGTAAACCCTTCTCTCGCGGGATCCATCAGCAGCTCTGGGGATCCCGGTTGTGCCAATGTCCGAGCTGATTGAGCCAAGCTCACGGCTTCACAATTTCGTGCCACATTCTGTACAGAATTTGTGCAGAGTGGGGTTTTTGGTGCCGCAGTTGGGGCAGTAGATCAACTCTGCTGCCTGTTCCAGTTGCCGCTTATCTGGGATCCCGATCATCTGATAATTGGCCTTGCCAGAGGGCACCATTGGGTAGCAGTTTTCATCCCGCTTGACCACAAAATCCGCCAGCACTGGCCCCTCATGCTTGAGGATCTCCTGGATCGCGTCCTCCAGTTGATCGGGGTGATCGACGCGGATCCCTTTCACCCCAAAAGCTTCCGCCAGCTTGACAAAATCCGGCATACCAGGGGCCATATCGGAATGAGAGTAGCGCTCCCCATGGAAGGCCTGCTGCCACTGCCGCACCATCCCCTGCCAACCGTTGTTGATGATGGCGACCTTGGTGGCAATGCCGTATTGGGCTACCGTGCCCAACTCCTGCAGGTTCATCTGGAAGCTGGCATCGCCGCTGATGCAGATCACCTCCTGATCCGGTAGCGCCACCTTCGCCCCCATGGCTGCTGGGAAGCCATAGCCCATCGTGCCCAGGCCTGAGCTAGAAATCCACTGGCGCGGCCCATTGCGCAAGAACTGCGCTGCCCACATTTGATGCTGACCGACATCGGTGGTGTAATAGGCGTGGGGGGCATGACGACGAAAGGCATCAATCACCTGTTGGGGGGCAATCACGCCCTCGTAGCTGGGTACCTGCAGCGGGTAGTCCCGCTTCCAACGTTCGATCCGCTCCAGCCAGGCTTGCGTTAGGCCGGGAGTGGAGGGCATTTTGCTCAGTTGAGCCAGCATTTCCACCAAAACGGTGCGCACATCCCCCACAATCGGTACATCCGGCCCGCGATTTTTGCCCACCTCAGCGGGGTCAATATCGATGTGGATCACCTGGGCATGCTTGGCAAATTCCTCTAACTTACCCGTCACCCGGTCATCGAAGCGGGCCCCCACCGCAATCAGCAGATCACACTCGGTCACGGCAAAGTTGGCATAGGCGGTACCGTGCATGCCCAACATCCCGACTGATAGGGGATCGTTCTCATCAAAGGCTCCCTTGCCCATTAGAGTGGTCGTGACCGGGATCCGATAGGTGTGGGCCAACTCGGCAATTTCGGCATGGGCACCGGAGATAATCGCACCACCGCCCACATAGAGTAGGGGTTGTTTGGCCTGCAGGATCAGCTTAGCGGCGGCATGAATTTGCCGCGGATTACCCCGCACGGTCGGTTTGTAGCCGGGAACATTGATCTCGCTGACGGGCTGATAGTCAAACTCCTCAAAGCCCACATCCTTGGGGATATCCACCAAGACTGGCCCCGGTCGCCCCGTACCGGCAATGTGAAAGGCCTCCGCCACAACCCGGGACATCTCGCGGGGATCCCGTACCACGTAGGAATGCTTAACGATAGGCAGCGTGATGCCAAAAATATCGGTCTCTTGAAATCCATCCGTGCCAATCAAATGGCGGGGCACCTGACCCGTAATCACCACCATGCCCACCGAGTCCATCATGGCGTTGGCAATGCCGGTAACCAAGTTGGTGGCTCCGGGGCCAGAGGTAGCGAAACAAACCCCAACTTTACCTGTGGCACGGGCATAGCCGTCAGCGGCGTGGACAGCTCCCTGCTCATGGCGTACCAGGTAGTGCTTAAGGATCCCTTGCGACTCAGCTTTGTATAGCTCATCGTAGATGGGCAAAATTGCTCCGCCGGGATAACCAAAAATGTGCTGCACCCCATGTCGATGCAGGCTATCCACCAACGCATATCCACCTGTTGCCACGATGTCCCCTCCCCGCTGAGATGACCGGATGCCAAACGCACTCCCAAGGGGGAGCCAGCGCGGATCACGCATGAGCCAAAATCGGCCAACTTTGTATTTGATTCTACAGTCTAGCAGCGGTTTGCTATGGGTTTCAGACTTTGTGGGTTGGGAATCATCGTAGTGTTGCGCACAATTTTCTGGCCTTGAACCGGCTTAGATAAGGCTGCGGGCTGAGGCTCGTCCTCCACAGAGGTTTGCAATTTTTTGACGGAGAGGTCTTGCTGATGGGTTACTTACAGTTTGGGGTTTTTATTCCCATTGCCAACAACGGCTGGATCATCTCCGTTAACTCGCCCCAGTACATGCCCACCTTTGAGTTAAACAAGCAGATCACCCTGCTGGCAGAACAGTACGGTTTTGAGTTTGTCCTTTCCATGATCAAGTGGCGGGGCTTTAAGGGGGAAACCCAGTTTTGGGATCATGCCCTGGAGTCTTTTACCTTGATGGCGGGGTTGGCGGCGGTTACCGAAAAAATCCATCTCTATGCATCGGTGGCCTTGCCCACGCTTCACCCCGCTGTGGCCGCTCGCATGTGTGTGACCTTGGACGATATCAGTCATGGGCGGTTTGGCCTCAATATCGTTACTGGCTGGAACAAGTTGGAGTATGCGCAAATGGGCTTGTGGCCAGGGGATGAGTACTACAGCTACCGCTATGACTATGCCACCGAGTATGTACAGGTGATGAAGCTGCTTTGGGAGCAAGGGCGCGTTACCTATCACGGCCAGTATTTTCAGTTGGAAGATTGCCTTTGCCAGCCTCGGCCTTCTCGGGAGATTCCGATTGTTTGCGCGGGACATTCGGAGCGGGGCATGCGCTTTACGGCAGAAATGGGCAACCACAATTTCATCTTGGCCCCCTTTGAAGAAGCGGCTCGCATCAGTGATCGGTTGAAGGCGGTTGGTCAACAGGTGGGGCGCACTGTGGGTACCTACGCTTTGTTTACGGTGGTGATGGGAGAAACGGATGCGGAAGCCCAAGCCACTGCCGAGCACTACATGGAAGGGGGAGATATTGAGGCCCTGCTGGGTTGGAAAGGGGCAGCCAATACGGATCCCGTCGGTGTGAATGTGAGGCGCTATCAGGCGGAAGCCTTTATGGGGATCCCGACCCTTATAGGTTCCTATGAGACTGTAGCCCGAGAGCTGGATCGCATTGCCAGCCAAACCAGTATCGACGGGATCCTCTTCACCTTCCCAGATTTCATCGCCGATGTGCAGCGGTTTGGGGAGCGGGTGATACCTTTGGTCAATTGTCGCCAGGTATTGCAACCTGCTTGATTTGAGCCAGGGCTTGTTGATGCAAACTGGGGTTGGCGGCAGCCAGCACTTCCCCTATGGAGGTGCGGGTAAGGGGATCCCCTTGCCAATCGGTGATGACCCCGCCGGATCCCTCAATTATCGGAATGAGGGCGGCAAAATCGTAGAGAGCTAGGCCACACTCCATCACCAAATCAATGTACCCACTGGCCAAAAGGCCGTACTGATAGCAATCGCCGCCGTAGGAGGTGATGTGAACGGATTGGCTGAGCTGATGGAAGCGTCGTTGTTGGTCAGGCTGAGTAAACAAGTCAGGGGTGGTGCAACTGAGATAGGCACGGCCTAGATCGGTGTTGGCTTTGGTCTGGGCAGGTTGGCGGTTGAATTGGGTCGGGTGCCCCTGTACCCCTAGCCAGCGTTCTCCCAAGACCGGTTGATCGATCATGCCCAAAATCGGGCGGTCATCTTCTAAAAGGGCAATTAGGGTACCGAAGGTGGGTTTGCCCGTAGAAAAGGCGATGGTACCATCCACCGGATCCAGAACCCAGGTGTAGAGGGATCCCGTCTGGTGCAGACCAAATTCTTCTCCAAGGATGTTGTGGTCTGGCACTTGGGCCGTCAGCAAAGCCCGCATTGCCCGTTCTGCTTCCCGGTCAGCCACGGTCACAATTGGGGAACGGGCCTCCTTGTACTCTGCTTGCAAGTCTCCTCGAAACAAGGGACGAATCACCGCTGCGGCAGCATCGGCTAGGGCCTGGGCCAGTTCAATCCACTCTGTTTTCACCACCCTTTTCCCGCCATCACAACACACCTCCTCTCTTAGCATAGGGAAAGATTTCCCCCCGCTTATGCGCTTTGGCCTGCTCTTAACTCCTTTGGAATGGCTGTGGACAGCGATTGGGGTGATCCTCACCATTTTGGGCACCCTGACTCACTTTAGTTTTCCCGCAGAGATGCCCTGGTTGGGGGGCTACAGCTTTTCATTACAAATTGGCGGCATGTTACTGACGGCTTGTTTGGCGGGGCCGGTGGCAGCAGTGTATGCCCAGATTGTCTACCTGGGGTTGGGGTTGGCGGGGTTGCAGGTGTTTGCCCAGGGGGGAGGGTGGCAGTACCTGTACCAGCCCACGTTTGGCTACTTGCTCGGTTTTTTGCCAGGGGCCTGGGTCTGTGGAACCCTTGCCTTTCAGCAACGGGATCCCAAGCCATCCCCTTCTCGCCCTACCCGTCAAGGCCGACTCCGTTTGCCTGCTTCGCCGGAGACTTCCCTAGGAAATAGCGCCCTGCCGCAGGTGGGTTTACAGGAGCTGGGATCCGGCAGTTTGGCCGCTCTGGTGTTGGTTCATATCACGGGGATTATTTATCTGCTGGCGACACAACCCTGGGATCGACAGTTGCTGCAGTTGATTCAGCTTTACTCGGGCTACACCTTACCAGGTCAGGTGATTGTGGCCAGTTTTGTTTCGGTGATGGCTTTGCTGTTACGGCGCTTACTCTTGTTTTGAAACCCGATCCATGAAACCCCAAAAAGTGTACGCGAAGCCTCGTAAATATTTGCGTTATTGCGAATCCTTTCTCAGGCTGTGGCAGCGGGGAGTGTCTTAGAATCGAGCCACCCCAGACCGCAACCCCTAATGGAGCCTGGGACTTTTTTCTGCTTTTTGTGAGGGATTGTAAGGATGCAACGTGCTGCTTTAACCGTGTTGGCTGCCGGACTCTTGACCACCGGACTGGCTGCTTGTGGAGACAGTGGTAGCTCAGGGGGATCGATTGTGCCCCCAACCCAAAACCCAGTGGTTTCGTTTATTAATGCCCCGACATCCGTACGGGTGGGTGAATCCACGCCCCCGTTTACTGTACAGGCCAGTGTGCCTGGCGGTGCTCGTTCCAGTCAGTTTATTGAACTAGAAACCTTCAACCCGAGTGGCACGCGTGTGCAAAATCAGTTTTTTAATCCGCAGCAAGTGAATTGTAATCCAGGATCCACCTTCTGTAGCTTCAACACCGACTTCCGGGTTGTGTTTGGGGATCCGGCCGGTGTTTGGCAATTCCGGGTGACAGCCTTTGATCAACAAAATCGCTCCGGATCCCAGACTTTGTTTATCACCGTGTTCCAGTAGGATCCGGATCAACGGTTGAAGGCCTGGTAGTTTTGCCAAGCTTGCCAAAAGATGTAGAGGGAGAGAATGGCCAGAAAGCCCCGGAACAGCAGGCTGACGGTTTCATCGGGCAATTTGGGTAGGGTACGGGTACTGATCTGAACGCCGATCAACCCGCCTGTCCCTAAGATCAACCCCGGGATCCAGAGCACATTTTGGCGAAGGGTACCATCCCCCCATCCCAGGCTGTTCCAAATTAGATCGCTTAGGCCGGCATGGCTGCTGGTGGCGGCAATGGCCGTGATCACAATCGCTCCGAGGCTGGTTTGAATGGCAACTTTGATCGTTTCTTTTAACAACAGAATCTGCATCGGTACCATAATCACCCCACCGCCAATGCCAAACAGTCCAGCCAGCAATCCAGCGGTGCCCCCCGTGAGGGTGCGAGCCAACCAAGCCGGCATGGGTTCCTTAGTGCTGGGCAACGGGATCCCTTGCGGTTCATCTCCCAACCCCAGTACCTCAAAAGTGCTCTGCACCGCTGATGCGAACGGAGATTCAGAATCTGCAGCAGCAACCGGCTTCTCCAACACCTGAGCCTGACTGGCCACTTTCTTGCGCAGCTCCACCAAATAGGTATTAACCAACAGCAACACTCCAAAGGCGGCCAACAGCAGGTAGCTGGGAATGCGGCTGGCGATAATCGCCCCCACCTGAGCTGTGATCAGAGCTGGGATCCCCAGCAGAATCACCCGTTTGGGATCCAGTAGGCCCATCCGCCAGTTTTGAATGCTGCCGGCGATCGAGGTCATGACAATGGAAAGATTGCTGGTGGCCACCGCCTGGAGCGGCGGGATCCCCAAACTCACCTGTAAAGGCACCAGGATCGTGCCCCCCCCAATACCCAAAAAACCGGCCAGGATCCCGGCCACCAGACCGCCAATCCCCAAGGCCAGACCATTTTCTACCATTGTTTTTTAACCTTGCTCATCGGCAAAACACTCGCCATCATCCCATTCTCCGTCCCCGACAAGACTAGCGAGGGATACAGACAGCCCAGGATCGCTTGGCCCAGGAGCGCTATTGCTCCGCAACGCTAACGCGACTGGGGTGGTAACAGGCTGCAAAGGGGCGCATCATAAAAGATAAAAGCGTTAGTGCTCCGCAACGCTAACGCGACGGGCAGTCCTAATGGCTCAATTTTGTGCCCAAATGGCTGTTCGCGCTCTTCGGACGGAGTCCTTTCCCAACCCTCTACACAAAAGGAAGCCTCCATGGTTGCAGTCCATCCGACAAATGATCTAGCAGATCTGAAGTCTAGGGCAGAAGGGGCAATCTCGGGATCCCAACCCGCTTGGTGGCCGTTGTTGCTCCGCAACGCTGATGCGACCGCGCCAGCAGGACGGAGTCCTTATTGCTCCACAACGCTGACGCAACTGGCACCATCACAGCAGGCGGAGACAGCCCCTTGGCAACCGTTGGGACTGGTTGCTTTGGAAGGTTTAGCTCCTTGGGGAGACCGCCTTTTGGGCTTGGATCGGCTACGGGGCTATTTGGTGCAACTGCAAGAGAACAATACCTTGCTCCTGAATCCCCATCATGTACCTACCTTTCAGGATGCCCATGGCTTGTGGGTGGAGTCAGAAGGGGATCAAACCTGGATCTGGCTGAGTCGAGAAGAAGAAAGGCAAATTTTGCGCATCCCCATGGCGGCTCTGAAACAACCGGGCTCCCTGCAGGCGTTTCACGTGTGTACCTGCCCCTACCCCATTGAAGGGATTGCCCTTTGGCAAGATGTCCAAACCGGAGTCTCGATTCTCTATGCCACCTGTTCCCAACGGGAAAAAATTCTCCAACTGGATCCCAGCAGTGGTCTGATTGTGGGGGAAATGCCTGCCCCCGGCATTGGCCGAGAACAGATCACCCTACAGGGCGACTACCTTTGGGTCAGTGATCGGGTGGAAGAAACTCTTTACGTTCTGGAGCGGCAGAGCGGACGGGAATTGGCTCGTATTCTCACCCCTTTTCCAGGGCCGACAGGTTTAGCCCATTGGCAGGGATCCCTGTGGGTGGCTTATGCCCACGAAGAAGCCTTCATCCACGACAATCCCAACAGTCGGGATCCCTTGTCAGTTGCCCTGCGAGATAAAACTTGGGTGACCCCCCTACGGTTAAGACCTTTGGATCCCCCACCTCCAGAACCGGTGCAGGTGGATCCTCATTGCTCCGCAACGCTAACGCGACCGGATAGGGCCTTGGCGTGCCCGGTGCTGTTTCAGCCGCAGCGACTGGGGGAACGGGCCACCTATACCCTTTCCCAGGGCTACCGGGTGGAGCTGACCTACGTTGAAGAAATTGCCCAAGAAGAACCACGTTCTCTGCCAGATTTGGTGTGGCGCATTGCTTTGCCCTGCAACAGCCCTCGTCAACGGGTGCGTAGCTTGGACTGGGTAGGGATCCCTTTTGAAGTGGAGGAGCAATCGGGGCAGCAGGTGGCGGTTTTCTCCCTAGGGACCTTGGCCGCTCACGAGGCACGCTTGTTTGGCTGGCGGGCCGTGTTGGATCTCTACAGCATCAAGTACTGCATTGATCCCAGGGATGTGGAGGATGCGGTGCTGCCACTGGAGTTACGGGATCGCTACTTGGTGGATGATGATCATCTGGCGATGCACACTGCGATTGTGCGGGAGGCAGCACAAGAGGCGGTCGGCAGTGAAACCAACCTGCTGCGCAAAATGCTGAATATCCGCGCCTATGTCTATGACAAGCTCTCCTATCGGGTTACACCGCGCATCGATCCACCGGATGAAGTTTTGCGTCGTGGCTCCGGTTCTTGTGGGGAATATGTCGGGGTGCTGCTGGCCTTGGCCCGCTTAAATGGGATCCCCTGCCGCACCGTGGGGCGCTACAAGTGTCCACCTCACCCGGAACTGAAGCGGATCCCGCTCTTTCCCCAGTACAACCATGTTTGGATCGAGTTTTATCTGCCCGGCTGGGGCTGGGTACCTATGGAGTCTAACCCTGATGATTTGGGGGAACGCCCCTATCCACAACGCTATTTTATGGGCCTGCCCTGGACCCACGCCGAGATTGCCAAAGGGATCCCCTTCGAGACCATCAACACCGACCAAGCCTCGATCGGGGAACTGGCCATTAACCATGTGCAATTTCGCATTTTGGAAGAACTCTAGACCAGAACTCTGAATAGGAGATCGCCCATGACTGTACTCCCCCGTTTCACGTCTTCAGATTTGGCCCTCATGCCTGAGGATGGTAAGCGCTATGAGGTGATCGACGGAGACTTACCCTTGTGCTTCTGTTGGTGAAAGGCTGAGAGCCCCTGCAATTAAGAATGCAGGCTACGGTTACTGGGTTTGGCCTCACTCCAGGCACATCCATCCAGGGCAATGCGCTCCACTTCCGAGGCCAACTTGAGGGCCTTGAGGGCCTGCTCGCCCCCCACAGAAGGCTGATTGCCACCGCGCACACAGTTGATAAAGTGCTCTAGCTCGGCGTGCAGCTTATCGATATTGTCGGTATGAACTTTCTCGATCAGACAATCCCGCTGGTAGGGCATCTGGCCATAGTCGCTGGTGGAGCTGGCGGATCCCTGACGATACACCGAGATCTCATTGTCTAGGAAGTCCGCTTCCACAAGGGCATTTTTGCAGTGGACAGCAATTTTGCGCACCTTGCGGTGGGTAACTTTGCTGGCAGTGAGGGTGGCGATGGCACCGTTGGCAAAGGTAAGAGTGGCAGTAACGTAGTCGAGGTAGCCCAGCTTCGAGGCACGGTTACCACTGGCGGTGACTTGAATCACAGGGGAAGGAATCAACTCCAGCAGCAGATCGATGTCGTGGATCATCAGGTCGAACACCACCGATACATCGCTGGCCCGATCGGAATAGGGACTGAGTCGATGAGCTTCAAACGCCAAGGGATCCTCAGTTTGCAGCACCTGGCCCAATTTTTGAAAGGCTGGGCTAAAGCGCTCAATATGACCCACCTGTAAAATACAGTGGCAGTCGGCGGCCCGGTTCACTAAAGATTCCGCTTCGCTGATGTTGGCGGCAATCGGCTTCTCGATCAAGACATGCACCCCCGCCTCCAGGCAGGCTAGGCCCACCTCGTGGTGCAACACCGTCGGTACGGCAATGGCGACAGCGGCAACGTGAGGGAGCAGTTCTCGGTAATCTTCATAAAAATGAATGCGATGGCGGCTGGCCACATCCAGGCCCCGTTCCACATTCACATCTGCCACCCCCACCACCTGCACATCTTTCATGCGGCTGAAGACGCGGGTATGATGCTGACCCATGTTGCCTACCCCGATGACACCGACGGGAACGGCTTGTCCGGTATAAGCCAGCGGGCTTTGGGGAGAGTTGGCAGGACTCGGGCAGGATCGGGCCATGACGTTTCCACTACCTCCACCAAAAAGGGTTTCGTCAGACCTACAGTCCGTTGTTTGTTAACGGAGCATAGCCCTTTCACGAAACAAACTTCACAAAGCTTACCACGCTTATTTCTCAAATCCAGTTCAAGCCAGGGATCGGCGGCAAACGCAGCGGCGTTCCTTCACAGGATTCGGGGCTGAAACAAAACAGCGGCACGGGTGTAGAGCGAAACCACATGCGGGCATAAAACCCGTTCGGGCTGAGGGGTAAACCAAACCAAATTGGGAAAAAGAAGATGAAGGTCGCCAAAACCAGCGCCACCGCCGTGATGCTCACCCCGCGCCAGAAGCGTTGATGGCTTTGCCAGCCCAATATCACCAGCCAAGCCAGCGCTAAGGTGCTAAAGGCTAGGGCACTCATGTAGTGGTAGATAAACACGCAGCGACTGACCATGAACCAGGGTAGGTAGTTGGCGGCATACCCAATCAAAAGAAAGGCTTCGATGCCATTGAAACGCCGGATCCCGCGCCCAACCAGCACCAAAATAGAGCCTGTGCCCAGCCACCACAGCCAGGGGTTGCCCAAGCCTTGTACGGCTTGCCAGAGGTTGTCTTCGCTGCTGAAGTAGTAGCCTACGGAACGGCCCATAATCGGCCACGACCAAGCCCCTGCGGAACCCAGCCGAGTTGCCAACCAGGGACGCAACGCTGGGAACCACGCCACCAGGGAGCGCAAACTGGTGGAACAGTAGGGATGCACGGGGGTTTCTTCATCCACCACTAGATTGATCGCCGTTTGGCCGCCGTAGATGGATTGGTTAATGGCCAGCAGGGAGCGAAAGTAGTTTTGCACCCCGCTCCAGCTCCAGTCGAGGGTAAGCCCCTGTTGCGGGTTGAACTGCAAATGCGGGATCCATTGCAGGGCATAAAACACCAATGGGGCGAGGATAAAACAAAAGGCATAGTGCCACCAGCGCATGTGCCGGATCTGCACCAACAGCCCCAAACGCGGGATCCACTGCGGACGCAGCCAGATTACCCCCCAAACGAGGATCCCCAGCAGCGCAAACATAAAGGCAAACCAGAGGCCATTCCACTTCACGGAAACTGCCGCTCCCAACAGGATGCCGGAGCCGGTAAAGTGTACAGCCCGTCGCCAACCGCGCCGCTCCAACCCCCCCAGCAACAAAATGGCTGCTGCCAAGCCAAAGGCCACCAAGTAGACGTTGATCAGGCCGAAGCGAGATTCCACCAAAAAGATGCCATCTGTGAGCAACAGGGCCCCGCTTAGCAGGGCAAACCCGACATGGTAGGTAAGGCGGTAGGCCAACCCCGTCAGCAACAGCGGGATCAGGGATCCACAGAAGGCGGTGGCGAAGCGGAACCCCCATTCATTGCGGCCAAACATCTGAATGCTGAGGGCAATGAAGTACTTGCCCAAGGGTGGATGCACATCAAAAAAGGGCTTGCCATCCAGATAATTTTGGGCAAACTCCGGGAAATACACCTCGTCGAAGACAGGAGCAGAAAATTCATCCAACCGCCACAGGCGCATCCCCAATCCAATCAGGAAGATCCCTAACGCCCCCCACAACAGCCACTTACGGGATCCGACTGCGGTTTGCGGGGATCCCAGGGTGGGCATGGGTGGCGGCAGGTTCAGATGGGGCCGCTCCGGCACGGGGTCGGTAGGGGTTGGCTCCACAGTCATGGCTAAGGCACACTCAACACGTCCGGTGAGGATCCCCTGGATCCCCAGAGTTACTTTAGCCTCTCTCCTAGGTGGAACTGGATGGACAGAGTAACGATTTGCCTCAGCTCCCCCTCCCGGAGATGAAGATAAAGTAGAGTTATCGGTTTAGGTTAAGCGTATGCCGTTTCTCATGGCACTGCTGGTAGTGCTGTCGTTGATGTTTGCTACTGGCCCTGCCCAAGCCCAGGCCCCCTCTTGCCCCTATGCCAGCCTGCGCTTTGAGTCTGTTCTGGCAGTGGATAGCAACCGCATCTGTGAAGCGGCTGCTCCCTGGGCAGAAAGAGGCTTTCGGGTACTGGTTTATCTAACGGATGCACGGGATCCCACCGAAAACGCCTGGTTTGAGCGGATTGACCGGGTGGAAGGCGAAGCCGGGCTGCGGGATCTCTCGCAGGCAGACTTTTACGATCGCAGGGGGCTCACCCTGGCAGCCAGCACGGATACCACCCTGCCTTGGGGCTTCAACATCACCTACGGCGAAGCCCTTTACGGCACCCGCCTGGATACCTCCGACCATGAGTACGACCGCATCCGCAGCGAAGTGCGCAACCTGCTCCGCAGCGGGGATCCCTCGCAAGCGCTGGTTACCGGCCTGCAACAGAGCTACACCTTGGTTTATCCGCCACCGGCTTCCCCTTGGGTGGTGGGAGGTGTGGGGGCAAGCACCGTGGCTGTGATCGGCAGCCTGATCTATCTGCCTAAACAGCGCCGCCGCAAACAACTCCAAAACCAAATCCAGGCCCTGCAAGCTCCTGTTGCAACCCTACTCCTGGCCTTAGAACACCTGTTGCCCGGGGAAAAACCGGAAGAGATGATCTTTTATCGCCTCTACCTAATGCTGGGGGGGGATCGCTACCCTTATCTGGGATCCCAAATTTTGAATGCCCTGCAAGAGTGCCGCCGCTCCCTCACCCAAGCCTTTTTGGTGCAAGGACAGCTGTCCAGCCAAACCGCCACAACCATCCCCGAACTGGAGCAACAGGTAGAAGCCTGGGAACGCCTTTACGTCAGCCTGGTGGGTAGCCGCGCGCATCTCCTCAACCTCACCGAAGAGCAACTGCAAACCCTGCTCAACCCTGTACAATTTTTGCCCTCCGACCAGCGCCAGGGATCCCTCAGCCATCAACTGGAAGACCTGCACCAACAGCTAGAAGGCCGTCCCTTAAAAGTGAAGCTGCTGCGGGTGGATCCCAGCCAACTGGATGCCGATGGTATTTTGGGCCTGATCGACCAAATTCAGCAGGATCTCAACCGGCTACAAGCCGCCCCTACCCGCTTGCCCGCCCAACTGGCCACTCTGGAAAACCTGCTGCGCCAGCCTCCAGTCGGGATCCCTGTGCACCAACTGTCTGGCCTGCTCAGCCAAGCTCACGCCTTGCGGCAAAACGGCCTGGATCTGGATGGATTGGAAGTGGTAGAAGCCGGGATCCGCTGCGTGGAAGTGTTGGCACAAATGCAAACCTGGCAGGAACAGGGCTACCGATTTCCCAACCAAGCAGCCGATCTGGCTCAACTCAATACGGCTCTGGGATCCCTGCTGCAACTGAGCCCCGGTCAACTGGCCAGCGCCATCCCCACCCTGCAAAAGGCCATCGATG
>JAUQVI010000074.1:0-13148 GCA_039794885.1 Thermostichus sp. DG02_5_bins_236
AGCCCTAGTAATGGCAATGCCCCTGTTGCTTCCAAAACCGGGATCCTGCCCCGCTCCATTCTGCGCACCGCTAGCCAGATCCGCCGTGAGCTGAGTTCCCAGGCAGAAGAAGAATGGGTTCGTGATTACCGCAACTCCCGCACCCGTACTTTGGTATCAGTACGGTTTTTATTGTTGTTGGCGATCTTGCCTCTGCTCACCCAAATTCTCTCGAAAAATTTTCTATTTGGGCCATTGATAGATCACTTTCAATACCAGGATCCCGCCGCTATCACCCTCAGTACTGAATTTCAGGAAAAAGCCCTGTCAGAGTTCGAGTTTTTTAAGGAAAAAATTGAGTTTGAAAGAGCCTTACACCATCAATCTGCAGAACTAGACCTAGAGGCAGAAGATCAGCTCTCAGCCAAAGCAGAAGAACTGCTGAAGAAATATGGCCGTAAGAACTCGGAAGGGCTGAAAAATATTTTCGCCGATCTGTTGTCACTGGTGGTATTCGGTTGGCTGATCTTCATTGGACGAGAAGAAATTGAAGTACTCAAGTCTTTCCTAGATCGCCTCATTTATGGCCTGAGTGACAGTGCCAAGGCCTTTATTATTATTCTTTTCACGGATGTGTTTGTCGGTTACCACTCTCCTCATGGCTGGGAGGTGCTCCTAAGTAATTTGGCTGCTCACTTGGGGGTGCCGGAGAACCGGGATCTGGTTTTTGGTTTTATCGCTACTTTTCCAGTTTTTCTGGATACAGTGTTTAAGTATTGGATCTTCCGCTATTTGAATCGCGTATCGCCCTCTTCCGTAGCCACTTACCGCGCCATGAACGATTAACCCGAACAATTAGGAGCCCTCTGGGGATCCCTAGCATTAGCTGCGCAGGCGTACCGATTGCCGATGACAAAATCCACATACAAACCAACGCTCCAGCTCGGCGGCAGGAGTAGGGCAACGACAGGTGGGGCAAGGAAACATATTTTGCTCAGTTTGCTGTTGTTTCACTACTCTCGCCCAACGTTCAAAGGCGGTTTTGGCATCCCGTGGCGGTTGTTGCTCTGATGATTTGGACTTCGGAGTGAGGCGGGGAACACCGTAAAACTTGCTGGTGAGTTCTGCATCGGGATAAGGATGGGAAGTTGCGCCGGATCCCTCGTGCCAAGCGCCGGGGCTAAAGCGAATATCGCTGAGGGGAGTATGCAGGCGGTTGTTCAGTTTTTTGAGGATTAGGTGCCGTTGGAAGGCCAGGTTTTGTGCCCAAGCTGGGTTTGAAGTCGCCACCTGGAGTACCTGCCGGCGCACACTCAAGGGGTAGGTTTGAGCCGCAACAACCTCTCCGACCACTTCAGGCCAGAGTTGCCGCAAGGTTTGCATTTGCTTCAGTTCAGCCCAAAGCGGATGGCTGCTAAAGCTCTTCAAGGTTTGATCCAATCCTCGCAACATAGTGTCGTCTACAAAACAATGGTACGAAAAAACAAAAAGAACAGAGGTATTTGGGAGTGCTTTGATTTTAAGCGAGCTTCTTTGGGACATGTTCATTTGTTGGCGGTTGAGCCGGTTAGCCGCGAATCTGTAAACGGGATCCCTGTGGGGAAGGCTGCACCTCAATGCGATGGGAAAAGGCATCTTGCAGGCTGGGGATGTGGGTGATTACCAAAATGCAGGCAAACTCGGGGGCCACGGCGTTGATGGCGGCCAAAAGCTGGGCTCGTCCGGTAGCATCCTGGGATCCAAACCCCTCATCGATCAACAGTGTTTGCAAATCGGATCCGGAGCGTTGCGTGAGCAAGCGGGAGAGGGCCAAGCGAATAGCAAAGTTGATGCGGAAGGCCTCTCCGCCGGAGTAGGTCTCGTAGGGGCGGGTGCCGTGGGGATCGGCAATTAGGATATCGAGGGTATCGATCAGCTTGCTGGAGCGTCGTCCCGAGCGTTGGGTAACAAACTGGAGGTGGAGGCGGTGCTGGGTAAGGCGCGCCAGGATTTGATTGGCCTGGGCTTCCAGTTCTGGCAGCACATTTTCGATAATCAAAGCGGGGATGCCATTGCGCCCATAGGCGGTGGCCAGTTCTTGATACACCTGTTGCTGGCGGCGGGTCTGCTGCAGTTGCTGCTCGATTTCCACTCGCTCCGTTTCCCGCTGTGCTACTTGTTCTAGCCGTTGTTGGGTGGCCCCAAGTTGAGAAAGCACCTGGTCGAGCTGTTGGCGGTGCTCCTGAATCGCTTGGCGGATCCCTTGTAGGTGGGCTTCAGAAATGCTGGGCTGCTCTGCCAGTTGTTGATGGATCTGTTCTAGCTCTTGGGTGGCTTGGGCAAAATGTTGGCGGTTTTCCTGCAGGCGCTGTGATAGAGACTGGCTGAGGGCTTCAGCTTCTGGCAGTTCCTGATAAGCCAGTTCCAAGGCTTGTAGGCGGGCGGGCCACATTTGTGCTTGGGTCAGTTCTGCCTTGAGACGCTGATGCAAGGCTCCGTCATAGTCAAGATGGTTGAGGGCTTGCTCGATCTGGGCTAACCGTTCTGTAACTGTTGAAGCAGGGGATCCCGTCTGTTGCAGGGTTTCCAGTTGCGCCTGTAGGGATCCAATCTGCTCGCTCAGGTGCAGATGTCGCTCCTGGGCTTTGCGTAAGTCCTGAGAACGACCCAGCGCCCAGCGCCAACGCTCCACTTCCCCCCGTTGTAGGGCATATTCGCGGTCGTCGTAGCCCAACTGCTGCAAGGCTTGTTCAACAGTTTTCAAGTGCTGGTGGGCAGCTTCTGCGTAGGACTTGTTGGCCAGGATTTGTTCTAATTCTGTTAGTTCTGCTTGCCAAGCCTCCATTTGCCGATGGCGTTCTTGTTCTGCCTGCCATTGTTGCTGCAAACGTCCTTGGGCTTGTAAGCGTTCATCTGAGGTTGCCAGTTCTTGGCTGAGGAGGCGAAACTCCTCCCGTAACAGTTCAATTTCTCGGTCAGCTACCGCCAGTTGTTCGCGGATCACAAACAGTTCTCCGGCAATGTCCTCTTGGTGATCCCGGTGTTTTTTTAGCACTACATCTCGCAAATGGGGGCTAAGGGGGCGTGTACACAGAGGGCAAATGGAGCCAAAGGACTCTGTTCCGCCGGCACAATCTGTGGCGGATCCCTGAGGGGTGGGGAATTCAGAGGCCGGTTCACCATCGGGATCCGTTTCAGTTTCAACAACAGCACTGACCCCCGCCAAGCGATGGGCGGCATGATTCTGCCCCAGAGCCAGGGGATCCTGAAGCAGTAAACATCGCTCCTCTTCCTGTTGCCACAGTTGCTGTAGAGCCCGCTGACGTTCTTGTAACTGCTGCACAAACAGTCGCCGTTCTTGCCCTTTTTCCAGTACCCGCTGCTGATAGAGTCGTCGTCGCTCCAGTTGTGCCAGTTCGGCTTCCCCTGCGGCAATCGCCTGTTGAATCTGCTGTTGTCGCACGGCCTGAGTGTGTTGCGCTTGTAGCTGTTGCCTCAGCAGTTGGGCGCGGGCTTGTAGGCGTTCCTGTTCGTGGCGAATCTGCTCCTGAGCCTGTCGTTGTTGCTCCAGCAGGGTGGCTGCCTGTTGCTGCTGCTGGTTGAGAATCTGGAGACGTTCTTGAGCCGAGCGGTAGTTTTGCAGGGCAGTTTCAATGCGCTCCTGTTCTGCCAGTAGTTGGGCATCCGCCTGGGCTTGGGCTTTTCGGTTGGCCAGTTCCTGTTGTAGGCACTGGAGGGCCTTTAGGTGTTGCTGCTGTTGTTCGGCTTGTTGGGCCTGTAACTTCTGCCGTTCTTCGCTGAGTTGGCGCTGTTGCTCGAAGAGGTGGTTGAGATGCCGGTCTTGAGCCATCAGGGTTTGATAGCGTTCGTAGCCTGCCAGAATCGACTCCCTCTGGGCCAGCAGACTTTCTAGCTCCAGTAAGTGTTGCCGCTGCGTTCGCCACTGTTGCTCGGTGTGTTGTAGGGTAGCGCTGAGCTTGTGCAGGTGTTGGGTGAGGTGGTGATGGCGATCCTGTAGGGTTTGACGACTTTTGCAGCGGTGTTCTAGGATTTGGAGCTGCTGCTGTTGCAGGGTTTGTTGGTGTTGCAGGTGAGCTTGCTGGTGTTGCAACTGGGTCAGTTCCGCTTGAATTTGCTCTGCTTGGGCCTGCTGTTGGTCGAGTTTGTGCAGGCGGTCTTGCAGTAGATCGGCCTTGAGTTTTGCCCCGCGCATCTGTTCTCGGCAGCGCTCTGCTAGCGAGTCGTATTGCCCCAGATTGAGCATTTCCGCCAAAATTTGCTTGCGTTCACCGGGGCGTTTCAGGGTAAAGGCGTCCGCTTGGCCTTGGCGCAGATAAGCAGAATGGATGAAGGTGTCGTAGTCGAGGCTGAGCTGACTTTGAATCGCTTGCTGGGTGGCCCGCATACCACGCCGGGTTAGGGTACGCCAACGGGTTTTGGAGTTCCCTTCAAGGGTTTGAATTTGCCACTCCAGGGATCCCTGCCCTGAAAGATGACGGCTGCGCAAGACGCGATAGGTTTGTCCCCGGGAGAGGTAGATCACCTCCACATGGGTTTCGCTGGCTCCTTTGCGAATTAAATCGCTGTCGTTGCTGGCTCGACTTTGCCCCCAAATGCCCCAGGTTAGAGCATCGAGGAGGGCAGATTTTCCTGCGCCGTTGGGGCCACAAATACAGGCGGTATGGATCCCACTTAAATCCAAAACCGCTTGAGGATAGCAGAGAAAATCTTGTAGGGTGAGGCGAGCCGGGATCACTGAAGACTCTAAAGGACTCTAGTTACTTGACGGAAACAGCAAAAAGAGGATGTCCAAAAAATAGATTTGATCCATCGGGATCCAAAACTATTCTGGAACTATTTTGGGATACAAGCCAATCCATAGTTAGGAGCTTGTGTCTAGGGTACTCAAAAGGGATCCCTTTTTGAGGGATGAGTCGGGGTTTTCTGGGGTGTTGCCTATGGTTTTTGACCGTTTTGCCCTGTGATTGGCGACTGGGAGAGGGATCCCTGCCCTGATCCGTCAGTTGTTAGGGGGGGATCCGGTCGCAACAGCCGCTGACACAGTTGGCGAATGTCTTGGGGACTGGCCTCATCTAACCAGCGGTGAAAGGCTTGGGATTCTTGAACTCGGCTCATCAGCAGGGGAGCGATTGGCTTGGAGCTAGACAGTTCTGCCAGCCACTCGACGGGAAAGCCCGTCACCTCAGACAAATAGAGGGGATCCCGTTGCCCGGATTGCCACAGTTGTATCAGCTGGGTGAGTTGGGTGGGGATCTGCTCCCATCGATGACCCGAAGCGGCCAAGATCAACTTTTGGGGTTGCACCTCTTGCAACAGCGCCGCCAAGTCTGCCGGTAACCAAGGCCAGCGAGCCAGCAGCAGTTCTGGGGCTGGAGGAGGGATCCGTCCGTTGTGGCGGCTAGCCCCGCTCACAGGCATGAGTGAGGACTCCATCCCAATGACGGAATCAGGCGAAGCGCTGGTTTGTCGCCGATCCTCCACCTGTAGGCTCCTAGGGGTGAAAACCGGAATGTGCCAATCGCCGGCAGGCCGCACGGCCAAGACTTTCCCCTGCCAAGGTTGGTTATCCCAGTTGCTTGCCTCTAGGTGGAGGGCAAGATCCAAAGCCGGCAATTGCCCCAAACTGGCCAGTTGTTCCCCTTCCCGCCAAAACCACAGGGTACGGGATCCCTGCGCCCCCTGCAGATGAAAACTGAGGTGTTGGCCATTTTTCGAGGCTTTTGGATTGGAACGGCTGGGACGAAAATTCATCAGTGCCACTGTAGGCAGGGGGTTACCGTGCCCAAAGGGTTGTAGCAGCTGCAGTTGTTGGTAGAGATCATCCAACTCCGCCACCGCATCCCGACCTTGGGATTCCAGCAGGGCCAGATCGATGACAATCTCGATGTTCAGGGCACGGGTGTGTTGATCTGGGCTAACGCGAGCGGCCAATTCCCGCCGCAAGGCCAGTTGCAAGGCCGGCAGGCAAGAGAGATCCACCTGCACCCCTGCCGCCATCGGATGCCCCCCTCCCCCCAAAAGCAGCGGGCGCACCGCCTCGATTGCCTCCACCAAACTCACCCCTGGGATGGAACGACCCGACCCATAGCCTCGCCCCGCAGCTTCATCCTTGGCAATCAACACCGTCGGACAGCCGTACTGCTCGGCCAACCGCCCCGCCGCGATGCCCACCACCCCCTGACTCCAGCCGGATCCCGCCAGAACGATGGCTCGTTCCTGGGTTAAGTCCAGGCTATCCGCCTGTTGGCTGGCTTCCTGGATGACCTGCTCGGTGAGCTGTTTGCGCTCCTCGTTGGTGGCCACAAATCGCTGCACCAAGTCCTGCGCCCGCACCGGATCCGTCGTGGTCAACAGCTCTACCGCCAAGCTGGCATCCTCCAACCGCCCAATGGCATTGAGTTTGGGGGCAATGCGAAAGCCAATATCCTGGGCAGACAGATCCCGCTTGGTATGGCTCATTTCCTGCTCTAGCAAAGCCCTTAACCCCAACCGCTGAGTATTGGCCAAAACCGGTAGCCCTCGTTGCACCAAGTAGCGACACTCCCGTTGCAACACCGCTACATCCGCCACGATCCCCACTGCCACCAAGTCCAGGTGCTGCTCCACATTCGGGATCCCAAGCGCTGCGTAGAGAGCTTCCACCAGCTTGTAAGCCACCCCCACCCCCGGCAAGAAGCGCAACGGGTGCTCAGGGGGCAAGCGCAGCGGGTTGACAACCGCATAGGCTGGCGGCAAGGGATCCGGCAGGGTATGGTGATCCGTCACGATCACATCGACTCCTTGAGATTGGGCCAGTTCAATCTCAGCCCCATTGCCCACCCCGCAATCCACCGTCACCAGCACCTGGCAGCCTTGGGCCAAGACCTGTTCCAGCCGTGGCCGGTTCAGTCCGTGGCCTTCTCCACTGCGTAGCGGCAGGGTAAACTGCACCTGAAACCCCAGCGGTTGTAGGGTCGAGAGCAACAGAGTGGTGCTGGTTACCCCGTCACAATCAAAATCTCCCCAAATCCAGATCTTCTCCCCCAACTCCAGCGCCCGCAACAGCCTTTCTACAGCTCGATCCAGATCTGGGAGGGATCCCGCCGGGGTGGAGGTATAGAACTCCGGATCCAAAAAGGCCCGCACCTCTTCCGGGGTATGCAACCCCCGCAAAGCCAGCAGCTTGGCTACATATTTGCCGTATTTGCGGCTTAGTTCCTGACTGAACTGAGGGGGAGTGGGCAGCAGATCCCAGCGGTGTTGCATGAAGGGGAGGAAAAGTAACTCTCAGGAGCCTATCAAAAAACTGCCTATCACCTCTCACCTCACAGATCCGGCTCTGCCCCTAACCGGACAAGAACTGGCTAACCCGATTCCCATTGGCAACAACATTTGGATTGGGGGTGGGGCAATCCTCTGTCCGGGGATCCAAATCGGCGATAACTCGGTGATCGGAGCGGCCAGCGTGGTGACCCGGCGGATTCCAGCCAATGTGGTGGCAGCAGGCAATCCCTGCCGAGTGATCCAATCACTTGAACCGCCCCAGTCTGGTAGCTAGCCTCTCACTGACAGCAATGGGCCGCAACACAACAATCGGAGGGGTGCTCATGGTTGTGGGTGGCACAGGCTTCACTGCAATAGAGCTTCCCTTCGTAGGTAAAGCCTTGGCTACTCTCAAAACTACAGTTGCAATGTTCACAGGCACAACGGACAAGGGTACTGGTGGACATGACGGGTCTCCTCAAAATGAAAGTGAGACGGGATCCCTTGCAAATGGAAATCCTCTTGTCCACACCCTAACGGTTTCTCCCCAGCCTTGCTGAAACAAGAATCAGACTCACTTTCAACCCCTTCAGGATCCCTAGGCTCAAGGGTTACAATGGACAGAATCTGTCCGAGGTTAAGAGAAGCCCATAGCCCTCAAGGCCGTTATTGATTATGATTCGGGCGTGAGGTGTGAATAAGTACAAAGCCGATGGGAACCGAACGGATTCGCTTTGCACAAGTCTCGGATGTTCATCTGATGCCGGAGACAGGGTGCCGCTGTTGGTGGATGTCGGACTCCCCCCGCCGCCAGTTGGAAGCAGCCATCGCCCATCTTAATCAAGTGCCCGATCTACGCTTCGTGGTTTTTACCGGGGACTTGGTGGATCAAGCGGATTCCGTTAGTTTTCAGTGCTTTCAAGAGATCCTCTCCCAACTGCGGGTGCCCTACTACCTCAGTCTCGGCAATCACGATATCGATACGCTGGGACGAAAGGGGCGTTTCAACCGAGATCAGTTCGTCAATTGGTGCCAAGACCAATTCCCGCTGCAACTAGTCCCAACTGGCTACGTGGATTACAGCCTCACTCCCCTGCCCGGGATCCGATTGATTGCCCTCGATGCCAGTTTGGGGTGCTTCCCCTTGCCTCAGGGGGTGTTGCGCCCAACCCAACTGCACTGGCTGTCACAACATTTGCAATTGGTGCCGGAGGAATGGCTGATCCTGCTCATTCATCAGCCCCCCTTTACCTCCGCTAGGCAGATGGACTCGGTTTTGTTCCGCAAGTATCGAGTCTTAACCGAGCAAGCCCTAGCCCTGCATGATATCCTGGCCAGTCATGGGCGCGTGGTGGCGGTTTTGAGTGGGCATCTACATGTGCCGAAGGTGTATGTCCGGGATGGGATCCCCTACATGACTGCTCCTCCCTTGGTTGGGCCTGTTTCGGCTTTGCGGATATTTGATTTGGAAGTGAACCCACGCCGAGGAGTACTACGCTACCACTGGGTCAACCTGCTGGAGCTGGATCCCAGCCCCCTTTGGCATGGCCTGGTAATGGGAACCCGACGGGATCGCTGGGGACAAATTCCCCTCCGGGTTAAGGGATCCCAATCGCTACCGATACCTGCTGCAGTGTGGTAGCCCGAAAAACCCCTAAAACCTGACCGAATTAATGTAGATTAAGAAGGTAACAGTAACTTGGTGTCCTTAACCTTATGACAGCAACACTTTCTTCCTCAAGCCGCTGGGAATGGGCGGCCCAAGCGCTGCAAGAACAGTATCAACCCCAGGTCGTGTCTTTAAGCGAACAGTTCGAGCCACTGGATCCAACAGTCTTACTGAGCTGGGCAGACCGGGAGTTTGGGGATGGGTTGTTGCTGGCCTGTAGCTTTGGCCCGGAAGATGTGGTGTTGATCGACCTGCTCACTTCCATTCGTCCCAGTGCCCGCGCCTTTTTTCTGGATACCGATTTTCATTTCCCGGAAACGCTGGAACTGCGGGAACAAATTTTGACCCGCTACCCGCAACTGCAACTGGAGAGCCTGAAACCCTTGCTCACTCCCCAAGAACAAGCGGCTCAATATGAACCGGAACTGTATCGTGCTAACCCCGATCTCTGCTGTGGCATTCGCAAAGTGGAACCGTTGAATCGCGCTTTGGTCAGTTGCACCACCTGGATCACGGGTATGCGTCGGGAACAATCCCCCACCCGCGCCGATATTGGCAAAGTGCAATGGGATGGCAAACGGAACCGTCTCAAGCTCAATCCCCTCGCCGACTGGACGGAAACCCAAGTTTGGGATTACATCCGCACTCACGGGATCCCTTACAACCCCCTCCACGATCGCAACTACCCCAGCATTGGTTGTATCCACTGCACCGCTCCTGTCGCTCCGGGGGCGGATCCCCGTTCGGGCCGCTGGCAGGGCAAGGCCAAAACGGAGTGTGGCTTGCATACCTAACCCATGAGCGATTCTCCTGTTCTTGAGGTGGCGCAGCTAGAGGTGATCCCTGGCTCTGAGGCTGCTTTTGAAGCGGCGATTGCCCAAGCGTTTGTCTTTTTGCAGAAAACTGAGGGCTACCGACAGCACCAACTGCAACGTTGTTTAGAACACCCTCAGCAATACCTGCTGTTGATTCAGTGGGGATCCCTGGATGCCCACTTGGTGAACTTCCGCCAGTCGGAAAACTTTGTCCAGTGGCGTACTTTGATTGGCCCCTATTTTGCTCAGCCCCCGCAAGTGTTGCATTACCAGTTGCTGACGGGATCCCCTTGAGCCAGCCTAAACTACCGCCATCTTGTCTTCTTTACAGCCAAACTTAGTCGAGAACAGATGTGATATCATCAACTTCCGGCTTCATGACTTAAGCTCGGTCGGATCCCTGAAGGGGGCTGTTAACTCAGAGGTAGAGTACCACCTTGACACGGTGGGAGTCGCTGGTTCAATTCCAGCACAGCCCATTCCCTAAACCCCTTACCCAGCAAAACGAACAGGCTTTACAGCCGACACCACGGGAATCTTATCGCCCTGAACGAATGGCATTTCGAAGCAGTTGATGAGGGGATCCCGTTTTGGAACGGACATAGCCATCCCCAATGTGCCAGGGGATCACTTCCGTTGCCGCACCCCGTTTTTGCAGTTCCGCGAGGGTAGCCTCAATCAGTTCTCGATCATGGATTCCAGGGGTTCCCAAGTCTGACCAACTATCGGCATAGGGCAAACAGGCTTTGGCTTGGGTAATGTTAGACAGATGTGCTACTCCTGCTGGCCCTAGAGTGGCAATGTAGCCGCCCTCCTGTTCATTAGTGACCGAAAAAATGCGCGGATTGCTGAGCAGGTTGGCAACAATATCGATCCCCCAGCTGGAGAGGTCGGTACCAATGGAATTGTAGGAGAGGGCTTGAAAATTGCTGATCAGATGGTCCAAAGGGGCAAAGCGATCTCGCACATATTCGGCTACCTCCACCATCGAAGCCGCTGGCTCAAACCCTGCATCGATCAAAAACCATGAAGTGAATTCTTCGCATTGCAGCAGATACGTATTTCCCCAGTTGCGCAGGTCGGGATGCTGTGGGCTGTCAAATCGGGGCACCAAGGGTTGCTCTCCGTAGAACGGCAGCACATGCACATCAATATCCCCAATGCGAATCGGGTCAGCATACCAATCTACCGCGATGACCTGCTCAAACCCCAGACCGCGCAAGCGTCCTTCCATGTCTTCGCACATCAAGCTGGGCCGAGGTACCTTGGGCACAATCACCGGGATATCCGCAGGGAACATCATCAGGGTTGGATAATGCCAGTGGTCATAATGACTGTGGGAAATGAGTATGGCATTCACTTGACCTTCCACCATGGCGCGGGAGATATCTCCTTTGAGTCCTTCCCGGCCATAGTTGGAGTGAAACTGTGGATCCACCAAAATACCTGTAGTGCCCGAGCGGTAGAGGAGTGCGGCATGTTGTAGGCGATAAACCCCGCTCGATCCCAAAGGAGCTGCAACAGGAGCGTAGGGTTGTTCCACCAAGACTTGAGAGGCGATTAGCTTTTCCAAAAGGGGATGAACCTCTTCTGGCACCTGCTCAAGAATCTGTTGACGGGTTTGGGTGCCACGACCACACTGTGCCAACAACTGATGAATCGCCGGTAAGATGGCCTCATCCTCAATGGCCTCTTGCCCCTCTCTACGCAAAAAAGACGGGATCCGGGTATTGCTAAAGAAAAGACCTAGCAGGGGGTTCGTTTCCGGGAATAAGAACTGCGGCTTGAGGGAGAAGGGCTCCGGCGAGTCTAGATCAATATCGAACAGGGCCTCAGCTACCTCCGGTTGCACCTGTAGTCCCCGCTGTATGGAAAGCCCCAAGTCATGGGTATCTACAAAATCCTGCAACAGTGCCTGTATTAATGGCTGCACAGCATAGCAAATCTGGTCGTTGCCATTTACGGCCAAGAACTGGGATCCCCGAGCAAAAGTCAGAACATCGCGCATCTTTAACAAATCTTTCCTGCCTTACTAGAACGATAAATTCGATACAGCCCTAAAAAAGGATTAGGAAGTTCACAATCTCTGCTAATGCTCGAAAGAGTATAGAGGCTCAAGCAACCTCTTAGTCAACTCATGAGTATTTGATACAGTGCTGCTTGATACTAACATGTCAACAGCAAAGGAAACATCTAGTTACATAAAGCCTTAATGAAGCTGTGATTGACAGGAACCATCTCTTCTTGAGCATTTCATTTAAGACAGGCTTCTGAACTAAACGAACCAGTCACAATACTACGGAGTTGTAGATTCTGTAGATAAATTTTACTGGACATGTATTGAGGCCTAGATCACGAAAGTTTCTTAACCTTTCCTTTGACTGAAATTGGGTTGCTAGTGTTATAGTTCACTCGTAGGCTAGCCCGAGGTTTTTATTATGAGTGCAGAAGCTGTCAGTGACTTTCTCAAGAAGGTCGCAGAGGATGAGGCTTTGATGGGTGAGCTAGCGCAAGCGATGGAAGCTGAGGATGATCGAGCCGCTGTAGCTCAGCTAGCCATTAGCAAAGGCTATGACGTTACCGCAGATGAGCTTTGGGAAGAAGTTCAAAAGCGGCAGGCAGAAGCGGGTACTGAATTGAGTGATGAAGAGCTTGAATCTGTTGCAGGGGGCTTCTTAGGGCCAACGCTCACAATCCCCTTCCCCTTGCCCAAGGTTCCTAAGCCCAAGTGGTGAATATTTTCTACCTAAATAGGTAGCGTCTGAACTAGCAGATATCTCTAGCAGATATCTTTTGGAGCGGCCTAGTGATATCCATTGTCCAAGCCGCTCTTTTTTGGACATAGCATCTTATTTCAATCCTGGAGTGAAGATCCTGAGCATGGAGGCTGTTAGCGCATTTCTCGAAAAAGTTGCTGAAGACGAAGCATTGATGAATAAAGATAAACTGGCTCAGGCCATAGAAGCTGAGGATAACCGCGCAGCTGTGGCTCAGCCAGCCATTCGCAAGGGACTTGAAATTACTCCAGACAAACTGTGGACAGAAGTTCAAAAGTGTCAAGCAGAAGCAAGGGCTGAACTGAGTGAAGAGGAATTGGAGCCTGTGGCTAGTAGGGTGACCCCAATCCGGATCTGTCTCCCTAGAAGGGTTTCTCCTGATCCCTGGCCCTAAGCCGCCTTTCCCCTTTCCAAAACCCAAGGGGTAAGCCTTATCAGTTTACCTCGGCAGCAGCTGAAATTGCGTTGAAAAGACAGCTTATTGGGATCCCCAGGTGAAGAAGCCCTAGCAATTCTTAACAATTGGTTGCGACTGTTTGATGATAGATTGTTCTTGTTCGTTTATTGGGTCTTCAATATGAGCACTCAAGCTGCTGCTGAATTTCTGGATAGGGTCGGAGAAGATGCCTCTCTGCTAGAAGAGCTGGCCAAGGCGATGGAAGCTGA
>JAUQVI010000075.1:0-13135 GCA_039794885.1 Thermostichus sp. DG02_5_bins_236
ATGGAAGATGGCGGGCTGATTACTCCTGTGCTGAAACAGGCAAACCGGCTGGATTTATACGAGATTTCCCGGCGTTGGAAAGATCTGGTGGAGCGGGCGCGACAAAAACAGTTGCAACCGGAAGAGTACAACAGCGGCACCTTTACCCTTTCCAATTTGGGCATGTTTGGGGTGGATCGCTTCGATGCCATTTTGCCCCCCAATCAAGGGGCCATCTTGGCGGTGGGTGCCTCTCGTCCCAGCGTGGTGGCTACCCCCGAAAAGGCAATTGCCATTCGCTCCCAGATGCAAGTGAACCTCACCTGTGATCACCGCGTCATCTACGGGGCGCATGCGGCGGCTTTCTTACAAGATCTGGCCCGGTTGTTGGAAGAACAGGTGGGATCCCTGACGTTGTAACTTGGCAGACAATCTGTAAGCGCAGAAGACGGATAGTGCCTGCCCACTGTTGTCGTGGAGAGTAGGTTAGGGGGTGTTGGTTATTTGGGGTAGGTAGCCCTCAATCAGCAGATCCTCGCCGATCGCTCGCCAGCAAACCCGCTTCAGGGGAATAGCTTCCGTCATCTTGGTCAAGCCCAGTTCCCCAACAGGCGAGAAGGCGGCAGTGCCACCGATGATTTTGGGGGCAATAAAGGCAAGCACTTTCTGAATAGAACCATCGGCAATTGCCTGCGCTGCCAATCTACCACCGCATTCCCAGAGTACTGACAGAGCACCCCACTGGTGCAAATTGGCCATCACTGTGGCAGGGGTTAGCTGGGGTAGCTCTAGGACTTCCACCCCCTGTTCCTGCAACTGCCTGTGAATATTGGGGTTAGCCCCTATTTCCGTGAAAACTGTAGTCAGTGCTACGTCGGTCTGCCAAAGCTGAGCTTCCACAGGCAGATCTAGCCGACGGCTCATAACCACACGGCGGGGATTGTGCCCCTGCCCATGGCTAGTCAGTAGTGGGTTATCCTGCCGCACCGTATTACCCCCCACCACCACTGCATCGCAGCCCGCCCGCAGTTGGTGAACCACTTGCCGAGCAGCAGGTGAGGTTACCCAAGTGCTATGGCCGGTTGGGGTGGCGATTTTGCCATCCAGCGTCATGGCGTATTTGAGAATCCCCAGCGGCTTTTGGTGGGTGATGCTGTAAACAAAGGCTTCATTGAGTGCCTGGCAGGCTGCTTCTTCTACTCCCACCGTAACGGCAATGCCGGCAGCCCGTAACTTGGCTAGCCCGCGCCCAGCTACTTTGGGGTTGGGATCAATCATGCCCGCCACGACTCGCGCTACACCTGCTGCAATCAAGGCATCAGCACAGGGTGGCGTACGACCAAAGTGACTACACGGCTCCAGATTGACGTAAAGAGTTGCTCCTGCCGCTTCTGGCCCCGCTGCTCGCAAAGCAAAGACCTCTGCATGCGGCTCTCCTGGCCGTGGGTGGAAACCTTCACCCACCATCCGACCTTCTTTAACCACCACTGCTCCCACCATGGGGTTGGGGGATGTCTGGCCACGCGCCCGCTGGGCTAATTCTAGGCAGCGCCGCATCCACTGCCGATCCTGCTCATCTTGAGTTAATTCCATGCTTTGGTTCACACTCCGGAATTGTCTTCCAGAAAATATCAATCCGGCTAATCCAACTTGTCCTACTAGTCTGTGACATACATCTTGTTCATTTATTAGCTGTCACAGTAGCAGCACTTTGCAAGCCAGTTGCTGAATGATGAAGTCTCAATCAAATATAAGCCTATTTCCACCAGTTTCTCTAATGCTATCATTCCTTGTGTGTAATAACGGCAAACAAAAGCCTTAATGACTGACCACATCATCTCAATAAGATTAAAGTCTGGTCAGTATGGCGATAGATATTCAATCCTTGCCCCTTTCTCTTCTAGTAGATTTTTGATCCCTTCCATCTTATGACTGCTTAGGTTATCCATAACAATTACATCGCCGCTGCTTAATTTTGAAATTAGATCTATTTCTAGGAAATCCCAAAAGTCTTTTCCCTTCATCGAGACTTTGATAAGTCCTATCGCGACAATTTCTTCCTTCTTTATTACTCCAATTAGTGTCATCTTTCGACCCTTGTAGAACTGCCTGAGACAGAGTGCTTTTTTCTCAGATAAACTTCTTGCTACATCTCGGCTCATCCCGACCCAGAAGCCTGTTTCGTTGATAAATATAAGTTATCAACCGGAATATCTCTAATCCTTTCCAATAATCTAATCTTTGTTGCTGCCCTTCTTCTGCAGCAACTTTCTTCCCAGGGAAGGTCTTTTTTTAGAGTGAGTTTTTTCTTTTGCAGAAATTGATATATCCCTCCAATACTGCAATAGGTTTGATGATGATCCAGCAGGTAGCTACAATATTGACGAAGCATCCAATCGGGATGCTCTTCCACCATTTGTACGATAAAGTCTCGATGAGGAAATAGTTTTCCAGGTTTAGTGGGGCCGGGCTTAAGAGGTGTTAGGTCTTGTGTGTCCCGATACTGATTAAGATATTTCTGAACGGTGGCAGGACTCATCGTAAATTGTTGAGCCAGTTTGCGGATTGAGGTATGACCGGGATGATAGGCAGTGACGACTTTGCGACGAATATCTAGGGAATAACGACTCATGTCAATAAGGGAATCAGTATCAAAGAGCCTACTATAAAACGTTTCATATATTTTACGAGCAAGCTGTAGTCCCTAGGCTAACTGCTTTGCGATACAGCGAGAGCTTCTTCTGACATTGCTGTTCGTAATTTGGCTGCAATCAGTACTGATAGGCAGTTTGCACAGGGATTAATTAATCAGTACTACGATTGCAGCATACACCGATTGATCAAAAGCATGGCAAAAGATGTAGTGATAAGGCTTACAAAGGAACAAGCAGAGGCTCTGCTTATTTTGGCTGGTGAGGGAATCTTGACCGATGTTGGCCAGGTTAGGGGATCCCTGAAAGGCTCCACGGTGGCGGCTGAAAACACGCTGAACAAGCTCAGGGAGGCTGTACACGGTGAAGGATGACTTCGTTTCAAGCGGGCGCTCGGTTTCAGACCTCAAGGCACACCTGCTACTCACCACAAAATATCGCCGCCCCCTTCGCCACCCCTGGCTTGCTACCCACGACCTACGGTCTACATCCCGACGCGCTCCCCTAATCCCTGCGGGCAGACTGTACCAATGGGAGAGCGCGGGGCTTCCCGCCGATTAGCTAAAGAGAAGAGGAACGAATGGTCTCTTGGGCCTGTTGCTGGCGGGCAGAGATCTGAACCTGCAGGGCCTCAATGGCAGCAGCATATTGCGGGTCGGCTAAGGTAGCCACCAGTTCCCGATCCTGGCTGAGGCGATTCAGATCCTCTTCTGAAAGCTCCACCAAAATGTCAGGAGTAATGCCTTTGTGGTCAATATCGGTGCCGTTGGGGGTGCGATAGCGGGCAATAGTAACTGCCAATCCCGACCCATCCGAGAGGGGATGCACCGACTGCACCAAGCCCTTGCCAAAGGTCTGTGTGCCAATGATCACAGCACGGCGGTTATCCTGTAAGGCCCCCGAGAGAATTTCGCTAGCGCTGGCAGAGCCACCATCCACCAACACGGCCAGGGGCTTGTCGGTGAGGGCGGTGTTATTGGCATTGAAACGATCCTGTTCCCCTTGCCGGTTCACCGTTGAAACAATACTTCCCCGTTCAATCCACATACGGGCGATTTCGGCACTGGAGTAAAGGAGCCCCCCTGGGTTGGCCCGTAGGTCCAATACATAAGCCATCACCCCTTTCTTTTCCATCTCACGGATGGCTTGGCGCATCTTCTCAGCGGCATTCCCAGAAAACTGGGTCAGACGGATATAGCCAATTGGCAAGCCGTTTTCTTCGTGAATTTCGTAGCGCACGGTGGCGAGCTCGATTTTCTCCCGCACGAGGTCAAAAACCTTCAGCCCTTCCCCTTCGCGGCGGATCGTCAGGCGCACCCGGGATCCCGGCTCACCCCGAATCAAACTGACAGCGGCATTGGTGTCCATGCCTTCGGTAGATTTATCATCAATGCGGACGATCACATCTTTGGATTTGATTCCGGCTCGGTCAGCAGGCGAGTCTTCGATGGGGGAGACCACCACCAGCTCATTCGTCTCTTGATCCATGCCCAGCGTGATCCCAACCCCGGTGAGCTCGCCGGAGGTATCGATTTGCATACTGGCAAATTGCTCGGGATCCAAAAAGCGGGTGTAGGGGTCATTCAGGCCCTTCAACGCTTCACGAATAGCGGCATAGGCATCTTCCCGAGTGGCATATTCCCGATTGAGCAGCTCTTGCCGAGTGGTTTCCCAATCCAGAGCATTGAAAGAAGCGTCTACAAACTCCCGATTGACGATTTGCCAAACTTCGTCCACCACCTCTTTAGGGTCACTGCGAAACCCAGCCCAACCGGGCATCGATAGCTGCACACCGACAAGCGACACCGCCGTCACTACAGCAGCTGTTGCACTGACCACAAACCCACGCTTTCTCATTCGGCTCTCCTGGAAGACACGGTGCTAAAGGTTAAGGCTGGATACTCGAGGAGTCAGGTTTTTCCCTAAAGTCTTCATCCCGAAACTGAGACAAGCAAACAGGAGAGAATTCCGTTGCCGCAACGAATGGGATGCAAATTTGGTAGGCTGCAAATGACGCAGCTTGACTTTGCCCAACCTAGCATAGGGAGCTGCCTAAGGGTGCTTTCCGGATCACATTCAAGATAACTCTTTTACCGTTACCCTTTTCTGCCTCATCCTAATGACCATTGCCACCGATCGCCCCAACCCCTCCGCAACCGCCTCTACTGCCCAACAAGCTCGCTTGGCCCGGGCTGCTGCCCAACGGACGGCCACTCTATCGACCACCAGCAAAAATGCGGCTCTAGAGGCGATCGCCACCGCCCTGCTGCAGGATAAAGATGACATTTTGGCTGCCAACCAAGCGGATCTGGCCCGAGCCCAGGAGATGGTGAAGGCGGGAAGCTTATCGCAATCGGCCTATGCTCGCCTGAAGTTGGATGCCGATAAGCTGGCCGGAATTGTAGCCGGTGTTCGCGAGGTGATCCGCTTAGGGGATCCGGTGGGGCGACCGCTGTTGATCCGTGAGTTGGATGAGGGACTGGTCCTGGAGCGGCGCACCTATCCGCTGGGAGTTTTGGGGGTAATCTTTGAGTCACGGCCTGATGCATTGGTGCAAATTGCGGCTTTGGCGGTGAAAACGGGCAACAGCGTCCTCCTGAAGGGGGGATCCGAGGCGTTGCTCTCCTGTCAGGCATTGATGGCGGCAATCCAGAAAGGGCTGAGGAGGATCCCGGAGTTTCCAGAGGGATCCCTGCAACTGCTCACCAGCCGCGAAGAGATCCAAGCTCTGCTGCAACTGGAGGGGCTGGTGGATCTGATTATTCCCCGTGGTTCTAATGCCTTTGTGCGCTACGTCATGGACAACACCCATATCCCGGTACTCGGTCATGCGGATGGGATTTGCCATCTGTATGTGGATCGAGCGGCCAATCTGCAGATGGCCTTGGATCTAACGGTGGATAGCAAAACCCAATATCCTGCTGCTTGTAACGCCATTGAAACCCTCTTGGTTCACCAGGAGGTGGCTGCAACTTTCCTGCCCATGGTAACGGCTACCCTGCGCGAGAAAGAGGTGGAGTTGCGGGGGGATCCCCTTTGTCGGGAATGGGTGCCGGATTTGCTCCCTGCCAGCGAAGAAGACTGGAGCACCGAGTACGCAGATTTGATCCTCTCGATCAAGGTGGTGGACTCTCTTGATGCCGCCCTTGCCCACATTCAACAGTACGGATCCCGGCACACGGAGGCGATTGTAACAGAGGATGCTGAAGCAGCCCAGCGATTCTTGGATGAGGTGGATGCAGCCGGGGTGTTCCACAATGCTTCCACTCGTTTTGCCGATGGGTTTCGCTATGGGCTAGGGGCAGAAGTGGGTATTAGCACCCAAAAAATACCTCCTCGCGGGCCGGTGGGATTGGAGGGGTTGGTGACCTATCGCTACCAGCTGCGGGGCAAGGGGCAACGGGTTGCAGACTATACAGGTTCTCAGGCCCGTCCCTTTCAGCATCGGGATCAGCTGAACAGCACCGGCTTAGCATGAACAGCTCCAGAATTGGGATCGGGATCCTATTCGGCTCGAATTCACCCATGGCCTGAATGGGATAAAATAGGGGGCCATAGACTTGCTTCATCGGGTGCCGCAGCGGAGTGAAAGTCTGTCAGGAGCACCCTGCCGACGAAGGAATGGGAAAAGAATGGGAGCACGGTGGGATTGTGTATTGATTATTCAAAACTGGCAACACAACCGATAACACAGCAGTCCCATCCCCTTTCGGTCTCAAGGTTGAGGTAAATTAAAGAGTGACTTTATAATTTGCGAAGATTGTCGTTTGCGTCACGCTGTGATGTAAAAATAATTTCCGGGTTCTGGATTTCTTGCTTTCCGGGGCTGGATCCCCTTGAACTCGGTACCTCGCTTGTTCGGCTTTTCGTTATTTCGATAGGGAGCTTCACTGCATCATGTCTGTTCGTCTGTATGTCGGGAATCTACCGGAAGAGGTAGATCGTCAGGCATTGGAGGAGCTCTTTACCTCGGCGGGTGAGGTGATCTCCACCAAGGTGATTCGAGATCGAAAGACAGGCAAATGTCGCGGCTTCGGCTTTGTAACAGTGAACACGCAGGAGCAAGCGGAGCAGTACATTGAAAAATTCAATGGCCATAGCTTTGGCGAGGTCAGCCTGCGCATTGAAATCGCCCAACCACGAGACAAGGGAGAAGAGACGGACTCTAGCGCCGCCGGGGCAGCTCCCGAAGCCAAGGAATCTGGAGAAAGTCGCGCACCTAGCAAAAAACAGCGCAACCGTGGCGGCAAAGGTGGAAGTGGAGCCAGTGCCACTGCAGAGGTAAGCAGTGCTTCCGGCCCGGATCCCCGTTGGGCTAGCCAACTCCAGCGAATCAAGGAGCAGCTTTTGCAGGCCACCAATTCCTGAATCCCCCCAAAGGAGTGAATGGACGCAGGCGGGATCTGGCAGTAGGCTAGGTTCGGCTGCTATGAGCCTACGCATGTTCTGCATTGGATTTTCTGCAATGAATTGGCTTTCAAAGGTTTCTTGGGCTTGGGGACAAGGCTTGGCCAAGGTTGGCTTTTTGTGCGGTTTAGCCTGCTTGCTCTTGGTGGGGAGTGGGGCTCAACCCTTCCTGCAGGCAGCAGCAGCCAGCCCGGCGGATCTGGAAGAACAGGTTTTGCAGATCATCCGAAACAACCCCAAGGTGATTCTTGAGGCTGTACAGGAGTATCAACAGCGTCAGTACGAAGAGCAACAGCAGCAACAGCAGCAGCTCTCGGAAGAGTTTGGCCGTCAGTTGCGGGACAATCCTCGCGCTGTCATTGGGGATTCCCCCCGCATGGGTTCCGACTCCCTGAAGTTGGTGCTGGTGGAGTTTTCAGATTTTCAATGTCCTTTCTGCGCCCGCGCCCACGATACTCTTAAGCAGTTCATGGCGGATCATGGAGATGACGTGACCTTGGTCTATAAGCACCTGCCCTTGACCAGCATTCACCCAGAGGCGATGCCTGCTGCTCGTGCGGCTTGGGCGGCTCAACGTCAGGGCAAGTTCTGGGAATTTCACGATGAGCTGTTTGCCAATCAGTCGCAGCTTGGGGATGGGTTTTACGTGGCCACCGCCGAAAGGTTGGGTCTGAATGTGGAAAAATTTAATCGAGATCGACGCAGTCGGGCGGCAGAGCGCTCCATTCAGCGGGACATTGACATGGCCTCCCAATTGGGCATTACTGGTACTCCCTATTTCTCTCTGAACGGTTTTTCGTTCTCGGGTGCACAGCCACTGCAAGTGTTCGAGCAGACTTTGGAGCAAGCCAAGCAAGCGCTCTAGCCAGAGCAGAGCACTATGTCAAGCTTTTACCGCTGTCCACAATGTGGGGATTCGTTTTTGTTTCAGCCGGATCCCTGCCCTACCTGTGCAGCTCGAGAGCGGCAAAAACAGCGGGCTACCCGTGCTCGAGAAAAGCGGGGCAGTTACGACTTAGCGGGGCAAATTGCGGCGGGAGAGTTTTGGCAGCTTTTGCGGTGGTACCCTTGCTGTCCTTGCTGTGGTAAACCTTGGGCGCAGACGGGATCCCCTGATGGCCAACCCAAGATTGTGCAGGATCACATCATTCCCCTCAGTCGGGGTGGCCCCAATACCACGGCCAATCTACAGCCGCTGTGTCAAGCCTGCAATCTGTGGAAGTCGGATTACCTGATTTGCTTTGATGCGGCAGTTCCTGGCCAAGCGAAGGCTCTCCCCCCAAGACTTTGGCCGTATGTTCAGCCGTGGCTGACTTTGCAACAACTTCAACCGGATTCCCCCCAGCAGTTGGATTGGTTGGACATCAGGGATCCCTTGAACCCGGATCCACTGGTTGTGCAACATCTGGCCTATCCCTGGGCAAGTCCGGCTCAATTGCAGGCGGAAACTTTGCAACTAACGCAAGCGGCGATACAAGCTTCAACAGATTTGGGATCCCTGCCGGTAACAGAATAAGAACGAGAAGATCGCTAGAGTTTCCCCATCTGGGTGCATGCCAACTTTGACTGGATCCCTGGTTTGTTCAAAGGCTAAGTTCGCCCCAAAGGACTTTTCCCTGCCGCATCGTCATCAACACATCAGCCGGGGTAACCCGAGTCAGGATAGATGCAATCACATGGCGACTGGCCTGCAAATGGGGGCGAGTAAAATCCAGGACTACCAAATCAGCAGGTAGCCCTACCTCCAGGTAGCCGTACACATCGGATCCCAGCAGAGGCCGCAAATGGCGGATGTTGCTGGTAACCATTTTTAGGATTTCTACCGGATCAGGGTGCACTGCATCTCCAAATTGACTTTTAGCCACTTTATAGGTGAAGTCCAGTTCCGCCAAAAGATTGGGGCTATTCAAAAGTCCATTATCGCTGCCCAGCAGCAAATTGGCTTCACTCGCCAAAAGGGGAGCAATCGGAGGCAAAGGTAGGCCTAAGTTGGCGTTGGCCCGTGGATTGAGGACAACATTGACCCGATGCCGGGAGAGCAGTTGAATTTCAGCTGCATTGGCTACCGTGGCGTGAATCACCAGATGGGGATGGTAGAAATCAAGGGCTCGCTCCAAATCTCCCCGTCCGCTGATGGCCAGACTCACCTCTCGGTATCCCTCATTTTCCAGACAGTGGATGGCCCGCAGTTTGCCCATCTGTTCTGTGAGCTGATGGATCTGTCGCCAGGCCGGTTCCGTCAGGTCGTTCAGGGTGCTCTCGGAAAAGCCATCCGCTACCGCCAGAATGTCTTGCAATTCTTGATAGGCCTCTGGGCTCAGGGGATCCCGGTTTTGTTGCAATTGCTCACTGTTGAAGGGCAGCTGGTCAAACTGGCCCAAGATCACCGAGTGGATCCCCGTCTGGGCTGCAGCCTGCTGCAACAGTTGGCAGCCGTAGACCCCTTGTTCGCGAAAATCAATGTGCCGAATTGTGCCGGTGGCCGCCATGTAGGTGAGGTGGGCGGTAATGTGATCTAGGTGTTGCTGCCGAGATTGCTTGGCCAACTCTCGATATTTATAGCCATGGGGCCGAAAAAACCCTTCTTCCAAGGTCATTCCTGTCGCCCCATCCGGCAGGCAACTATCCCCCATGTGGGTGTGGCTATTGGTAAAAGCCGGCAGGATTACCCAAGTGCCTTTTTCTAGGCTTTGAGCCGGATCCCCCAGTTCCATGCGGGTAAGGGTATCTTGATTAACCTCAAAATGAGAGCAATGGTGGGGAATCAGCTCTGGGCCAGCCAGAACCACACCATCTTGCAGATGAAGACTCATACTTTGCAACGTTTAGGGAACAAGGGCAGACAGAAACCTCTGCCCAGACAAGGACAGCATCAGGGCCTCGAATCCAGGAGATTGTAGCTAAGGCTACGAAAACTTGTGAATAGAGGTCATTAAATCCAGTAGCAGCAGACCGGGTTTACCACACTCTACCCGCGTCAGAATCGCACACCGTCCGCTGCCCTTAACCCACTGTAGGAAGTTCCTTCACCCATAGGATGCCCAAAATGAGTCAGTCCCCGCTTTGCCATCTCTACACCCGTCGGCAGATTATTCGTACTGGTGCCGCCGCTGCTGCTTTTACCTTGACTTCACAACTGTGGCGTGCCCAGGCCCAAAACAAGGAGATCACCATCGGCTTTATTTACGTTGGCCCTAGAGATGACTTTGGCTGGAACCAAGCTCACGCGGAGGCCAATGTTGCCCTGTCTGGGTTGGACTGGGTAAAAACCGTCGAAGAAGAAAATGTCCCGGAAACAGTGGCCGTGGAAGAATCGATGCGGGCCATGATCGAGCAGGATGGGGCAACGGTGCTCTTTCCCACTTCTTTTGGTTACTACGATCCGCACATCCTGAAGGTGGCACAAGAGTATCCAGAGGTGCAATTTTTCCACGCGGGTGGTCTCTACATTGAGGGGGTACACCCCAAAAATGTCGGCACCTATTTCGGTTACCTAGATGAGGGCCACTACATTAATGGCGTTCTGGCCGGCTCCATGACAAAAAGTAACCGTCTTGGGTTTATTGCTGCCAAACCCATTCCCATTGTGCTGCGCAACATCAACAGCTTTACCCTAGGGGCCAAGAGCGTTAACCCCGACATCACCACCCAGTTGATCTTCACTGGAGATTGGGCCTTGCCCGTCAAGGAGGCGGAGGCAGCCAACAGCATGGCCGACCAAGGCATTGACGTGCTCACCTGCCATGTGGATAGTCCCAAGATCGTCATCGAAACGGCAGAACGACGCGGCTTGATGAGCTGTGGCCACAATACCAGCCAGGCAGCTTTGGCCCCCAATGGCTATTTGACAGGAGCTGAGTACAACTGGACGAGTGTGTACACTCAGTTTGCTGAAGATATTCAGGCGGGCAAGACCCTGATGAACGGCGGGATCCCTCACCTAATTCGGGGGGGTATCAAAGAAAAATTCATCAAGACCTCCCCTTGGGGCCCCGCAGCCAGTGATGAGGCCAAAAAAGCAGGAGAAGCAGCGTTGGCCCAGCTGCAAGCGGGATCCCTGGTGATTTACAAAGGCCCCCTCAAGGACAACACCGGCAAAGAGGTAGTACCTTCGGGTGTGGAATATGGCCAGCGGGCCATTGAGTTGGAATCCATGGATTACCTGGTGGAAGGTGTACTCGGGAGCACTTCCAGCTAATGGCAACCACCACTTCCCCCGTTTCCACCTCGGTTCCTCTGCGTTGGCGTTCTAGTCTAGAGCCCATCCTGCTTCCCCTTGTGGCATTGCTGGCCTCGCTGGTGCTCTTTGGTTTGTTCTGTGCAGTGGCTGGGGCTAACCCCTTTGCTGTTTATGGCTCCATTTACCGGGCTGCCTTTGGCAGTTGGTTTTCTTGGCAAAACACCCTGCAACGGGCGGCTCCCTTGATGTTGACCTCCCTCTGTACCATCTTGCCGGCTCGTCTGGGCTTGGTGATCATCGGCAATGAGGGGGCACTGGTCATCGGTGGGGTGGCAGCTGTGGCCATGGGCCTCTGGGCGGGATCCTTACCCCCTGCAGTGGTGGTGTTCCTGATGGCCTTGGCGGGCATGCTGGCAGGCGGCCTGTGGATCATGGCAGTGGGTGCCTTGCGCCACTATCGGGGGGTGAACGAAACCATCAGCAGCCTGTTGATGAATTACATTGCCATTGCCCTGATGAACCATTTGGTGGGAGGGCCGCTGCGGGATCCCAGTTTTCTCAGCAAGCCCTCCAGCTTTGCCATTGACGAAGCGAACAGGTTGGGTCAATTGTTCGGTACCCGCATTCACTTTGGCTTGGTCTATGGCATTGTGGCCTGTTTGATGGCCTATGTGCTGATTCAGCGCACCACCCTGGGGTTTTCGGTACGGACGGTGGGAGGCAACCCAAAGGTGGCCCGCATGGTGGGCATTGCCGTGGGTCGATTGACCTTGCTGATTACCTTTTTGGCGGGATCCTGTGCCGGGTTGGCAGGAATGGTCGAGGTGGCAGCCGTACACGGGCGGGCCAATGACTCCTTGAGTGTGGGCTACGGCTATAGCGGTATTCTGGTGGCCTTTATTGCTCGACAAAATCCTGCTGTGGCCGTGGGGATGGCCATCCTACTGGGGGGGATCCTGGCCAGTGGCAGCATTTTGCAGCGTTCCCACAATCTGCCCGATGCCACGGTGCTGGTATTTCAGGGGATTGTCTTTCTGCTGATTCTCTACAGCGAATCTCTGTATGGGCGCTTCGACTTTTTCCGGGATCGAGAACCCTCGCAGACAGCCTAATGAGGCTGGATTGTCGGAAGCAACTCCCCAGCCTGCACTCCATTGGGGATCCCGTTACAGATGCTCTCTTGCCCAGCACTTATCCAAATCTATTGATCCGTAAGCAACTCATCCAGCAGCAAGGAGATGGAAACAGGCATGACAACAGACGCATTGGGATGGTGGGGGGTACCTCTGGCCGTAGTAGCAGGGACACTGCGGGGGAGTGCTCCCTTTTTGTTCGTCAGCTTAGGGGAATGTCTGACGGAAAAAAGCGGCAAAATCAACCTGGGCCTAGAGGGATCCCTGTTGATGGGGGCGATGAGTGCTTATGCCATTTCTTTCCTTACTCAAGATACGGCAGGTACAGTCGTAGCTCCTTGGCTGGGGGTATTGGTGGCCGGGTTTGCCGGCTTGGCCTTAGGGGCTATCCATGCCTTTCTGGCGCAGCAACCGCGGGTCAATGATGTGGCAGTGGGCATTGCCATGATCATTTTCGGCAGTGGTCTGGCCTTTTACTTGGGTAAACCCTTCATCCAGCCGGTCGCTCCCCAACTCCCTGCCTTTGAATTGGGCAACTGGAGCAGTAGCCCTGCCGTTCGAGCGGCCCTAAAACTCAACCCCCTACTGTTGCTGGGGATTCTTCTGGCTGTTGCGATGCACTGGTTTTTTCGGGCCACCCGTTGGGGTTTGTTTGTGCGGGCTGTTGGCGATAACCCCGAAGCGGCGCGGGCCATGGCCATCTCGGTATCCAAGGTGCGAGCCTTGTGCATTATGATGGGCAGCTTTTTGGCTGCTGTGGGAGGAGCCTATCTGTCGCTGTATTT
>JAUQVI010000076.1:0-7220 GCA_039794885.1 Thermostichus sp. DG02_5_bins_236
AGGAGATTCCCTTGCGAGGGTTTGCTGAGCTTTAGGGGATCCCATCCCACCCTAACCCCTACCTAGGGACGGCGACCGCAAGCGGCTGCCAGCGACCCAAGGCTGCTCCCAAGCGACCCAACTCCGTCATCAGTTGATCGAATTGGTGAAAGGTCAACGATTGAGGGCCATCAGAGAGGGCTTTGGCGGGGTTGGGATGTACCTCGATTAGGAAACCATCGGCTCCGGCAGCCAAGGCGGCTTTACTCATGGCCGGCACGAATTCCGATTTGCCGGTGCCATGACTGGGATCCACCACAATCGGCAAATGGGTGAGGGAACGCAACACAGGAATCGCCGAGACATCGAGAGTATTGCGCGTGTACTGACTGTCGAAGGTGCGGATGCCCCGCTCACACAGCAACACATTGGGATTGCCTGCCGCCAGAATGTACTCAGCAGCCATGAGCCACTCTGTAATGGTTGCTGCCGGACCTCGCTTCAAGAGTACAGGCTTGGGCTGGGATCCCACCTTTTTAAGGAGGGCAAAGTTTTGCATGTTGCGGGCCCCCACCTGCAGGATATCCGCCACCGCCGCCACCCGTTCCACATCGACAGTATCCATAACTTCGGTGATGATCCCGAGGCCGGAAGCTTCTCGGGCTGCTGCTAGCAACTCCAGGGCACTTTCCCCATGGCCCTGAAAGTCGTAAGGAGAGGTGCGTGGCTTGTAAGCTCCCCCCCGCAAAAACGTGGCCCCTACCGCCGCAACATGATGGGCAGTGGCCACGATCATCTCTTCGTTTTCCACCGAGCAAGGCCCTGCCATGATCGCTACCGGCTCATGATAACCAAAGGGCACTGGCCCATTTGGAGTTTGAACGGTGACTGTGGTGTGTGCGCCGTGGCGATAGTCGAGACTGGCCCGCTTAAATTTTTTCCCCACCCGCAACACCTGCTCGATGAAGGGGCTGTACTGCTGAATCTCCAGCTCATCCAGACTAGCGGTATCCCCCACCAAGCCAATCACCACCTTGTCTTTGCCCACAATCTTTTCTGGGGTCAGGCCCATTTGAGAAAATTGCTGGCTGAGCTGCTCAATCTCCTCCGTTGGGCTGCCACTTTTCATCACCACAATCATGATCAAGGGTCTCCAGAGTCGGAAGATGCGGGGGGGACAGCGGATGCTTGCCGCTGTTTGAGAGTATTGCCGAGATTCCGTCGAAATTCCCCAATACCGAGCAGGGATCCCGGCTCCGGATCCCAAGATGCAGAAAGCACACCGTAGCTAATGCCCAAAAAACCCAAGCCGAAGCAAGCCAGCGACTCGACTAGGGTGAAATAGCTGGGCAAAGCCACCACATGGTTGACCAGGAGGTAGTAGTTAATAAAGAAGCTGCTCAACCCAATCCCAGAAGGGATCCCGCAAAAAATCAGCACCCGACGCACCATACGGCGGCTGACCTCGGGTGGGATGGGGACTAACGGCTCCTTCTCCACCGGAGCAGAAGCTGGACTGGGGGCAGAGCGGCGACGGGAGGCTTTAGAAGAGACCTTGGAGGAGTAGCGGCTGGATTTGCCCACAGGTTTACTCACATTGACTCACAAGAATAGCTCTCTGGTGGCGCGCTTACTTTCTCACCCGGATGTTGAGCCGTTCGGTCAAGGCCCGGAAGCGATCGGGAGAGTGCTTAGCAATGTAGCTGAGCAACCGTTTGCGGCGACCGATCATCATCAACAAGCCGCGGCGGGAGTTGAAATCTTTCGGGTTTTTTTGGAGGTGCTGAGAAATTTGGTTGATGCGGTTGGTCAGCAGAGCTACCTGAACATCGGCAGAACCAGTGTCGGTTTCATGAAGCTGGTAGCCGTCGATGATCTCCTGCTTCTCTTGCTGCAATAAGGCCATAAGATCGAGAGAGTGATGCACTGCTTACAGATGATAACACTGGCCTTTCGGCCTTTGCTATTGCTGCAGAATGTCGTTGGGAGGAAATGGCTATGGAAGCAAACGCTGGGGATCCCCCAACGCTACTGGATCTACTGGAGTTGCTGAACTCTCAAGATTTAGGGGATCGGCTGCGCGCGGTCAATTTGGCCCGGCAATTACCTGGGGAAGAAACTCTGGCGCTGCTGCATCGGGCTGTCACCGATGAAAATGCCCGTGTGCGTTACGCCGCCATTAGCCAAATGGGCACCGTCTCTGGAGTGGATCCCGCCCCCATTTTGCCGATCCTACGCCAAGCTCTTGAGCAGGATCCGGAATTTGATGTGCGGGCAGCGGCGGCGGCAGCTTTGGGAGATCTGAAACAACCGCAAGCCCTGGCCGATTTGTTGGTGGCTTATCAGCGAGAAAAGGAATGGCTGGTGCAGTTCAGTATTGTGGCGGCACTGGGGGAGCTGGGCAATCCGGATGCCTTCGATACCTTGGTACAAGCCCTGCAGGGGGACAGTGAGCTGATCTCAACAGCAGCCGCTGCTGCTCTCGGGGATTTGGGGGATCCCCGTGCCATTCCCTTTTTGGATCCCTTAATCGATTCAGATGATTGGCAATTGCGCTATCGCATCTGTATTGCCCTAGGCAGATTGGGCACAGAAGCCGCCCGCCCTGGATTGACTCGTCTGGCCCAAGATCCGCAGGAACAGGTGGCTATTCATGCCCGCAATGCTCTGGGATCCCTATAGGACATGGATTTTCTCAGCAAAAAACCTGCCTTGAAAGGCAGGCCCAAGATTTCCAAGGGGGTGAATGCACTGCCCCGAGAACTTATCCCATCGCGTTGATGATGTAGTCGAAGTAGGGGGCAGCTTCCGCAGCCGAGGCCGGTTCTAACAAACTGAGGGCAGCTTCCTTCAAGAACACAATCGCATCGATCATACCGGGGATGGGTACATTCAGGGCGTTGTACATCTCCCGCACCCCAACCAGGCCAATCGACTCAATCGGCTCCTTGCTACCGGCAATAATGCCATAAGTTACCAGACGCAAGTACCAGTCGTAATCCCGCAAGCACTGGTTGTAGCGCTTGTCGCCATAGGCGTTGCCACCGGGCTGCACATATTCGGGCCGCTTGCTGAACAGTTGCTTTTGTGCTTGGTCGATGATGCGCTTTTTGTTCTCTGTCAGCACCTGAGCGATTTGCAAGCGCTTTTCGCCAGTGGTCATATAGTCTTTGACAGCTTGAAGTTCGCTGACCGAGAGATAACGCAGTTGGTCATCCGCGCTCTCGATGATCTGGTTGATCACGCTCACCGTAGGGGTTCTCCTGTTTTCTAGCTTTATCTAAATCTGAATGAATGAAAACGCAGCCTAGCCCAGCCAGCACTGCCAGTTGCTCTCAGTTTAAGATAGGGCGGGGATTCCCTCAAGCGATCTTTACCTAACCTAAGGCTCCCTTGCGATGCAAGTTAGATCGCGGTCAAATCCGGCCCCGCAGCCATTGCGCCATCTCATTGCGACGGGGAGCAGCATCCAGACACACCTCTTCGGTAATGCGCCCCTCTTGGTAAAGGTTAAACAAAGACTGGTTCATCGTACACATTCCTTCATAGGAGCCGTCGGCGATCAGCTCCTCGATTTCATCCACCGCACCCCGCTTGATGTAGTCACGAATGGCATCCGTATTGCGCAGGATCTCGTGGGCAGCAGCTCGTTTGCCATCGGTGGTTCGCACCAAAGTTTGGGCAATAATCGCCACCAAGGTTTCCGACAACTGCAAACGCATCGGCTCCTGTTCTTCTGGGCCATAAATCCCCAGCAAACGCTCGATCGTGCGAACGGCACTGTTGGTGTGCAGGGTTCCAAAGACTAAGTGACCGGTTTGACCGGCTTTCAGGGCAGTATCCACAGTTTCTCGATCCCGCATCTCCCCAATCAGGATTACATCCGGATCCTCCCGTAGAGAGGCCTTGAGGGCATTGGCAAATTCCAGCGTATGGATCCCGACTTCCCGCTGCCGGATCATAGATTTCTTACTTTGATGGACAAATTCCACCGGGTCTTCGATGGAGATGATGTGTTTGGGAAAGCTGGAGTTAATGTAGTCCACCATGGCTGCCAGGGTTGTGGACTTACCGGATCCCGTTGGGCCAGTCACCAGCACCAAACCTTTGTGCTCTTCGGAGATATGCTTCAAAACCTCCGGTGCCCGCAACTGCTCTAGGGTCAAAATTTTCAGTGGGATCAAACGCATCACCATGGCAGGGCCGAGCAGGGAAACGAAGCAGTTGACCCGGCAACGCACCATGCTCTCGTATTGAATAGCCGTATCCAGCTCTAGGCATTCCTCAAACTGGCGGATTTGGCTCTCGGGCAAGCTTTCCCGCAACCAGCCATAGAACATCTCAGTGGTGGTGACAGGGTAGTTGGTCAGAAGCATTTGCCCCCGATCCCGAAACCGAGGGACTTCCCCCACCCCCAAGTGAATGTCGGAATAGCCATTATCGTAAGCCTCTTGCACCAACTGGCGCAGTGTCAATCCTGAGGAGGGCGCTCCAGCACCGCGAGGTGTTGCCGGCATCATCGGGATCCGTCCAGCAGCCGTTGGGCGAGCCGGGGGAGCAAAGGGCGTGGCTGCAGGAGGAGCAGCACTAGGTGCAGGCTTGGAAGCAGGAGCAGGCATCGGCACTTGTGGGGGTGCCGCAACCACACCCGGAGGAATGGGACGACCCATGATCGCCCCCGCACGAACCGCATCCTGCGGCACAGCTGCCCCTGAACCCATCACCGGATCCAGTTGAGTGGGTGGCTCCGCTTTCGGCGTGTAGGCAGCTGGACGCGGAGGGCGCTGCATCACGGGGGGGGTGGGGGGTTTCCAGTCGGAGTCTAAGTCAGTGGGGAATTGGCTCTCGGGGCTGACTTCACTCATAACGGGCCTCGCTTCCGGCAGAATTTGCGTCGATCTTACGCTAGGATTCCCAGTCCGGCGACAAGCTTAACCCTTACTGATGCAATGCTTTGCAGACAGTACCCTCAAGCCCTGCTAGAAGCTGGCTGGATGGCGAATCAAACTGAGAAATTCTTCACGAGTGCGGGGATCCTCCTGAAACACACCCACCATGGAGCTGGTCACCGTCCAGGAGCCAGGCTTTTGCACACCGCGCATCACCATACACATGTGGCTGGCTTCCATCACTACCCCCACTCCATGCGGGTCTAACACCTCCATTAGGGCTTCTGCCACCTGTCGAGTTAAGCGTTCCTGCACCTGCAGACGGCGGGAATACATCTCCACAATGCGAGCAATTTTGCTCAGGCCGACCACCTTTTGTTTGGGAATATAAGCCACATGAGCCTTACCGATAAAGGGCAGCATGTGGTGCTCACAGAGGCTGAACATGGAGATGTCCCGTACCAGCACCATTTCATCGTGGCCAACATCAAAAATGGCCCCGTTGATCAACTCATCTAAGGATTGCCGGTAGCCACTGGTTAAAAACTTCAGGGCAAGGGCCACCCGTTGTGGGGTTTTTTCCAAACCTTCCCGCTGCAGATCCTCGCCAATACCCCGCAGCAGCGTCTCCACCGCAGCTATCATGGCCGCATCCGGAACATCTGTGCTACCAAGCTCTTCGTCTGCAAAATTGGATAGATCCCGTACCACGCGAGATTTGAGACTGTTTTTGTCGTTCAGGCGAGACTGTGAACCGGATCCAGATTGCGCAAGGGTCATAAGAGTGTAGTCCTTGTTAAACAAAGCCTGCGTGCAAGAGGAAGAAATTGAAGAAATTCAAGACAGGGAAACCCCCAGCCGATCAAGCCTAAAAGGCTCCAACAGCAGGCATGAGGGTGAGATCTTCCACCACCGCACCTGAAGGGAGGCGCAGGATGTAAGCAATCAAATCAGCTACCCATTCGGGTGAGAGCATCTTGGAGCGGTCGAAGTTGACGGCCACCGTGTCCGTATCCCAAAGAGGGGTATCGACGGAGCCGGGGCAAAGGCTAGTAACCCGGATGCCATACTGTCGCTCCTCTTCGGCCAAAGCTTGGGAGAAACCCATCAGGCCAAACTTACTGGCACAGTAGGCCCCCCAGTTGGGAAAGGCGCGCTTGCCGGCAATGGAGACGACATTGATAATGGTGCCGGAGCGCTGCTGACGCATACCGGGAAGTACCGCTTGGGCACAGAGAAAGGCCGCTGTCAGGTTCAGGTCAATCACCCGCTGCCAATCGCATAGAGATAAGGTAGCCAGGGGGCCAACATGAGCCATACCCGCATTATTGATCAAGACATCACAAGGGCCAAATCGATTCAGTAGGCTTTGCAGTTGCTGAGGCAGAACCGAAAGATCGGCTAGGTCAATGGGGAAAATTTCCGCTTTGCCTCCTTCAGACTGAATTTGTGCCTGCACAGCCAGCAAGTCAGCCTGGGAACGAGCCACCAGAATAACGGATATTCCCTCTCTGGCTAGGGTCAAAGCTACGGCTCTGCCAATTCCACGGCTAGCACCTGTAATCAGGGCACGCTGGGGATTCTTTGTATCAAAACTCATCAGAATTAGACTTCGGGATGCGCTGAGCAAAGGTTAGCGCCACCAAAGCCTGAGAAACTTCGTTAATAAGTGTAACACCGATCTTCTAGCCCTCTGATTCAACTCTCTGTTTGAGTATCTATGTAGCTATCTATCTGTTATTTACCTGTATCCATCTGTACCGAGCCGAGCAGGGAACCTTGCTTCCTCCCTAGCGAGGGGAGACAGCAGAGATGAGCTGAGGGTATGCTAAAGTGCACTGTAGTGAAAATCTTTTGCAACAACTTCCCTGCCTTTCTTCTCTCAGACTATGGTCGAATTTCTCTCTACCTCAAGGCCTTCTGCTGCTTGCCCAGATTCCCCTTACATTCTCCAGCTGGATGACGTTAGCAAAGGGTTTCCGGGTCAGCAACAGCTGGTCTTAAGAGAGGTGACGTTTCATCTGCCTCAGGGGGACTTGCTCGGCATTGTTGGCCCATCGGGCTGCGGCAAGACCACCTTACTGCGCACCATTGCTGGTTTTGAGCGACCGGATGCCGGGCGGATTGTTTTGGGCAACCGGGTTGTGGCGGGGGATGGGCAGTGGATCCCACCGGAGCAGCGGGGGGTGGGCTTGGTGTTTCAGGATTTTGCTCTTTTCCCCCACTTGGATGTGTTAGCGAATGTGATGTTTGGCCTCCGGCCCACTGGCGTGAATGGCCTCCGGCCCACTGGCGTGAATGGCCTCCGGCCCACTGGCGTGAATGGCCTCCGGCCCACTGGCGTGAATGGCC
>JAUQVI010000076.1:7320-13117 GCA_039794885.1 Thermostichus sp. DG02_5_bins_236
TGGCCTCCGGCCCACTGGCGTGAATGGCCTCCGGCCCACTGGCGTGAATGGCCTCCGGCCCACTGGCGTGAATGGCCTCCGGCCCACTGGCGTGAATGGCCCCAAACTCGCCAGCAAATGGGGTTCCTCCGAGAGTTATCAAGAAGCCAGCGACCGCGCCTATGAAGTCTTGAGATTGGTGGGCTTAGAAGATTATGCCCATCGGTATCCTCATGAGCTGTCGGGAGGGCAGCAACAACGGGTGGCTTTGGCCCGTGCTCTCGCCCCAAGTCCTAGTCTGATTTTATTGGATGAGCCCTTGAGCAACCTGGATGTGCAGGTGCGCCACTACCTACGGGAAGAAATTCGTAGAATCCTCAAGGAAACTCAGACCTCTGCCATTTTCGTGACCCATGATCAAGAGGAAGCCCTTTGCCTTTCTGATTGGGTGGCGGTGATGAGGGAGGGGCGCATTGAACAGTGGGGATCCCCGGAGGAAATCTATCGGGAGCCGGCCACCCGCTTTGTGGCAGAGTTTATTACCCAAGCCAATTTTTTAGCCTGCGAGCGCCAGGCTCAAGGCTGGCAAGTTGGGGATTTCCTGCGGGTTCCCATGCGAGTTTTGAAAGCTCCTCTGGATACTGAACTCCACCGGGGAGAATTGATGGTGCGGCAGGAGGACTTACAGCTGTATCCGGATCCAAATGGGGAGATCACCATTCGAGATCGGCAGTTTTTGGGACGGGAGTATCGCTATTGCCTGATGACTGACGCTGGAAAGGAGCTACATGCGCTAACACAAGAGGTGATACCAATTGGATCCCGTGTTCAGATTGCAGTGGAGGAGGCTCGTCTTTTCCCAGTCCCAATGCATGAGGCCGTTCAGCAGGTTGCTTCTCGATAGGTTCTTCAACAGGACTGTAATCTAGATGGGTTTCTTCCAATACACCCAGGCATCTTCACCGTTGTAATAGCCTTTGCGTTCTCCCAACTTTTGAAACCCGACTGACTCGTAGAGATGAAGGGCCGCTCGATTGGAGGCTTTCACTTCCAGTGTTGCCCAAGCACAACCCAAGTTTCTAGCTTGATTCAGAAGCTCCAGCAAGATTCTTCTACCCAAGCCTCGTCTCTGATGTTCAGGATGAACTGCCAGAGAGATGATGTGAGCTTCATCTTCAATATGCCAAAGAATGCCAAATCCTATCAAATTTCTACCAGAGGAACTGGGTTTTAATGCCTCCTCTTCTAGGAAAGCTCCTAGAACAATGCTGCTAGGCCGCTCCAACTCGGTTCGATAACTCTGCTCTCCCCAATAGCCGCCAAAGCAGAGCCAATCTAGCTGCAACAATTGGGGTAGGGTTGCAGTACCACCGAGCACTTCCAAACCATAGGCAGCAGTGCTATCCAAGTTCAATCTCGCAATTCGCAAAATTCGGCTAGTAACAGTTGCCCAAACGGATCATCATCAGGGGCAGCATAGGGTAGGGCTTTGCGACTGATACTGAGGATACCCTCCTTAATTTCATAGTCAGTTCCTGCTACAAACCCTGCTTCCTGGAGATATTCGTGAGCAGCCTTGAGGATCCCTTCTTGCAGTTGTCTTTTGGCCCGCGGATCCATCAAATAGCGGACAAACCACTGGGCACTGGCGGGATCCATCTCCGAAAGATGCTCCAGAGCAGGGGTCAATATCTTGGATCGTTCGGAAGGGGATAAACCATTCACCTGTTGTGCCACTGCGGGGACATCCCGCCGTTGCATGGCCTCGATCAGAGCTTGGATTGCTGCAGACAAAGAGGGATCCCGGTCTTGCATCATGGCTGCTCATACCAAAGAGATTCAATCCGCTCGGACAAGGCTTCCGCCTGAGATAAATCGGCTGCTGTAGGCAAGCAAACGGTAACATGGCCCAGTTTTCGGCCAGGACGGGCTGGAGTCTTGTTGTACCAATGAACGGTAGCATTGGGGATCCGCGCCAGTGCAGTCCGCTTCTCGGCATAGTCCGACTGAGAATGTTCGTAGCCCAGCAGATTCACCATCACTGCCCCCCCGCACTTGAGGGCGGGATCCCCTAGAGGCTGGCCGGTGATCGCCCTTAGGTGCTGCTCGAATTGAGAAGTTAAACAGGCATCCAAGGTGTAGTGACCGGAGTTGTGAACCCGTGGCGAAAGTTCGTTGATCCAAATCCCGGCTTTGGGGTGTTCCTCCGGCACCCAAAACAGCTCCAAGCCAAAAACCCCAACCGCCTGTAGCTTCTCCATCAGATGGGCGGCCATCTCTTGTACTTTGCTAGCAACCGATTGGGGAATGCGCGCAGGGACGATTACTCGCCGGCAGATTTGTTCTACCTGCAGCGTTTCCGCTACCGGGTAAACCTGGATCTCCCCAACCATGCTCCTGGCTATCACAACCGCCAACTCCCGCTCAAACGGGATCCATTCTTCCAAAAGTAAGGGGATCCCTGATTGTTTTTGCAGAGCTTGCTGCAAAGCCTGCGAGTGGTGGAGGATCTGGGTACCTTGGCCATCGTAGCCATGTCGCCGTTGTTTGAGCACAACCGGAAAACGGTTGAGGCGATCAACAAGGGGATCTAAATTTGCAAGATCTGCCCTCCCAGCAGAGTCTGGCAGGAGTTGAAACCCAGGCACAGGTAATCCCAAGTGAGACAAAAACTCCCGTTGCTCCCCTTTATCCAGCAGCGGCTTGAGAGTATCGAGGCTGGGGCGGAACCGGCATCCCTCTGGGTCTAGGGGCAAGAGCTGAGCAAGAGGAATGAACTCATTTTCAAAGGTGACCACAGAGCATCGCTCCAGCAACCGGGCTGTTGCCGCCACATCCGTAACTGCTCCCCAGATTATTTCCTCTGCCACTGCCACCGCCGGATCGGCTGGAGAAGCCGCTTGGACCACCCAAGGGATCCCCAACCGGCGGGCAGCCCAACCCATCATTTGGGCCAACTGGCCGCCTCCAATGACCCCAACCGGTTGTGCTGTTGGTTGTTTTGTCTGTTGTTCCACAAATCTACCGCTTACTGAGCAACAAGCTGCCGTCCGCTATATAACTATTTTGGAACCCTATCATGGAAATTATCGGATCCCTGTCCCACAAGCACCAGGAGAAAAACGGTGGAGATAAGTGAACTAAAGGCGCTGATCAACCGGGCACTGGCGGATAAGGTTTTAACCCGTGCCGAACAACAACAAATCCTTAATGCCATTACTGCCGATCAAGAGATCTCTCCGGAAGAACACGAGTTATTGGAGTCGATTGTGGAGCGCCTCAGCAGTGGCGAGATTCGGGCTGTGGACTGATCTCTCCTGATACTGGGTTCTGGTTGACAGCCAAGGATAGGCAACCCTCCATGACACATCCCTTTCAGGTCTGTTTGTCCATTCAAGTCAAAACCTACGATACCGACTACGCGGGGGTGGTGAGCAACCTCGTCTACCTGCGTTGGTTAGAGGATTTGCGCCTGGCGCTACTGGATGCCCATTTCCCCTTGCAAGGACAGCTGGCCCAAGGGTACACCCCGGTGCTGCGACGGACAGAAATTGACTATCGACGGCCTGTGCGGCTGTTCGATCCCGTGATCGGGCGCATGTGGCTTCCCAAAGTCTCCCCCATGAAGTGGTATATCTCCGCCGAGTTTGAAGTGGAGGGATCCCTGGTGGCCACGGCAGAGCAAGTGGGGGCTTTTTTGGATCTCAACACCTGGAAACCGATTCCAGTCCCACCGGATTTTGCCCGTGGGTTTTCTTCTGGAGGACTTGCTACGTGATCGAATCACAGGACTTCCCACCTGTTCATGACTGTTTAAGGCTTATGGCAGAGAACCTGGGATCACCTGCCAAGAGCGCGGCTGATAAAACAAGCATTGGCTCACCAGCCGGCCAGGATGAACCGTAAAGCGAAAGTACTCCACAATATCCAGCGAAGAAACCCCCTCCTTCACATACACCTTGAGATTGTAGATCCCCGGCAACAGCCCCATATTGGGCAGGTACATCAAAACACGGGAACGACCCACAGGCAAAGTCAGGTACTCATTCTCAGCTGCACAGGTTAAGGTCAGCACCCGCTCCGTTTCTCCCGCTACTGCTGAGATCAACACCCCAACATTGGCCCGCTGGATCGGTCGATGACTGATCACCTCCACACACAGGACGATCGGATCCCCGGTTGTGGGGTGGCGTTGCCAGTTCCCCTCCCCATCTTGAAAACCGAGAGCAGTAATATCCACACCCAAACTTTCGTCGGGATCCTTGGCAGGCAAGCGCAAAAACTCTGTTGTGGATTGGTCATCTCCCAAACTAAGATCCGCTTCGTACTGCCGTAAAATCTGCTCAGTCGGGCCAACCGCCACCAACTGACCCTTTTTCAGATACACCGATTGCTCACAAACATTCAGAATGGCATTCGGGTTGTGGGATACCAACACAAACGCTGTGCCCTGATCCCGCAAGCGAGCCAACCGTTGATAACATTTCATGCGAAAGCGCACATCCCCCACCGCGAGCACCTCGTCGATGAGAAGAATCTCTGGCTCAATGTGTACCGCACAGGCAAACCCCAAGCGAGCCGTCATACCGGAACTGTAGGTTTGCACAGGGGCATCAATGGCCTCCCAAATTTCGGCAAAGTCCACCACAGCCTCAAAGCGAGCCTCGATTTCTCGGGTGGAAAGGCCAAGGATGGACATATTGGCATAAATGTTTTCTCGCCCCGTCAAAATGGGATTAAACCCTGCTCCCAAGGCAATCAACGGAGCCAATCGCCCCCGCACCCGTACCTGCCCCAGATCCGGCTTGATCAGGCCGCTGATGATGCGCAAGAGAGTACTTTTGCCGGCACCGTTGGATCCCACCAGTCCCAAGGCCTGCCCGGGCAACAACTGAAAGCTAACCCCTTGCAAAGCCCAAAACTCCTTAGGCCTGAGCCGCTCCCCCTGACGGGATCCGCCAACCAAATCCGTGGCAATATCTTGTACCCCGTACCATAGGGAGCGCCGCAGTTGCCGACAAAACTTTTTGCTCACCCCTTCTGCAGTGACAACGGCTTCCGGGCTAAAGTTCTCAGCCGCTAAATGACCGGGCCGCACTAGGGATCCCACCATGCTGTTCTTTTCTCCTCGTTATCTTCAAGAACTGACCCGCTCAATCACATAGGGCATGGCCAACCGGAAACCGATCCAAGTGAGCAACAGGCCCACCCAAACCAACCCACTCACCCACCAGAAATTGGGGATTTGTGTCAAAATACCAGTCGTCGCCAACTCACGGGTGGTCACCAGCAAAGGCGTAACCGGGTTAAGGTTAACCAGCATCTCCAGCCGTCCACTGGTGGGAACGGGATACACCACCGGCGTCAGAAACAGCCAAAAGCCCGTTACCAAGGTGATCCCTTTCGAGACATCCTGATACAGTGCCCCCAAAGGGGAAAGCAAAGTACCCACCATCGTGCCCAGCAGGATCAGGTGAATCAGAGCCACAGGAGCCAAGAGAGCCGATGGCCCCACAGGGATCCGATACACCCAAAACAGGGCCACGATCAAAATCAGCTTGATGGCAAAGTTGAACCCCACCTCCCCCAACTTGGCCAGGATGATCGCCTCCCGCGGGAAATTGACTCGAGTCAGCATTGGCTTAGCCTGAGTCACCGCTTGGATAGGCCCAGTCACCGCCTCCACAAAGGTCTGCCAGAGGGAAGTACTAAACATCACATAGGCGGCATAGGGCAGATCCGTCTGACCAGGAGTAACTTACTTTGCCCACTCAGCCTACGAGTATAAATATCTACTTCATATCCACGCCTGATCAGA